>NZ_CBFHNM010000002.1:0-355010 GCF_965657255.1 Nonlabens sp.
AAAAGAAAGATCCGTAGGAACATCACATGACGGAGGTGCGGCACAAGTTACATTTGCTTCCCATCCATCTCTCTGACTTGAACCATCAGATGACCATACGAAAGTTAAACATCCTGATGTGCTCGTACCGATTAAAGTTTCTAATGTTAAATCACCAGTACCAGATCCATCGTCCCAACACCACTCGTTATCTCCATTTGGTGTTGTAATAATTGGGAAAGTAGCATCTGGACCATCATAGATAGTTAGACCATCGTAACAGCTACCAGAAAAAGAATTATCTTCCATTTGATTAGAAATGAAATCAACATAAACTACATCACCAGCATTATCAGGACAAATATTGTAAGTGATTGTTTCATTATTTTGGTATTGACCTGATGCTCCACCAGAATCTAAAAATAAATCGCCACCACAATAATCTGGCGTGGTAGAAATAGTACCGCATACTTGCATAGACAAATCATTTGCAGCAAGATCACAAACAGCAGTTACACATACTTCATACTCAGTACTTGAAAGTAATGAAGAAATAGTTACACTATTTGTTGTAGGGTTAGGAGTTATGGTTGTAAAAGCCATCGCACCTGTTTCTCTGTACTCCACTATAAACTCTGATGCACTTGCATTATCCGTCCACGTAAAGTCAAAAGAAGAAGAATTGACTGCACTAAAAGAAAGATCCGTAGGAACATCACATGACGGAGGTGCGGCACAAGTTACATTTGCTTCCCATCCATCTCTCTGACTTGAACCATCAGATGACCATACGAAAGTTAAACATCCTGATGTGCTCGTACCGATTAAAGTTTCTAATGTTAAATCACCAGTACCAGATCCATCGTCCCAACACCACTCGTTATCTCCATTTGGTGTTGTAATAATTGGGAAAGTAGCATCTGGACCATCATAGATAGTTAGACCATCGTAACAGCTACCAGAAAAAGAATTATCTTCCATTTGATTAGAAATGAAATCAACATAAACTACATCACCAGCATTATCAGGACAAATATTGTAAGTGATTGTTTCATTATTTTGGTATTGACCTGATGCTCCACCAGAATCTAAAAATAAATCGCCACCACAATAATCTGGCGTGGTAGAAATAGTACCGCATACTTGCATAGACAAATCATTTGCAGCAAGATCACAAACAGCAGTTACACATACTTCATACTCAGTATTTGAAGGTAATGAAGAAATAGTTACACTATTTGTTGTAGGGTTAGGAGTTATGGTTGTAAAAGCCATCGCACCTGTTTCTCTGTACTCCACTATAAACTCTGATGCACTTGCATTATCCGTCCACGTAAAGTCAAAAGAAGAAGAATTGACTGCACTAAAAGTAAGATCCGTAGGTACATCACATGACGGTGGCGCAGCACACGTCACGTTTGCTTCCCATCCATCTCTCTGACCTGAACCATCAGAAGACCATTCAAAAGTTAAACATCCTGATGTGCTCGTACCGATTAAAATTTCTAATGTTAAATCACCAGTACCAGATCCATCGTCCCAACACCATTCCGTGGCTCCATTTGGAGTCGTAATAATAGGAGATGTATTGTCTGGACCATCATAAATAGTTAAACCATCCCAACATCCTGCAAATGAATCTTCCATTTGATTAGAAATGAAATCTACATAAACCACATCACCAGCATTATCAGGACAAATATTATAAGTGATTGTTTCATTATTTTGATACTGACCTGATGCTCCACCAGAATCTAAAAATAAATCTCCTGCACAATAATCTGGTACTGTAGAAAAACTAAAAGGACCTGTGTATAGACTCACATCACCATTTCCACAATTTGCTCTTACATACACCTCGTAAAAAGTACCACTAGATAAGGAAGAAGTGGTGTAAGGGTTTGTAGTTGCCGATTCTGTAGGTGTTCCCGTAGGTGTACTTCCTTGTTCAACAAATTCAACATCCCATAACATTTCTGTACCATTAGATGTCCATGCGATATCTGCAGTTGTAGTGGTAACATTTGTTACATCTATATCTGTCACTTCAAAACAGGTAGGTGGCGCAGCACATGTATAGTTAGCTTCCCATCCATCACCTGTAGTAAAACCATTAGAAATAAATTGTATGGTAAGCGCACCGTCTGGGTTGGTAGCTCTATATAATCCTGTAGCCCTAACATCAGCATCTAAAACAGGTGCTGCTGTGTCTAACCCATCATACACAGAAAGTATATCTGTAGTAGGTAAATCTAAAGCAGTAAATGTCAAGGTCACAACGTCACCAGCATTTTCTGGCAGGTATGTGATAGAATAGTTTTCATTATTGGAAAAGTCTCCAGTAGCACCACCTGTGTCAAACACAACATCGCCACAAGCGGCATCTGTGGTCACAGAAAGAGGACCTATCCACACACTTTCATCTCCAGCAGCACAAACCGCTCTTAAATATAGATCATAAGTAGTGCTTGATGTAAGTCCGGTTACCGTAAATGGATTTGTTGCAGCTGCAACTATCGTTCCTGTTCCTTGAGCTTCACCGGCATCAACATATTCAATCTCCCAAGCAGTTTCTGTACCTCCATTAGTCCAAGATAAATCTAAGGTAGTTGCTGTTGAAGCATCTAGAGTTAAACCTAAAGGTGAAGGGCACGTCGGAGCCTCTGCTATCGTAACGTTATCAATAGCAATATCAGAGGCAAAATCTGCTCCTCTTGTTGCTCTAAATATAATTTGAAAAGTTTCCCCTGCAAATGCATTTAAGGCGATATTTAAATTTACATAAGGGTCTGTATCTAGCACTTGTTGCGTTCCTGTAATAGTCCCAACAACGGTATCCACACCAGATGCTCTCACTATAACTTCTAAAGAACCTATATCAACACCAGCCATGTGGTAGTCAAAACCTACAGATGGGATTGTCAACGAACTTGAATCAAAAAGAGGAGTTATTAGATCAGCAATATCATTTTCCGTACCGTTAGATCCTTCCGCATAAAAATAATTCCCTGTTGTAACTGAAGGGGCTGGACCTGTTCCACCAGAAGCAGTCAGAGTTCCAGGAGCGAGTACCCATGCATAATTTGAGTTATCAGTAGAATAGCAGTTTTCAGAAACAAAAGCATCGGCAGCACCAGGGAAACCAGATGTTGTAGGGGTAAAACCAACTTCAAAATCTTCACTATATGGCGTGGTTTCAGCATCACATTGTGTTATACCACTTATAGGCCCAACAACTGAACTTTCATCACCAGAACCGCAAACTGCGGTAATATAAAAATCATAAGTAGTGTTTTGAGTCAAGCCTGGAACACTAAATGGATTAGTCATTGCATTAACAACTGTCCCGTCACCAGGAAGAAATCCAGTTGCACCATATTCAATATCCCATTCGGTTTCAGTTCCACCAGCTTCCCAAGATAAATCTACAGTAGTAGGTGTAGATCCATCAACAACAACATCAAAAGGTGTTGGACAAGCAGGAGGCGCAGCACAAGTAACATCTGCGATAAAACCAGCTCGTTGACCAGAACCATCAGAATCAAAAACAAAAGTCAAACAACCAGAAGGAAGCTTTCCAATAAGTGTTTCTCCTGTCAAATCTCCCGTACCAGAAGTGACATCCCAGCACCAGCCTTCATCACCACCTGGAGTTAAGATGATTGGAGAATTAGTATCAGGACCATCATAAATAGTTAAATCATCCCAACATCCTGCAAATGAATCTTCCAGAATAAATTCTAAAAATTCTACATAGACTACATCTCCTGTGTTATCAGGACACACTGTATAGGTAACTAGTTCGTTTGCTGAATAATTCCCTGTTGGACCACCACTATCTACTAATTGATCACCGTTACAATAATCTGCTGGTGTCAATACTTCTGCACAAACTGGGGTTGATCTATCTGTAGGTGCACAAACCGCAGTTACACAAATATCATAAGATGTCCCAGACATTAAACCTGTAAGTGTAAAAGGATTAGTGTTAGCGATTACAGTTGTACCTGTACCAGCAGTTAAAGGTGCTGGACCATATTCAATTTCCCATTCAGTTTCTGTTCCTCCATTATCCCATGCGATATCTACAGAGGTCTGATCGATATTACTAAAAACGATATTCTCAATATCTGGACATGATTGTAAAGTTGAGGCTGTGTAAGGACCTGACCAGCTACTAAAATCACTCATACCGCAATCGTACCTAACGTAGAAAGAATATTCAGTATTAGAAGTTAATCCAGTTATCTGTGCAAACGTCCCAAAGAAACCTTGAACAGTTTGACCACCTGCATCTCCTTGATTGAAAGGAGCCACACCATAATTAACTTCATAGTTTGTGCTACTATTACCATTATCATCCCAAATAAATTGAATTTCAGATGCAGTTTCATCTTGAGAAGCAAAGTTAGTAGGTGCCGGACAAGATTCTGTAGTTGTAAAATTAATAGGACCTTGATTACTGCTTATATCGCCCATTCCACAATCTGCTCTTACATAGACATCATATGCTGTTTCTGACATTAATCCATCGATAGTCCATGGATTAGAAGTTGCATTATCCGTAATTCCTGTACCAGGAGTAAATCCTACAGGACCATACTCTACTTCCCAGGCTGATTCTGTACCTGTTGCTGTCCAACCAATATCAGCACCGGTAGCCGTAATATTATTAGTAGTTAACGTAGTAACTGCAAAACAAGTAGGACAAGTTGCAGTACCAACAAAAAGGTCCATCGCAGATGCTTGATTTATAGGAGAAGCATAAACCTCTATACCTTCTGAATCAAGAAGCCTGAAACCAGCGTCACCAGGAAAGAATGTCGCACGATAATCAATTTCAATCGCATCGCCATCATTAACAGTAATGGTATAATTCTCTACAACTGTTGTTGCTGGTGTGTTTGGAGAAGAGTTTAATACTAAATAGGTAGTTACAACTCCGTTTATACTTACATCTACACCTGCATTTGCAGCTAAGTTGTCACCTGAATCCCATTCATTACCGAAATTATCGGTGAGCTCTAGCGTGTAGTCACATTGCGCTATGGACAATGAGGAGACTAAAAACGCTACGATTAGTAGTAATTTTGTTTTCATTTCGTTTTGGATTTAATTTTAAAAGCACCAATATAGGATTATTGTTATAATTAACATTACTTTATAGGTAATATTTACATCTAATCATTACAATTTAACATAATTCGCTTTCGCGAAAGCGAAAAAACAAAAAAGCCTTGTCACAATAACAAGGCTTTAAATTAATTATTATTGATGTATTTGATTAAAACTTTTCAATCACTTCTTGGCTTACGCCGGTATTAGAAAAACCACCATCATGGAAGAGGTTTTGCATAGTGACTTTTTTAGTATAATCAGAAAATAAAGTCATAGTATACTCTGCACAGTCTTGAGCAGTAGCATTCCCCAAAGGACTCATTTTTTCTGCATAATTAATAAAACCATCAAAACCTTTAACACCACTACCAGCAGTTGTAGGCGTAGGAGATTGCGATATGGTATTTACTCTTACTTTTTTATCCTTTCCAAAGAAGTAGCCAAAACTACGTGCGATAGATTCTAAATATGCTTTATTATCTGCCATATCATTATAATCAGGAAAAGTTCTCTGTGCAGCCATATAAGTTAGTGCTACAATACTACCCCATTCATTCATGGCGTCATTTTTATGAAGCGTTTGCATCACCTTATGAAAAGACACTGCACTAACGTCCCAACCCTTTTCTGTGTATTTATAATTTTGATCTGTATAAGCATTTCCTTTACGCACATTAACACTCATACCTATAGAATGCAGTACAAAATCTAATTTACCACCTAAAATCTCTACAGATTTAGTCACTAAGTTTTCAAGATCTTCTACACTAGTTGCATCGGCAGGTATGATCTGACTTCCTGTCTTTTCTGCAAGCTCATTGATTTGCCCCATACGCATCGCTACAGGAGCATTAGTTAATACAAAGGTTGCTCCTTCATCGTGAGCAAGTTGTGCTGTTTTCCAAGCAATAGAATTTTCATCCAACGCGCCAAATATTATACCACGTTTTCCTTTTAATAGATTGTAAGCCATAGTTCTTGATTAGAATAGCAAATATATAAAACTAATTGAGTAGCGCACGTGCATTTTCCCTTGCAGCATCAGAAATTGTTCCACCACTTAACATCTGGGCAATTTCCTCTAGCCTATCGTCTCCATCAAGACGCTGTATAGTACTGTAAGTCATTTTTTCATCGGTTTGCTTTTTCACAATTAAATGATCATCTCCAGCTGCTGCGATTTGTGGTAAGTGCGTTATTGCCATCACTTGCATTTCTTTACTCATTACCGTCATTATATCTGCCATTTTAGTAGCGATAGCACCACTTACTCCAGTGTCAATTTCGTCAAAAATGATAGTTGGTAATTTTTTACATCTAGAAAGTATCGATTTAATAGCTAACATAAGTCTAGAAAGCTCTCCGCCAGAAGCAGCTTTGTCCAGTGGTAATAATTGAGAACCTTTATTTGCTGTAAACGTAAACTGAATTATATCCTTACCAGAATCACCAAAATGATCCAACGGTAGCAACTCAATTTTAAATTGAGCGTTGGGCATACCTAATTCAATTACTACTTGGATTATTTCTTGTTCCAAGGATACTTTATGTTTTATCCTTAAGTCGTGTAGTACCTTACTTATTTTAAGTAATGACTTTTCTGACTCTTGTAATAGCTTTTCTTGTGTTTTAATCTTCTTTTCTAATCCTTGGGAAACAAAAACCTTATCAGCAAGCTCATCTCTCAATTGAATCAATGATGGTACATCAACCGCTTGATGCTTTCTGTATAGATTCTCAAGAATAGTTAATGATGTATTTATTTGCAACAATCTTTCTGGGTCTGCCTCTACTTTGTCAGCTTCTCGTGAAGATTCTTCATAGACATCTTCTAATTCTAATAATACTGAGGATAGCCTCTCTCTTATGGATGTATAATTAGTTGAATAACTACTTATGCTTTGTAACTTATTTTGCAGCTGCCTCAATTGATCCAGGATTCCATGATCATCTTCACTCAACGACGTATTAAATTCTGTAAAAACTTCTGTAATAGTTTCTACATTACTTAATTGCTCATTTTCTTCTTCTAAAGCAGTTTGATCAATTTTATCAAGGTGCACCGATTCTAATTCTTCTAATAAAAAGTTATTATAATCTAGTTCTTTAGACAATAAGGCTTCTTGAGATTGTAATTTTTTAAGCTCTTTTTGAGCATTTTTAAAAACAACCAACTCTCTCTTATAATTATCAAGTATTAATAAAGCAGGTTCTTTAGAATTCTTTGTAGCCTCGATAATATAAGCATTCAAAACCTCTGCTTGAAAAGTATCTTTAGAAAGCTGTAATGTTTGATGTTGAGAATGTATATCTACAAGACGCTTACCTATGTTATTCATAACAGCAAGCGTTACTGGCGTATCGTTTATAAAAGCCCTACTTTTTCCAGAAGGCAAGATCTCTCTTCTTAAAAAACTTACATTTTCATAATCTAGATCAAACTCTTGAAAAAGATCCTTTAAACCTAAGGACGTTATTTCAAATTGAGCTTCTACTATACATTTACGAGATGTATCCCTAATGGCACTTAAATCTGCCCTATTACCCAGAATCAATACTAATGCACCTAATAAAATAGACTTTCCAGCACCGGTTTCACCAGTAATCATGGTCAGATTTTTTTGAAGATCTAATTCTAGTGAATCGATCAATGCAAAATTTTCTATTTGAATTTTTTTAAGCAACTTGTTTCCAGTATTTAAGCAGCAATAAGGCTGCTAGATTATAAAGTATAAAGCTAGGTAAAAACTAGATACAAAAAAAGAAGCTAAACTTTAATATTACGCCATTTTGAGGACTGATTAGGCGCTAATTTTTGCAGAGACGCCTTTAAGTCTCTAATATCTACCGAAGGACCAGACGAATAAATACTCATAATTTCATCTGCCTTAGCATCAAAAAAAGAGCGTTGTAATAAGCTATTAGGCCTACGGTCGTTGAGAGCCTCAAATTGTTGTATATATTTCTTTAGAATAATCTTACCAGATTTTGGGTCCTTTGCAAAAACATCAAGCCCCTTTAAATGATAGGCATACATGATTTCGCGATACTCTTTATAAGTTTCAGAAAGCATGTCGTCGTTAAGTCTAAATCTAGAGATAAGACCATCGCTCGCTTTCCACCCAACAGTTCCCTGAGAGCCTTGAGCCAGGTTCACTATGTTTTGCGCCTCTTCATGAAACTCTTGTCCACCTCTTAGTTCAAAAGTATCTGCGTCGATGCCTAAGATGGTATAGGCATAGAAAGATATGAGAGAAATCAAGTTATTCTCATACTGATTCTCATTGTAAAAAAAAGGAGCAAACTCTACATATTCAAACGCAATGTCATTATCCTTAAAATTAAAGATAGAAGAGGAATAAGAAGAATTAAAAATAGGTCTAGAAGCTGATATTTGAAAATTCCCTCTAAAACGGTCATTATCAAAAGTGGTTACCACAAATACTAAAGACGCATTGATCTTTTCTTCATCCTTAAACTTTTGATCAGTCCATTTTGTATTATTCAAAAATTCTTGCAATGAAGTTTCTAAGGTTTTAAAAATGGTCTGATCCGGTTGCGCAACGTTTTGAGCATTGACTTGAACCGAAAAATTAAATTCTTGAGCGCTTACAACACAAACTGTCAATAGTGCTATTAACAGACTATAAAATCCTTTTGATAATTTCATTAATTATATCTTTTGCTACCTCTGTTTTGGGTTTAGTTTCAAATGTAGAGGTGTTTTTATCCTTATCTATAATCGTAATTTTATTGGTATCAACACCAAAACCAGCACCTTTATCTCGCATAGAATTTAAAATAAGTAAATCGGTCTGTTTTTTCTCTACTTTCGCGAAAGCGTGCTCCAATTCATTATCTGTTTCTAAAGCAAAGCCTACTAAAAACGGCTTCTTTTCCATTGCTCCTACACTTGCTAATATATCGGGATTTTTTACCAACTTTATAGTTAACGTATCTGACTTCTTTTTTATTTTCTGGTCAGCAGGATTTGACGGTCTATAATCTGCAACCGCTGCGCTAAAGATAGCAACATCTACCACATTAATGATTTCATGAACTGCATCATACATTTGCTGTGCACTTTTTATATTGACTCGATCAATCAATTCATGCTGACAAACAACATGGCTGGGACCCATGATTAAATGAACTCTAGCTCCTTGAGTTGCTAACTCCATTGCAATTGCAGCACCCATTTTACCGCTACTATGATTTCCTATAAAACGCACAGGATCAATAGCCTCGTACGTTGGTCCTGCCGTTATGAGACAGGTTTTCCCTCGTAAGGGAAGCTGACTTTCTATATGCTGTTCTATAAATTGAATAATCTCTTCTGGCTCTGCCATACGACCTTTACCAGAAAGCCCACTTGCTAATTCTCCATCTCCTGCAGGAATCATAAGATTGCCGTATGAAGCTAGTTTATCGAAGTTTGCTGTTGTGGATGGATGTTTGTACATGTCTAGGTCCATCGCTGGAGCAAAATAGACAGAACATTTTGCGCTACAATAAGTGGCTAGAAGTAGATTATCAATCGTACCATTCACCATTTTACTGATGGTGTTTGCCGTTGCAGGGGCAATAATTATTAAATCTGCCCAAAGACCTAATTCTACATGATTGTTCCATGTATCATTTTCATCTTCTTCATTAGTGAAATGAGTAAGAACTGGGTGCTTAGAAAGTGTGGATAATGTGAGTGGCGTAACAAAATCCCTTGCAGCAGGAGTCATTACCACTTTAACAGTTGCGCCTGCTTTAATAAGCAGGCGCACAAGATAAGTTGTTTTGTAAGCAGCAATACCACCGGTTACACCTAGCAATATTTTCTTACCACTTAAAACTGATATCATTTTATAAGATTTACTCTTCAGCAGCGCCAGTGTCTCTGAAGTATATTTTACCTTGTAACCATTCTTCAACAGCAATTGCTGCAGGCTTAGGTAAACGCTCGTAAAATTTAGAAACCTCAATTTGCTCTTTGTTCTCAAAAATTTCTTCAAGAGAATCATTATAAGTAGCAAATTCTTCTAGCTTTTCTATAAGCTCTTCTTTAACGTCTGTATTAATTTGCTCAGCACGTTTTGCTATAATAGAAATTGCTTCATACATGTTTCCTGTAGGAGCAGTTAAAGCATCTCTATTATACGTAATAGTCGTGTTAGGAGCTGTAAGATTTTTAGTATCCATTGTTCTTATTTACTTGTATTCTTAGAATTATAATCCTCTATTTTAGCGAGTATGTAGTCTGCATCTTCTTTATATTCACTATTAGGATATCGTTTTGCAAAGGTATCATAATATTCTTTAGCTTTTGCTAGTCTTTCAGCAACTAATTGAGGAAAGCTATTGATACCGTATTCATATTGAGATTCTAATAAATAAAATTGCGCGTCATCTTGATAATCAGATCCTGGATGATCTAAAATAAAGTTCTCAAAGGCACTTATCGCATTAATATATCCACCTCTAAAGTTTCCAAAGTGATGGTATTGTTTTGCAATCTCGTATGACTTTTTATCTAACTTATCTCGCAACTCTTCTACCATTATGTTAGCCTCTGGAGCATAATCCCCAGAAGGGTACACATCAATATATTCTTGTAATTTTGTTAGGGCGATCTTTGTATCTGTTTGATCTTTGGAGTAAATAGGAGACATTTGATAATGACTCTTTGCCGCCATAAACAAAGCTAGCTGTGCATTCTCATTTTGTGGATGCGATTGAATAAATCGCTCATATTGATAGGCACTATTGATATAGCTTTCGTCTTCATACAAAGCTTTAGCATATTTAATTGCCATAGGCGCGGCGCTATCCGTACCTCTATACACAGGTATGATCTGATCAAATAAAGCTAGACTTTTGCCATATTTTCCTTTTTCAAAAAGCGTATCTATCATAGCAACTTTTGTAGCATTATCCTCAGATTTTAAAGCCTTTTGATAAGGACCACAACTTGTAAGGGTAAGAACTAAAATAAATACAATAAGAAGGTTTTTCATAAATAATTGTAATGAAGGGCAAAGGTAACTTTTTCTATGGAAAAAGAAAGAACGTTCACACTGCTTAACGTAAGGATTCTAATTCTCGTATTGATCTATAAAAGTTTTTAATCTATCATTAAGATTATCATCTATCTTTACTAAAGGTAATCTAACTTCATTGCTGCACAAACCTAGATGATTCAACAATGATTTTATTCCTGCAGGATTTCCTTGCTCAAAAATCATATCAATACTCGCAGCAATTTTATAATGCAACTCATACGACTCTCCTACATCGCCATTTAACGCATAACGAATCATATCAGAAAAATCTTGCGCTATCGCTTGACCTATAACTGATATCACTCCGGCTCCACCTGCTAGTGTCATCGCGTTTGCAATCATATCATCTCCCGAAATTACTAGAAAATCCTTTGGAGTGTATTGAATCATTTTCATGGCTTGAACTAAATCACCAGCAGCTTCTTTGATCCCTACTACATTATCAAATGCCGCAAGCCTTACAACGGTTTCAACAGACATATTTGATGCCGTTCTTCCTGGAACATTGTATAGAATCACAGGTAAAGGACTCGCTTCAGAAACTGCTTTAAAATGCTGATAAATTCCTTCTTGAGAAGGTTTGTTATATGAAGGTGAAACAGACAAAATAGCTGTGAAACCAGATAAATCTGATGTTTTAAGCTCATTAACTACTACTGCCGTATCATTCCCGCCTACTCCTATTACCATAGGTAAACGGTCACTGTTAGCTATTTTAATAGTCTGGATGACCTCTTGTTTTTCCTGTTTAGTAAGCGTCACACTTTCTCCAGTCGTACCTAGCACAACTAAATAGTCAATACCATTTTCAACTTGATGGTGCACTACTTTTGTTAACGCATCATGATCAACTACTCCTTGAGCGTTGAAAGGAGTTACCAGAGCAACACCAGTACCGATTAATTCTTGCATTTTATGGATTAAAGATTTTTAAATATTTGGCAATTTCGGAGATAAATAACTCCTGCTTTGTTAATGGAACGTTAACTGCGAGATCGTAAGTGATTTCTTCATGACTAGCATATCCTACCTTAAGATTGCTGTCCATCTTCATCATCACATATTTTATTACCTTACTAGGTTTATCAAGGTAGTTAATTTGTAAATCATACTTTTTTCCCAATATGGCAGATAGCTTTGGATCTTTTAATCCACCAGCCCATCTTATTGAGTGATTATCAAATAAAGTTACACCTTCTATCGCCTTTTTCTTAACATCCTTAGTAAAAGCTACCAACGTCAGACAGTTAAAAGGTATATTTAACTTTTGACACCATTCCTCAAAAATAGTTAGATCTATCCATCGATCTGCATCAAAAATGATTACTAGTGATTTAGGCCAGCATTGTTGATGATCTCTAGAACTATTTTCTAAATTACGAAACTCTTTGCGCAACCATCGCTGCTTTAAAACGTCAAAAATCATGTACTTTTACTACTTAAATGGTTTCACAAAAATAGCACAATAACAAGAGGCTTTATGAAAAAATATACGATAGAAAAAAGGAAAGGCTTTTTGGGTTATTCCGCTTTCGCGAAAGCGGCAGTAATAACAACCATCCTGCTCGTTTCCTGTAATCAAAAAGATTACCGACTAGCTAAGGTTACTGGTAGCAAAACAGAGATAGACACCACTATTCAAAGCATCCACGAAATCGATGAATTTATCGCGCCATTCAAAAAATCATTAGACGTTCAAATGGACGAAGAATTAAGTTTCAATCCTGTTTCCATGAATAAAAACGATTATAAGTACAATACTCCTTTGGGTAACATGCTGGCCGCAATTGTACTCGAACAAGGAGAACCTATTTATACATCTAGAACTGGCAAAAACATAGATGTAGTTTTATTGAACCATGGTGGCATAAGAGCAGGATTGCCTGCTGGACCAGTTACCATGAGAAGAGCTTATGAAATCATGCCGTTTGACAATGAAATTATTATCGTTGAACTTACTGGCGAAAAGATGAATGAATTGATCAATTACCTTATCGATCGTAAAAGTGCTCACCCATTTAACGGTATGCAAATCATTTTAAATGCAGATAACAGCATTAACAAAGTTTCTATACAAAATAAGCCGCTGGATAAAAGTAAAACCTATACCGTAGCAACTAGTGATTATCTATACAGTGGTGGTGATAACATGAGCTTTTTTAAGGAAGCACCGATGGTAAAAATAGATTATAAAATACGTAATGCAACAATCGATTATTTTAAGAAAGTAGATACTATTAGATTTGAACGCGACAACCGATTTGAGGTTCTAGATTAAAAAGCAAGAAAATGGAAAGAAGAAAATTTATACGCAATACAAGTACTGGCATCATGGCTGGTGCGGCTTTATGGTCCAACTATGCTCTCGCTAATGGTATTTTCACTGGACCAGAACTAGCACCTGGAACTAAGAAAATTACCATTTTACATACTAATGACACACACTCACACATCGAACCTATTTCTGGAGGTCGTAATGATGGTCGTGGTGGCGTTGCTCGCAGGGCTGCCATAATTAATAAAGTGCGTTCTGAAAACCCCAGTACTTTATTACTAGATTGTGGCGATATCTTTCAAGGTACACCATATTTTAACTTCTATGGCGGTGAGCTTGAGATTAAATTAATGTCTATGATGGGATATGATGCTGCGACTATAGGAAATCACGATTTTGATAACAGTATAGAAGGCCTGTATAAGCAGTTACCTAATGCAGATTTTGACTTTGTTATATCCAATTATGATTTTTCAAATACAATAATGGATGGACATACTAAGCCTTACAAGGTTATGGTTAAAGATGGTGTACGTATCGGACTTTTTGGTGTAGGAATAAAACTTGATGGATTGGTTGACCCAAAAATGTATAAAGAAACTATTTACAACGATCCAATAGAGGTAGCAAAAGATCAAATTAAAACACTACGGGAGACTGAAAGATGTGATATCGTTATTTGCATGTCACATTTAGGCTATTCCTATAGAAGTGATAAACCATCTGACTTATCGCTTGCGGCAGCAACATCTGGGATAGACCTTATTATAGGTGGGCATACACATACGTTTTTAGATGAACCTGTAATTGTTAAAAACGCCTTGGATAAAGAAGTGATGGTAAATCAAGTAGGTTGCTATGGTATCAACCTAGGTCGTATAGATTTTTACCTTAAAGATGGCAAATTGGATAAAGGTATAGATGTTGTGTATGAAGTTTAACCCATATTTATTAAGGGTGTTTTTTAAATTAAAACACCTAAATAATCAATCAATCCCTATAAAAAATAGGGTTGTTTATAAAATAAATTAGTTTTTTACCGATCATACCCTATATTTGAAAAACAATCAAATAGAATCACAATGGGTAAAAAACTAAACTTTCTTGTTCTCGCTTTTTTAGTATTTATCAGTCTTATTTTTAATTCGCCATACACAGAAAATGGTGATATGAGTGCCATAGATAGTGGTGATACGGCGTGGATGCTTATCGCATCTGCTTTTGTATTGTTGATGACACCAGGACTTGCCTTTTTCTATGGTGGTATGGTGAATAAAAAATCCATGATATCTACTATGTTGCAAAGTTTTGTAGCCCTAGGGGTCGTAAGTATTTTATGGGTAATTGTTGGGTTCTCACTAGCCTTTGGAGAAAGCTATTATGGAATCATTGGAAATCCCATGACTTATTTTAATTTTAAAGATGTAGGTCTTGCTCCTAATCCAGATTTTGCTGGAACGGTACCTTTTTTAGTATTTGCTTTATTTCAATTAAAATTTGCCATCATAACGCCGGCACTGATCTCTGGAAGTTTTGCAGAACGCGTACGTTTTAGAAGTTACATTCTTTTCATGGTTTTATTTACCATATTTATCTACACACCACTTGCCCACATGACCTGGCATCCAGATGGATTGCTACGCAATCTAGGTGTACTAGATTTTGCTGGTGGAACTGTAGTTCATATGAGTGCTGGTTTTGCAGCGCTCGCAGGAGCAGTTTATCTAGGAAAACGTAAAAAAATCACACATGATCCCGCAAATGTTCCTTATATCATTTTAGGAACTGGACTGCTGTGGTTTGGATGGTTCGGTTTTAATGCAGGAAGTGCGCTCGCTGCAAATGCAGATGCCGCTATCGCTTTTGCAAATACTAATATCGCCAGTGCTACCGCCATGATCACTTGGATGTTCTACGAACGATTTAGAAATCGTAAAATGAGCGCATTAGGAGCTTGTATAGGCGCCATTGTGGGATTAGTTGCCATCACGCCAGCTGCTGGGTTTGTAACCATTTCAGAAAGTATATTTATAGGATTTATAGCAGCCATCACTAGTAATCTTGCAATCTCATGGTTTTCTAAAACAGGTATCGATGATACGCTAGATGTGTTCCCTAGTCATGGTGTAGGCGGCATGGTAGGTATGATATTAACCGCTGTTTTTGCAAAAGATGTAGGACTCGTAGCTGGTGAAACAGAAACATTTATGTGGCATATTATTGCGCTAGTTGCGGTAGCCATGTTCACCTTTGGCGGAAGCATACTGTTTTATAAAATCGTAGATGTATTGATTCCTGTTCGAGTGCGACAAGATCAGGAGGAACGTGGTCTGGATGCTAGTCAGCATGGTGAAGAAGTGAATTAACAAAAATATAATTTTCCGCTTTCGCGAAAGCGGAAAATCACGACCCTACCATTAAAATATTATTACAACATTGCTAAAAACTCTTGCTGACTGATCATCGTAACACCCAATTTCTCTGCTTTTTCAAGTTTAGATGGCCCCATTTTATCACCACGGATCAGATAATCTGTTTTACTAGAAATCGAACTCGAAATTTTACCACCGTTATCTTCTACCAGTTTCTTTAAATCATTTCTGGACATTTCAAAAACACCTGAAATCACAAAACTTTTACCAGATAACCTATCGGTCTGGCCTTCTAATTGTTCTTCACTTAAAGCAAATTGTAATCCTGCTTCTTTAAGTCTATGAACCAATCGCATTTGATCTTCACTTTGTATAAACTCCACAATGGATTGTGCGATGCTTATTCCTATTTCTGGAACTGCGGTAAGCTCTTCTATTTTTTTATCTGATGCACTTGTAGTATCAGCAAATAAGTCTAGATTTTCTTTTAGTGGTTCATCAGGCAAGGCTAATAACGCATCTATATTTTTATAATGCTTAGCGAGCTTTTTTGCCACAGTTTCTCCTACGTAACGTATTCCTAGGGCAAACAATACTCTTTCAAAAGGAACATTTTTACTAGCTTCAATGCCTTGCACCATATTTTCAGCACTTTTTTGTGCCATACGCTCTAGCGGTAATACTTGCTCTACGGTAAGATCGTATAAATCTGCATAGTTAGTGATCAATCCTGCTTCTACTAATTGGCCTACAGTTTCTGCTCCTATGCCATCGATATCCATGGCTTTACGAGAAATAAAATGCTCAATTCTACCTTTTACTTGTGGTGGACAGGACATTTCATTAGGACAGTAATGCTTTGCATCTCCTTCTTTTCGTACCAGGGTGGTTTCACATTCTGGACACTGTGTCGCATATACGGTAGGAACAGAATCTGCTGGGCGTTTAGCTAAATCTACAGCAACTATTTTAGGGATGATCTCACCACCTTTTTCTACATAGACCTCATCGCCTACTCTAATGTCTAGTTTTTCTATTTGGTCTGCGTTGTGCAAACTTGCACGGCGCACTGTTGTTCCTGATATCTCTACAGGTTCTAGATTTGCTACCGGCGTTATAGAACCTGTTCTTCCTACTTGATAAGTGATTTCTTCTAATCGTGTGGAAACTTGCTCTGCTGCAAATTTGTATGCCATGGCCCATTTAGGAGCTTTGGCAGTAAAACCTAGTTCCTCTTGCTGTCTTAGAGAATTGACCTTTACCACTACTCCATCAGTTTCATAAGGCAAGTCTTTGCGTGCGGTATCCCAATGATTAATAAACTCAAAAACTTCTTCTATCGAGTTCAATAATTTAGATTCTTTGGGAGCTTTGAAACCCCATTTTCGCGCAAGCGTTAAACTGTCATATTGATTTTTAACTGGTAAATCATCTCCAGCAAGTTGGTATAATAAACAGTCCAGCGGTCTTGTGGCAACAACAGCACTATCTTGTAACTTCAAGCTACCACTAGCTGTATTACGCGGATTGCGATACAATTCGAGTCCTTGCGCAGCGCGTTCTTCATTCATTTTATGAAATCCATCCCATGGCAATACAATCTCACCACGTATTTCAAACTTAGCAGGAATATCATCGCCTTTTAATTGTAATGGCACTGATTTTATAGTGCGCACATTTGCGGTTACATCATCACCTTGATTTCCATCACCACGAGTTACCGCCTGCACAAACTTGCCATTTTCGTAATGGAGTGAGATACTTGCTCCGTCATATTTCAATTCACAGGTATATTGAATATCGCCATCCACTATTTTCTTGATACGCGTTTCCCAATCCTGTAAATCCTCAATAGAATAAGAATTATCAAGCGAGTACATACGGTTGATATGCTTTACCGTATTGAAATTCTTTGTGATCTCACCACCTACACGCACTGATGGACTAGTCGCATCATAAAACTCTGGATGCGCAGCTTCTAAAGATTTTAATTGCTCCAGCTTTTTATCAAATTCAAAATCTGATATCGTGGGATTATCGTTTACGTAGTAATTATAATTATGCTCACGCAATTCATCGCGTAAGGAATTGATTTGGGATTGAACGTCCATTAGTTTTCTTGAAATGGGTTGATGATTTGAAGGCCTTCGATGGATTGACCGTTATTGAGATCTTCTGAGTATAATCGTGAACAGTTATTTTCAATTGCGGTAGCTACTATTAAAGAATCATAAAAAGACAATTGATATCTGAATTTAATTCTGATGGCTTCTTTAATTATATTCTCATTAATAACAGCTACTTCTAGATTAGTTAATCGATTGACATAATCTAATAAGTCATTTTTATCTAGTAGATGCTTTTTTATGCAAACATTTGAAATTTCCTGAATTACCTGTGTTGATATTACTATTCTACTTTCTTTCTGAAGTAATGAAAGTGTTTGTTTTGACTTTTCCGACCTGATATCTTCTGATTTGTTCAGAGTATAAATAAAGATATTTGAATCAATAAAACTTCTATCTTTCATTTGCTTCATCTCTATCAAAATCAAACTTACCTACATATTTACCATGCTCTTCAGCAAAATTGAGAAGCTTATCTACAGAGGATTCGTATTTTTTAGGCTTCCTAACATTGTTTTCTAGAAACTCTCTAATTACTTCGTTAAGAGACTTCCCTTGCTTTTTAGCATATTCTTTACTTGCTTCTATGAGCTGAGCTGATAATCTGATTGTTAAATTTTTTGTTGCCATGATATTATCTTTTATCTCGCGTTTGCTTCTTCTCTATTGAACTTTTTTACACCAAAATATCCAGCATTCTCTTCTGAAAAGGCAGCTATTTTCTCAGAGGTCGTTAAATACTCCTTAGGCTTTCTAACGTTGTTTTCAAGAAACTCTCTAATTACTTCACTTAAGAAGTTCAATTTCACAAATCAAATATACAGTTTGCACAGATGCTGTGCAAACTTGTAAATCTCTTAAATTAGAAACGTTTTAAACAATCAACTTTGTATCTTGAACCCAAATAAACTTCTTTTATGAAATTACGTCTCGCGATACTTTTTCTAAGCCTTATATTCATTATCGGTTGTAAGGAACAAGGAGTTCAACTATTAAGTCCATCTATCATTCCTGCTCCACAATTTTTAAAAGTAGATGCTAGACACTTCAGCATTGATGCAGCTACCATCATCAGTAATGGGGACGATTTCACACATTCTGTAGACTTTTTAAAAGCCTTTTTAGAACAAGGAACTGGTCGTAATTGGGAAACTAATTATACCACTGAAAACATTATCACTTTTGAATATGACGGCGCGATTACTTCAAAAGAAGGTTACACTATAGAAATTAATGAGCAACAAATCCTCATTAAAGCCAGTACCGATACCGGCGCTTTCTATGCCGCTCAATCTCTTATACAATTAATGCCAACAGATTTTTTGGATTCGAAAAACATTTCAGAAATTCACATTCCTGCGGTTACCATAAACGACGAGCCACGTTTTAAATATCGTGGTATGCACCTCGATGTATCGCGACATATGTACGATGTGGATTTCATCAAGAAATACATCAACGCGATGGCGATGTTAAAGATGAACAACTTTCACTGGCATCTTACAGATGATCAAGGCTGGCGTATCGAGATTAAGAAATATCCGCGATTACAAGAAGTAGCCGCTTATCGTGACAGCACTTTATTGGGTCATTACAACGACACACCACATCAATATGACGGTAAAAAGTACGGTGGTTTTTATACACAAGAAGAAATTCGTGAGGTGATCGCTTTCGCGAAAGCGAGACACATCAACGTCATTCCAGAAATAGAACTACCTGGTCACGCACAAGCCGCTATCGCCGCCTATCCAGAATTGGGTTGTACTGGAGAAAATGTCCAAGTTGCCATGAAATGGGGCGTTTTTGAAGACATCTACTGCCCAAGCGAAGAAACTTTTACATTCCTAGAAAATGTACTGGACGAAGTAATGGAATTATTCCCTTCCAAATACATACACATAGGTGGCGATGAAGCGCCTAAAACGCAATGGAAAACCAGTGCTGTCGCGCAACAAGTCATTAAAGAAAATGGATTAACAGATGAGTATGAATTACAATCCTATTTTATCCAGCGCATGGAGCGATACCTCAACTCAAAAGGTCGCCAAATCATAGGTTGGGACGAGATTCTAGAAGGTGGACTGGCGCCTAATGCTACCGTAATGAGCTGGCGTGGTACTCAAGGGGCTGTCGAGGCCGCACAAGCTGGACACGATGTGATTATGACGCCTACGTCGCATGCTTATTTTGACTATTATCAAAGTGAAAATGATGACGAACCACTTGCCATAGGCGGATTTCTACCTTTAGAAAAAGTATATAATTTCAATCCTATTCCACAAGAACTGACCAAAGAAGAATCCAAACATATTCTAGGACCACAAGGAAATGTATGGACAGAATATATGAAGACCAGCGACCAGGTGGAATACATGGCTTTTCCTCGCATGCTAGCCATGAGCGAAGTTGCATGGACTAACGAAGCAAACAAAGATTACTCTGGCTTTTTAAATAGACTTGAGGCTTTTCACAAACGATTAGATGCACTGGATATCAACTATGCAAATCATCTTTATGAAGTGAGCGGCGTTTTAAATGATAGTCTTGCCTACGAATTAAGCACCGTAACCTTAGGAAAAGAAATACGCTACACAACAGATGGGACGATACCTGATGCTACTTCTACCTTATATGAAAGAGCTATTCCATTTAACCAAAACCTAGAAATCAACACCACTGTTTTCAAAGATGGTAAAGCGCTAGGAAAAATGTTTAAACAAGAATTGATCTACCATAAAGGTGTAGGCGCAACCCTAACGATTGATAAAACACCGCACAGCGCTTATGCTGGTAGTGGCGCTACAGGATTGATTAACGGCATTAAAGGAAGTGATTCCCGTTATGGGGACAGTGAATGGTTGGGATTTTGGGGAGAAGACCTTGAAATTGAAATCGAATTTGAGGAACCTATTTTAATCTCAGAAATCGAGCTTAGATTTTACAATGCGCCTGGGCAGTGGATTTATGCGCCGAAACAATTTTCGTTTTACTCAAGATTTGAAAGCGGAGCTCTAGTTGCAGATAAAATTTTACTTAAAAATGAGGCTCAAAGTTCGCTAGTAGATTTTAAGTACGATTTTGGAAAATATAACAAAAGCAATAAGTCAAAAAATATAAAATTCATAATCCCAAACTATGGCTTCATCCCAGAAGGCAAACAAGGCGCAGGAAATAAAGCCTGGACTTTTATTGATGAGATTGTAATTAGGTGATTAGTATCAAATACAAAACCTTTTCCCAGCCCTAAAGGGTGAGGTTTCTAACATTTCGCTTAATATTCCAGTTACAGTTTCAAATTCAGTTTAGATTTAAGTTTAAGTTTAAAAAACGATTATCGTAAATTCAACCATTAAAAATTAAAAATGTTACTAGAAATCTGCGCATCCAATTATCAGAGCGCCATAAACGCTCAAAAAGCTGGCGCACATCGTATAGAATTATGCAGTGAATTAGGCACTGGTGGCATTACACCTAGTTATGGACTACTCAAAAAAGTAATGCAAGAACTGACCATTCCAGTCATGGTATTGATTCGTCCACGATCTGGGAATTTTGTTTACAGCGCTGCCGATTTTGATATCATGAAACGTGATATAGAATTGTGTAAAGAACTAGGTTGTGCAGGAATAGTTTCTGGTGTTTTGACTGCTGATTTTAAAATAGACATCAAGCTTACGAGCGAGTTGATTGAACTATCACGACCATTACCTTTTACCTTTCACAGAGCTTTTGATCATGTGGTTAATCCAGAACAAGCGGTGATGGATTTGGTGAATTTAGGCGCGCAACGTATCCTTACTTCTGGACAGCAACCTAAAGCTATTGATGGACTAGAAAACTTGAAACGCTATCAAGAAATTGCAGGAGAAGAATTAACGATCATGCCTGGTGGTGGCATAAATGCTGGTAATTGTTCTGCTTTCGCGAAAGCGAAATTCAAAGAAATTCACGCCAGTGCAACAGAAATCATTACTCAAACTACTATGGAAAAAGTCCCAATGAATTCACCTAAATTTCTTCAAGAAAACATAGAAATTATTTCTAGTAAAAACAACATCACTACCCTACTCAAAAATTTAAAAAATGAGGATTAGTTTATTTATAATTTTAACTATTCTCATAAGCTCTTGTAAAGAAGAACGTCCTAATAAAGAACGACAGTTTATAGAAAGCAACTGGTCGCTTTATCAAGACGATCATCACATGGTTTCTGATACTTTGACGATTCCTTTAACTGTTCACAGTGCTTACTTACCTCAACTTAATCATCCATTTATAGGTAACAATGAAGACAGTTTGCAATGGATGACTGAATTAGATTGGACTTACGAAACGGTTTTCACAGTTGATAAAGCAACACTTGCCAAAGAATATACTACCTTAAATTTTGAAGGAATAGATACCTATGCTAGCATTGAACTTAATGGTCATGAGATTCTTGAAACAGATAATGCATTTTTACATTGGGAAGTAGATGTAAAGTCTATTTTAAAGAAAGAAAACAAACTAGTAGTAAAAATAAAATCACCTTTAGAAATAGAAGCACAAAAAGCACTTGCAAATCCCTATACCTTACCAGAAGGAAATAGGGTTTACACTCGTAAAGCACAATATCAATACGGTTGGGATTGGGGTCCGAAGCTCAATACCATGGGAATATGGAAACCTGTTTATCTTGAGGCTTACAACGATTTTAAAATCAAAGATATTTATATCAAACAAAATTTTGTACAAGATTCTACAGCAAATCTTACCGCGCAGATTAAGTTATCGCAGCCTCTAGAAGAAAAGGTTACCTATCAAATTAAGGTAAATGACAGCCTATATCCATTTAAGATTACTGACTCTTTATCGGTTTACAATAAAGACGCTACACAAGAAATCCATTTTGAAATCCCGCAAGTGCAACTATGGTGGCCGCACAATATAGGCGATCCTTATTTATATGAAATCGAGGTTTTAGTTTTAAAAGATCAAAAAGTTATTGATTCTAAAAAGTTGAAAAGAGGAATACGCACCATAGAATTAGTGAATGAGCCTGATGAACATGGAACAACCTTCTATTTTATAGTGAACAATGTGCCTGTTTACATGAAAGGCGCTAATTATATTCCGCAAAACTCGATGCAGGATCTGGTTACTGATGATCATTATGAAAAATTGCTGAGTGATGTCAAGGAAGCTAACATGAACATGCTACGTGTTTGGGGCGGCGGCATTTATGAGAACGATATTTTTTATGAGAAGTGCGATGAAAAAGGAATATTGGTTTGGCAAGACTTTATGTTTGCTTGTGCGATGTATCCTGGTGATGCACGCTTTCGCGAAAGCGTAACCAACGAAATCAAACAGCAAATTACCAGATTGCGTAATCATAGTAGTATTGCCTTGTGGTGCGGTAATAATGAAACCAGTGAGGCGTGGCACAATTGGGGCTGGCAAGAAGGAAGATCGCAAGCAGAGCGCGATAGTATCTGGGAAGATTATCGTGCTGTTTTTCAAATCGCTATGCCTAAATATGTGAGCGAACTCACCAAAGAACCCTACTGGGAAAGCTCGCCAGAATACGGTCGTGGCAATCCCAAATATGAGTTTGAAGGCGATGCGCACGACTGGCGCGTGTGGCATGATGCCTATCCGTTTGAGCATTTTGAAGAACATGTACCACGATTTATGAGTGAATTTGGTTTTCAATCGCATCCATCTTATGAGGCGATACGGTATATTAATGAAGACGGAAGAATTAACATCCAGTCAGATGATTATGCCTCGCATCAAAAACACGCTCGTGGAAATGAATTGATACGAGAATATATGGAACATGATTTTCCAGTTCCTACTAGCGATGAAGATTATGTTTATGTAAGTCAACTACTGCAAGCCTATGGAATGTCTAAAGGAATTCAATCACATCGTAGAGCCAGACCGTATAATATGGGAACGCTATACTGGCAACTCAACGATTGCTGGCCTGCAGTAAGCTGGTCCAGTATCGATTATTTCGGTAACTGGAAAGCCTTGCATTATCAAGTGAAACGTGATTTTGAAAATGTGTTGATTAGTAATGTGGTAGAGAATGATATTTTAAAAACTCACATAGTAAACGACAACCAAGAAACCGTTGTGGCAGATTTTAAAATTGAAATTATTGATTTTAAAGGAAAAGTAATTTATCGAGAAATGATTGATAGTAGTGTCGCTTATGTAAAACCAAATTATAGCGAGGTCATTCATTCACTTCAACTGAAAGATCTGGTTTTTAATCGATCAAATGTTTATATCAAAACTAGTTATGGTTCTCTTGAGAAGATTTCATTTTTTAAAAAGCCTAAAGAGCTGAATTTGTTAAAAGTAGACTTAGCAATGAAAAGTTCAAAAACTAAAAACGGTTACAAAATCACATTGAAATCTAATGTTTTTACAAAAGATCTATTTCTATATAGCAATGTGAACGGACATTTTTCAGATAACTTTTTCAACTTAGAACCTAACGTTGAAAAGACACTTTATTTTGAAACTAATAGTGATGAAGGAGCCGTATTAAACATGAAATCATTAAACGAAATGAATTATAAATATGAGCTTATTGAAGATACGGAATACTGCTATTAAATGAATAGCATATTGTCAGTTCAAGCGCAGTCGAGAACGAATTAAAAAAGTTGAGATTGTTAAAGCAGATTCCGCATCGAGTGCGGAATTTCAAGTTCAAGTTCAAGTTCGAGTTCAAGTTCAATTTCTCACGCACTTCATCATTCTATAATTACCGTTCAAATCTTGGAAAATCTCAGAATCAAAACCTAGTCCTTGAGCTAATTTTCTCATTTCTTCTGGCAAATATTGGTTGATTTCAAGATATAGTGTTCCTTCAGGTTTTAACGCTTTTTGAGCTAGTTTTAAAATCTTAGAGTAAAATATTAGTGGATCATGATCTTCTACAAATAATGCAAGGTGTGGTTCATGTTCTAATACATTAGAATGAATTTCTTCTTTCTCCATGTTCCTCACATACGGTGGATTACTTACTATGATCTCATATTTCTCAGGCAATTCATCTAAAGTCAAGACGTCTTGTAAAATAGTTTTTACAGGAGTTTTCAAATGATTTGCATTTGATTGAGCAGTGGCGAGCGCTTCTTCAGAAACATCCATTAGTGTAACGATACAATCAGGCTTTAATGCTTTAAGAGATAATCCAATACAGCCAGTTCCTGTTCCTATGTCGATAATATTCAAATAAGATGCTGCTTTATGATCCTTGATGATCATATCGACCAGTTCTTCTGTTTCTTGTCTCGGTATCAACGTATGTTCATTAACAGTAAACTCGTGTCCGTAGAAATGGGCTTTTCCGGTTATGTATTGAATTGGTTTTGAAGTGCGCAGTTCTTTTAGAGACTTTTGTAAAATTTCTTCTTGAAGATGGGTCAGCTTTTCTCGATCTTTTATTATGAAATCAGATCGTGACCAGTTCAATAAGTCTTCACAAACAATTTGTAGAATGCTGTGGATCTCATTTTCTGGATAGATTGGTGCGAGTTGTTGTTGGTAAAGGGATTTTACTTGATTTAATGTCATTTTGTAAAGTTAAATATGATATCTGGTATAAAAACATAAATTCAATAATAACAGTTATGTTCCTTTTTGCCATTGCCGCAAAAACGAACCAAAAAAGTCTAGGCTGTGGAACACCTGTCTAAAAATTTCAATATGCTTGCTAAAGAAAATACCTAGGTCTATGAATTAATAGTTAAAAGAATAAGAATGATTGCCTGTGAAACTGTTCTCGACTGCGCTCGAACTGACATTGAGATAATTTAAAGCAGATTCCGCATCGAGTGCGGAAATTCAGAATTTTAAAAGCATTTGCACAGGACATGAAAAATGACCTGTATCACCTAAGGGTCCATCGAGTAGTTGAAAACCTACATGTTTATAAAGCCCTTGTGCATCGTACATATTATCCATGGTTTCTAGGTAAACGCTTTCAAATTTTAATTCTTTGGCATTTTTTAGACACGTCATCATCAATTTCTTACCGTATCCTTTACCTCTAACTTCTGGTTTAAAGTACATTTTTTGAAGTTCGCTTACGTTACCATTATAATTGTCTAATGGTGCAATTCCTGCACCACCTAAAACTATTCCATCAATTTCAAGGACATAGTAAGTTCTGCGAGGTTTTTGATACTGCTCATACATGGCTTGCGTCGCTGCATCACTATATGCAGTTCCTATTTTAGGTGCTCCATGCTCCACTATGGAAGCTTGAATAATCTCTTTAATGGCTTGATTATCTTTGGGAAGTATTTTACGAATTTTCATATAACAAAGTTAGATATATGAGATTAGAAATTACACTATGAAAAAAATAAATCTAGGTACAAATCGACTTCGACAAGCTCAGTCTGACATCTAGGTTTGTTTTTGAATTTATTTTTGATTTTGGTTTTAATTAGGTCTTACCTTTGTCCAGATGAGTACTTACAAAACATACATGCAACGTTGCTTGCAATTGGCACAAAATGGTTTAGGAACTACATATCCTAATCCGCTAGTGGGAAGTATGATTGTTTCTGAAAATGACGAAATTCTTGGTGAAGGATGGCATAGGAAATCTGGAGAACCACATGCTGAGGTAAACGCGGTGCTGGATGCAGAAAAAAAAGGTTATGGTGAAGACGCTTTCGCGAAAGCGACACTATACGTCAACCTAGAACCATGCTCACATACTGGAAAAACGCCTCCTTGTGCATCCATGATTGTGCAAAAAGGCTTTAAAAAAGTAGTCATAGGAACGCTAGATCCACATGATAAAGTAGCTGGAAAAGGAGTTGCCTTATTAAAAGAAGCTGGAATTGAAGTTGTAGTAGGTATTTTGAAAACTGAATGTAACGCACTTAACAAACGTTTCTTTACTTTTCACAAAGATCAACGTCCCTATATTATATTAAAATGGGCCAAAACCGCTGATGGGTTTATAGCACCAGCGACTAAAAACAAACAACAACCAGTCTGGATAACCAATAAGTACTCGAGACAATTATCACACCAACTGAGAGCATCAGAAAACGCAATATTAGTAGGCGCTAAAACCATTCTTGATGACAATCCGTCACTTACTTGTCGCGACTGGTCTGGCAATAATCCTACTAGAGTAGTACTAGATTCTAGAAAAAGCATCACAACAGATTATCGTGTAATGGATGATACTGCACCTACACTACATTTTAAAATGAGTTCTCATCAACCATTAGAAATAGTCAACCAGCTTTATAAAAATAATATACAATCTGTTATCATAGAAGGAGGAACTAGAACTATTCAATCATTTATAGATGCTGGTTTATGGGATGAAGCTTATCAATTTACGGGAACTGAAGTATTATTCTTTAAAGGATTAAAAGCACCTATATTAAGTGGCAATTACCATATCGTATCGCGGCAAATCATCGAGAATGATGTGCTTAAAATTTATCGTCATACATGATTTGGCTCGTTTTAAGTATTGTTATTTCCAGTTTTTTGTATGTCATCTTTAAATATTTTCAGGTTTTTAAAGTAAACACCCTACATGCAATCATTGTAAATTACCTCGTTGCTTGCGCGACTGGTTTTATAGCTTATGGTAGCGTTCCTAATTTAGAAAATATAATAGGTGCGTCCTGGTTGTACTATGCGCTTTTTCTAGGAGCTCTTTTCATAACCATATTCAATATTATGGCACTTACTAGTCAGAAAAATGGCTTATCTGTTGCTGCTGTATCGAGTAAGATGTCATTAGTAATACCTGTACTAACTGGTTTTTGGTTGTATAATGAATCGATAGGCTGGATTAAATTTCTAGGTATATTTCTAGCACTATCATCTGTTTACTTAAGTTCGATTAAATCTAAAAATGGTTTAAAACTAGATAAAGGATTATTGATCTTACCGGTTCTGTTATTTTTAGGTAGCGGTATTATTGATACCACCTTAAAATATGCAGAAAAAACTCATGTTCCCAATGGAGATGAACCTCTTTTCAGCGCTATTTGTTTTGCAACGGCTTTCATCATAGGCTTATGCGTTTTAATATATGAAGCTAGTAAAAAACGATTTCTTAACTCTACATCAATTATCGCTGGAGTTGCTTTAGGAATACCAAATTACTTTTCTATATTCTTTATTATTAAAGCACTTAAAAGTGGCATAGAGAGCAGTATTTTGTTTCCTATAAATCATGTAGGAACGGTACTTTTAACAACGGTATTCGGTGTACTTATCTTTAATGAACGACTCATCCCTAAAAACTATTTAGGCATTGCACTAGCCATGATAGCTATTGTTGTAATCGCTTTCGCGAAAGCGTGATAAAAAAAGCCTTTCTAAAAAAGCATTTAAAGACTTTTATTAAAAAGTATTGCTACCACAACTAGATAAAATCATCTAGTTTATTTTTCTTTGTAGCAATCATGAAAGACTCCTATAAAACTATAGTAAAGCCAACGGAGGAAACACTCTACAAAGACCGTGGTAGTAAATTCTATGGATATGCGTTTCCTTTAACAACTGACGAAGAAGTAAATGATCTGATAGCACCTTTGCGCAATATCCACCCTAAGGCTGGTCACCATTGTTATGCCTGGAAACTAGGTCCTGGTGAGGATAATTACAGAGCAAATGACGATGGAGAACCTAGTCATAGCGCTGGAGACCCAATCTTAGGCCAGATCAATTCTTATGAGTTGAGCGATGTTCTTGTAGTAGTTTCAAGGATATTTGGTGGTACTAAATTAGGTGTAGGAGGATTGATATCTGCTTATAGAGAAACGGCTAGAATCGCCCTTAGCAATTCAAAAATTATCACCAGAACTATAACAGCAAGAGTAGAAATTCATTTTGAATATCCACAAATGAGTCAGGTTATGCGCTTTATAGATGAACATAACTTTAGAATAGAGCATCAAGAGTTAACGACCACCTGTTTTATGACCATTGCTGTACCAAAGTCAAGACAAAAAGAAGTTGCAGACCTTATAAACACAATGTATCCCATATCAGCAAAAATACCTGCTTAAGGTACTATCCATTGTCCTTTCCAGTCGTTTTCGATTTTGAAGATAGCACGTAAATGATTAGGACGTTTAAGTCTTAAATACTCTACTGCATGTGGAATAAATCTAAAAGGCTTGAAGTGGTTCTCTTTTCTAGCAACATAATCTACATCATCAGGGTTTTCAATTGCACTACCAGGTGCTTGTAATGTCGTGTAATCTTTAATCGCTTTCTCAGAAACTTTTTGAAATAATCTTTTTATTTCATCAGGGTCATCAATTTGCACTAGAATTCCATCTAGTCTTAATTGCATGAGCTTTTTAGGATGGTAAGCAAGTATACAGGCATTTTCATTTGAATTGACATCAGATACTTTTACAGATCTTGAGTCTGTAAAAATTATACATTCTAGAGATTCTGAAATTTCCCTCAACACCACAGTTCTTGAACGTGGCGTATTTTGTTCATTAACCGTTGATAAAGTCACATATTTAAAAGGGTGCTTTTTCTTATGCATCGCAGCTCTTAATTCAAGTTTTAATTCGCTGAATAATTCTTGTAACATAGTATTGATAATATTTGTTGACACCTCGCTTTCGCGAAAGCGGATGTATAAAATTACCCAAAGTTAAAATAATCGTTGACATGCTTCTACAAATTCTGGAATAGGTTTTCTCGGTCTAAAAGTATGAGCATCTGTAAAAACCAAAGTGAGGTCACAAGTAGCACATATTACATCACAATTGTTAACTATTTCATACTCAAAAATGACTCTTGCTGTAGGTAGTGCCTTTAATCGAACTTTCACCGAGATTACGTCATCAAATTTAATTGGCTTTTTGTACACTATATCGATTTTATAAACCGGTAAAAGAATACCTTCTTTTTCCATTTTTTCATAGGAAAAACCTAGGCTGCTTAACCATGCTAATCTCGCTTGCTCCATGTATATCAAGTAGTTAGAATGATGAATTATACCCATTTGATCTGTTTCTGAGTATCTAGGCGAAATATTAATTTTAAAAAAAGACATAATTTTAGGGTTCAAATATTTGGTTATAAATAAAAGAAAAACATTTGCAACTTTTTTTTAAGAAATCAAACTAAAAATAAATTTTTTTTAAGCTTTTTTATACACATATTTGTGATCTATTAAAAAGAAGTATTCCGACTCTGATTTCCACTTTTTTGATAGTACCAACCTTAACATTCAAAATTAATCTGATTTATGGCAGCTACAGCAGCATCGGTATGGGAAAATTGCCTAGTTTTTATAAAGGATAATATAGCTTTACAAGCATACAAAACCTGGTTCGCTCCAATTAAGCCTGTAAAGCTAACGGATACCGCTCTAAGTATTCAAGTCCCCAGTCGTTTTTTTTACGAATGGTTAGAAGAGCATTATATTAAGTTATTGAAAGCCGCCCTTACTCGTGAGTTAGGTGAAGGTGCAAAATTAATTTATGCGATCAGAATGGAAAACCCTACAAAGGGTATGGAAGCGTTTACTGAAAAAATCCCTAGTAGTAATCGATCTATTAATAATTCACAATCTGTCGACGCACCAGTAAGAAGCAAAAGCCCAGAACTTAAAAATCCATTTATAATTCCTGGAATTAGAAATGTAAAGATAGAATCGCAACTTAATCCTTCTTATAATTTTGAAACTTTTTTAGAAGGAGACTCTAACAGGTTAGCACGTAGTGCAGGAATGGCAGTTGCTAACAAACCTGGTGGCACGTCTTTTAACCCTTTATTGATATTTGGTGGTGTAGGTTTAGGAAAAACACACCTTGCCCACGCCATAGGTGTAGGAATTAAAGAAAATTATCCAGACAAGACCGTACTATATATTAGTGCAGAAAAATTCACACAACAATATATAGAGTCTGTGCGAAAGAATAATAGAAATGATTTTATTCATTTTTATCAAATTGTGGATGTTCTAATTGTAGATGACATTCAATTCTTTGCTGGTAAAGCAAGTACTCAAGATGTTTTCTTTCATATTTTCAATCATTTGCATCAAAACGGTAAGCAAGTTATACTTACCAGTGATAAGAAACCTGTCGACATGCAAGACATCGAGCAGCGCTTGTTATCTCGATTTAAATGGGGTCTAAGTGCAGAGCTTAATCATCCGGATTATGAAACTCGTGTTTCTATAATTCAAAACAAATTATATCGCGATGGTGTAGAAATGGATGAAGATGTCATCCATTACCTTGCTGATAATATTAAAACAAACATTAGAGAACTGGAAGGAGCCATTATTTCATTAATTGCACACTCTTCATTCAATCGCAAGGACATTACCATAGAACTAGCTCGTAAGATTGTAGAAAATTACGTAAAGAATACAAAACGAGAAATCTCTATAGATCAAATCCAGCAAGTAGTAAGTGATTACTTCTCTATGGATGTTGAAACACTGCAGTCTAAAACACGTAAACGCCATATCGTTCAAGCTAGACAACTAGCTATGTACTTTTCTAAAAAGCTCACAAAGGCTTCTCTTGCAAGTATAGGGACGCAAATAGGTAAACGCGATCATGCGACCGTTTTACACGCTTGTAAAACAGTAGATAATCTAGCAGCAACTGATAAACAATTCAATAAATACGTAGAAGACTTGCGTAAAAAACTATCCAACTAGAGGTAAAATGACGAACATATTAATGATATGTTTAGGTAATATTTGTAGATCTCCACTGGCCGAAGGCTTGATGAGATCTAAACTCAATTTTACCAAATTTACAATAGATAGCGCTGGAACAAGTGGCAGTCACAAGGGACAAGCACCTGATAAAAGATCCATTGAAATTGCAAAAAGTAATGGTCTAGATATTTCCCAACAGCAAAGTCGCAAACTAGTAAAAGAAGACTTTCAAAAGTTTGACTTTCTTTATGTCATGGATGAATCTAACTATAGGGACGTGCTGGAAATGGCAACAACAGAAGAAGAAAAGAATAAAGTTGTTAAAATACTTGACGAGCCTTTTCCTGGAGAACATCTAGATGTGCCAGATCCTTATTATGGCGGTTCAAAAGGCTTTGAAAATGTTTATAAAATGCTAGACACAGCAACTGATGTAATTGCCAAAAAGTTAGGTAATTAATTTTGAATCGAATTCTGTAAAAATAAAGAATCCCATTAAATCGATGATTTTAATGGGATTCTTTATTTGATATAATCAAGGAAGATTAAATAACTAACGATTTTCAGAGAATATTTTTTCTAAGGTTGTGCGTTTATCAATCTTACCAGTATGTGTTAAGTTAAATTGATTCACAAAGTAAATTTCTTTAGGGACTTCAAATTTCCCTAATTTTTTAAATGCATGTTGTATCTCTTTTTCTTCTCCTTCAATAACTAAAATTACTTTTTGACCTAATTCTTCATCTGCTTTGCTTGAAACAAAGAAAGACTCTGTAATATGTTGGGCTAATTTTTCTTCTACTTGAACCGGATGAACTTTTACAGATCCCGTGTTGATCACATCATCTACTCTACCTAATACTCTAAATTGATTATGATCGATAATTTCAACTAGGTCATTAGTCGTTAAGGAAGTGTAAGCAAAATCTGGGGCATGAACGATCAGTTTACCTTCTTCATCTTGTTCAATAGTCACGTTCTCAACAGTAGAATAAAACTCTTCGTAGGTTGGATACAGTTCTCTAACTGCAATATGAGAAGCTGTCTCAGTCATTCCATAGGTATGATAAGCTCTTGTATGTTTACCATTAAGGTCGTTCACTAGTTTTTGAGAAACAGCGCCACCACCTATAATTACTTTTCTAGTTTTATAAATATTATCTAGTGATTTAGCCAATTGTAATGGAGACATTGCTGTAAAGTCATAACGCTTTGTTGCCTTTTCTAATGGCGTCGTGCTAGGCTTTACTAAATCAAGTTGCCATCCTAAGGTCATCGCACGCACCAGCATCATTTTACCAGCTATGTAGCTTAAAGGTAAACAACAAAGGACGTCTTTTTCTGCGTCTATATCAAAACGCTTACCTGTCATTACAGCACTATTAATCATGTGCTGTTTATTCAATTTGTACTCTTTAGGAACACCAGTAGAACCACTCGTTCTAACTGTTACCACATCAAAGTTATCTAACCAGCTTAGAAGGAAATCACCTATTTGTTTTTCCCATTCTTCACCTTCTTTGATATAACTATAAGCAATAATCATGACACCTTCATGATTCAAAGAGTGACCATTTAATTTAAAAGTCGGATGTATTTTTGGAATCATAATTTCTTAATTTTCAAATTCATTATAAGTATCAAGTCCATCAAGCTTAAAAAATTCTTCTTTACTTAGAACTTTACCCAATAATTTTTCTTTCCAATTTTTCCATTTATAAATTTTTCCTAAAATGATTAGCAAAATAGGATAGCCAATAAAAATAGGAAGCGTATCCATTATTCCAAATTCAGGAATAGGAGATGTATCCAAGTAAACTGAATCTGTTTGGATTGCAGTCCATGTTGCCGTCATCAATAATGCGCCTATAATATTATTTGCAGCATGAAAACCGAGTGCAAGTTCTAACCCTTCGTCTAACAATGTCATAGCACCAAGAACTAATCCTGTTCCAATGTAAAATATCATAACAGTAAATCCTAATTTTTCTACTTCTGGATTTGCTGCGTGCATCAAACCAAAAAGTACAGACGTAACGATCCAAGAAATTGCTCTACTTTTAGTAGCGATACCTAAACCTTGAAGCAACTGACCTCTAAACAAGTATTCTTCAAAACTTGTTTGAAAAGGAAACATTAATAATGAAATAACAAGCAAAGGAAGAAACTTTGTCCAATTAAATTGTAATTCATAATTCTCTGGAACAGCATATACAGTAATCATCGTAGTTGCGGCAGAAAATGTTCCCCATAGCAAAAACATGAATCCAATCCTTTTCCAATCAATATTCTGACGTGATGTTGTAAAACTAGTTAGCGATTGCTGGTGAATATATTTTACCCATAAGAAAACAACTAACAAACCAAAAACAAATATGATCAAGTTGACCGCGAGAAAAACATTTTTCCCCATTTGCTCAATCATTTGATTCATCATAGCTTCCATAGACTGATCACTCTCTGAAATCATTGCTTTAGTTGCAACATAATTAAACAGCATGAAAAGAATAAACAGTCCTGGAATCACAAAAAAGTTCCAAGTTCCTAATTTACCTTTATAACCTTGTTCTATGTACATATTTATAAATTTAAATCATTAGTAGTCCAGCCGGCAGATGTGTTACACCACAAATGACCCTTTTTAATTTCTAAAGGTGCGTCTATATTATTAGTGTAAAGCGATCCTGTTCCTAGTCCTTGAGGCATTTTATTACCTAAAGTATAAGTAAACTGTGCAATTGCATTTAAGCCTACATTAGATTCCAATGCACTGGTAATCCACCAATTGATACTTCTCTCTGTTGCCAGATTGACCCATTCTCTACTACTTTGAAAACCACCTACTAAAGCTGGCTTCAAAATAATATATTGCGGTTTTATAGTCTCAAGACATTTCATTTTTTCTTCTCTATCATAAAGACCTATCAATTCTTCATCAAGAGCAATATCTAGCGGTGTTTGCTCACAAAGTGCTGCCATTTCTTGCCATTGACCTTGTTTAATAGGTTGCTCGATGCTATGCACTTGGTATTTTGATATTTCCTCTAGCTTTTGCATTGCATTGTCTGGAGTAAAAGCGCCATTTGCATCTACTCTTATCGTGATTTCGCTTTCGCGAAAGCGAGAACGTATCAGTTTTAACAGACTTATTTCTGCATCAAAATCAATCGCGCCTATCTTCATTTTAATACAGTCAAAACCAGCTTTCAGTTTCTCTTCTAGTTGCTGTATCATAAACTCTTGATCGCCCATCCATACCAACCCATTGATAGAAATAGAATCCTGACCTTCTGTAAACATAGAAGGAAATAAAGTAAAAGGATCACTAGATTGTAAGGATTTAATTGCCATTTCATAACCAAATAATATGGATGGCCATTCTTTCAATTCTTGCATCATTTCTGCAGGTGAAATGGAAATGTAATTACAAGTCCACTGAAGCTTTTCTTCAAAACCAGGTCGGTCATCGATGGAAAGACCTTGAAACATATTGATCTCTCCTATTCCTTTTTTCACACCGTTGTCAAGAATCAAGAACCACGTGTTTTTAGTTTTAAGTACACCTCTTGAGGTTCCTGCAGGTTGCTTGAAATTAAGGACGTATTTCTGTATCATTGCTTTCATGAGGTGAAGATAATTACTGAATTGTAAATTATTTAGATATTAACAAAGTTTACGATAGAACTAACAGGTCCCTGAGAAATTTGGAACCTATTCATTTCATTGATTAAAATTCTCGAACCAAATTTTCAGAAGTGAGACTGTTCAGTTGACAAACTTGTAGATAGTTTCTAAGAGATTCCAGATGATTTGCTTAGGCAAATTTCTGGAATTAAAAACTACCCTTTCCTCTTCACTGTCCATTCAAACTGCAACTCGCTTACTTGCTCGCCTTCTTCATTTACTCCATTTGATGTCATCCACAAGGTTTGTCCTTCTCCAGTGTCGATTGTTTTCCTTATGGCTTCTTTTATAGCAAGTCCATCATGGCATTTAAAAGTAATAAGTCCAGTAGCTTTTTTTGTAAAAGTTGCTTTATTATTTACCACGAGCATAGATACTTTGGCATCACTTTTTTCTATGTAAGACATGACTAATGCACCTGTAGAAAGTTCTGCAGCCATGGCTTGTACCGCAAAATACATGCTGTTAAATGGATTTTGATTGAACCATTTATGTTTTACAGTTACTGTACAGTTTTTATCATCAATTTGTTGACATCTTACACCTGTCCACCAACAACTTGGTAACTTTAAAAAGGTAAAAGCATTGATTTTTTTAGGTGTGATCATAAAATTAAAATTTATTTTCAAAATATTTTGAGATATACAAAAGTAGTGAAAAGGCTTGTATTTATTGCGCTTTCGCGAAAGCGAAACTATCTAACAACTGGAGTCAAATAAAAATATTTAGTACTTTGTATTGCATAATACTATCTTTTAAATATATATTTGCATAAGAAAATAATAGGCTATGGAATCAACAAATCAAAATAATCACCATAATATCGCTACTGGTATTCATTTACTGACCTTCGGTAAATGGCTTTTTCCTTTAGGGAATTTTGTGCTGCCCATTCTTTTATGGATGATCAATTCTAAAAAATCTGACTTTATAGATAGACATGGTAAGCAAGCGATTAACTTTCAAATAAGTATGACACTTTACACCATCATTCTCGCTTTTATAGGCGGTGGAATAATAGTAGGCTCTATGATTTCTGGTGGTCCTAGTCTTTGGGAAGCGATGGATCATGGCGGTGGTTTTCCATTTTGGAATGATATGGGAATATTTAGCACCATTATCGCCAGTGGAGTCGTTTGTGGTACATTAATATTTGCTCTAGGAGTTATAGATCTAGTTTGTACCATTAAAGCGGCAATAAAAGCTCATGATGGTGAGGATTATGATTACCCTTTAACGATAAATTTCATACCTCATCACCATGAGGTAGAAACGTCAAATACAAAATAACATGAAGATAGAAAACACAAAAGCGCAAATGCGCAAAGGCGTACTGGAGTACTGCATTCTATCCATCTTAAAAGAAGAAGATGCTTATGTAGCAGAGATTCTAGACACTTTAAAAGGTGCAAAAATGTTGGTAGTAGAAGGTACGATTTATCCTTTACTCACCAGACTTAAAAATGCTGGCCTTCTCAATTACCGATGGGAAGAAAGTACTGGTGGACCACCACGTAAATATTACGGACTTACTGAAACAGGTAAAATTTTCTTGACCGAACTTACGACTACCTGGGACGATCTTAAAAACGCAGTTAACCTAGTGACCAAATCAAAAACAACAAAATCATGAACAAGACCATCAATATAAACCTAGCTGGGCTGTTCTTCCATATAGATGAAGATGCCTATCAACGACTGCAACGTTATCTAGCGGCGGTGCGTAAATCATTTGCCGGTACGAGCGGTGCTGACGAGATCATGAGCGATATAGAATCACGTATAGCCGAGCTTTTTCTTGAAAAAAGAGCTAACGATCAACAGGTTATTTCTATAAAGCATGTTGAGGAAGTGATCAGTATAATGGGGCAGCCTGAAGACTATGAAGTAAATGAAGAGATCTTTGAGGAACAAACCTCTAGAAAAGCTTATCGACCTAATGGAAAAAACAAGCAATTATTTAGAGATACACAAAACGGTTATGTAGGCGGTGTTTCTAGTGGTTTAGGCTACTATTTAGGCATAGACACTATTTGGGTGCGTGTAATATGGGTCCTATTAGTGCTTTTTAGTGTGGGATGGGTGATACCTGTTTACATCCTATTATGGATTCTCGTACCTGATGCTGTTACTACAAATCAGCGTCTCACAATGATGGGTAAAGAGGTGAATATCTCTAACATAGAAGAGAACTTTAAGCAGGGTTTTGAAACTGTGGTTGATGGGCAGACCGACGCCAGCCACCATATAGTAGGTCAAAAAGGAAAGCGTGGTTCTATAAAGTTCTTCAGCTTTTTAGGAAGATTGATAAAAGGCTTTTTTAAAGCTTTGATTAAAATAATTGGACTAGTTGTTTTTCTTGCTGCCACCACTGGACTTATAGGTTTACTAGTATCTATGATTACAGCAAGCTTTATCAATGTGGATGGTCAGAATTTGATTCATATCTTTGATCTGGTCGTGCCGCATCATGAAGCTTCATGGATTTTATTAACTGCTATCATATTAGCAGCTGGAATTCCTTTATTCTTACTTGCTATTCTAGGTCTTAAGTTGTTAGTCAACAATTTAAAATCAATTGGGGTTCCTGCAAAAATTGTTCTTGTAGTACTCTGGATCATATCCGTTATAGTAATTAGCATATCTATAGCTAGAATAGCAGCAAGTCAGGCTTATGACGGAAATGTTATTGAGGTACAAGACTTTGAAATAGAGGAAGAAAAAGTATTTGAATTGGAATTATTAGATGTTTATGATCTAAATGACCAAGTTTTTGTAAAAACAAATGGTGTTAAATTTATTGATTATAATGGTGAGAAAGCTATTAGAATGAATGAAGTGCGCGTTGCGATTGCTGAGAGCAGAGACAATAAAGCTCATGTAAACCTTAATTTCAAGGCAAAAGGTGACTCTTTTGAAACCGCTAAAATTAATGCAGAATCCTTGATTTATGAATATAAAATTACTGACTCTACTTTTATAGCACCGGACTATGTTATTGCTCCAAAGGGCTCTGGACTTTTTAATCAAAAAGTAATTGTTACTATTTATTTACCTAAAGGCACAAAAGTGAAAATGAATAAACGATTTGAAAAACGATATACGACTTGGTATTCTGATGATGCATTACATATGAATGGCAGTTATGATAATACGTACCAATTGAAAAGTGGCAAAGTAGTATGTTTAGATTGTCCTGTTCCTGAACAAAATAAATCTGACGATATAGATAATAAAGCCCCTGATTCCACCACAACTACAGATGGTAAATGGAAATATTCTGAATCGCAGTACAAAAAAGAAGCAGTAACGAAATCTAAAGTCGGACCAGTAACGATCACTAAGACTATTAAAACGGAGCCTAAAAGAGTTCCAATAAAATAGGCATTCAACAAGATTGATTTTCAAGTTGACGTTCTACCCTTGTGATTGAGAAGTAGAACTCTTAGCCGCTCCATTTCATGATGGAGCGGTTTTTGCTTTACATTTGTAAACTAAATTATTACAATGAAAAAGATATTACTTTTTGTTTTTGCATTGACAATTACAATAACAAGCGCACAGGATTTAATTAAGGTAAAGGGAAATCGCGAGGTAACAACAGAGATCAGTCCTATTGATTCTTTTGAAACACTAGAGATAAGTGAAGATTATGAAATCACACTTGTACCTGGATCTTCCTCACAAGTAGAAATCACTACAGATTCTAATTTGCATCAATATCTTGCCGTTTCTGTAGTAGGCGGCAAACTAGTAGTAACAACAACCGCAAGAATACGTTCTAAAAAAGAAATGAAATTTAGAATCGTTTACGGACCTGAATTAAAGAAAATTACCGTTAAAGGAGATGCACAGCTATCTTCTTTAACAAGTCTTGCCTTCGAAGATCTAGAACTAAATATAGAAGAAGATGCAAAGGTCTTTATAACGGCAAACGTAACTAGATTAATTCTAAACGCTGAAAGAAGTACAACGTCAGAATTAAATCTTTCTGGTAAGAAAGCGGTTATAAATTTAAAAGACAATGCAGACGTAGCAGCATTGATCAAGTATGACTATTTAGAGTTAAGCATGAAAGATCGTGTTGATGCTAAAATTGAAGGTGATATTAACAATGGTCAACTTAATTTATCTAGTCGTGCAAATATTGAAGGTAAAAATCTTGTTTTTGATGATTTAGATCTGACTATCAAAAACTATGCAACTGCAGAGATTAATGTGAAAGGAAAACTTACACTTCACTCTAGTGACGAAGGTGATGTTACACTACACAATACTCCTAAAATAGATATGAAAAACTTTTCTGGAAAATCAGTTTTAGAAAAGCAATAAAACATTTATCTGAAAATAACGCATTAAAAAATCCTCTATGAATTTCATAGAGGATTTTTAATTGGAATAAATTCTATTAGAGAAAATAATCTGATTTAATCTATATGATAATCTCCAGCTTTTACCTCTTCTACTTCTCCTATATCTGCAAGGTAGCGCTCTGCATCTAGAGCTGCCATACACCCAGTACCTGCAGCGGTAACTGCCTGTCTATAAATTTTATCTTGCACATCTCCAGAAGCAAAAACACCAGGAAGATTTGTTTTTGTAGATCCTGGAATCGTTTTTAAATATCCATCATCGCCCATGTCTAATTGACCTTTGAAAATATCTGTATTAGGCTTGTGACCTATTGCGATAAAGATACCTGTGATTTCAATCTCGTGCTTTTCTTGAGTTTGATTGTTTACAATACGCAAACCTTCTACCACTTGATCACCTAAAACTTCATCCACTTCAGAGTTATATAACACCTTTATGTTGTCAAGGCTGTTTACTCTGTGTTGCATCGCCTTAGAAGCACGCATATGATCTTTACGCACTAACATCGTTACACTTTTACAAATTTTGGCCAGGTAGGAAGCTTCTTCAGCGGCAGTATCTCCTGCTCCTACTATGGCGACATCTTGGTTCTTGTAAAAGAAACCGTCACAAACTGCACAAGCACTCACACCACCACCACGTAAACGTTGTTCACTAGGAATGTTCAAATATTTTGCAGATGCTCCTGTAGAAATAATTACCGTATTAGCCTCAACTTTTGTTTTGCCGTCTATAATAGCAGTATGAATACCACCTTTTTCTTTAGCGAGATGTACTTCAGTAACCATACCTATGCGCACTTGTGTACCAAAACGCTCTGCTTGCTTCTGTAAATCTACCATCATTGCTGGTCCATCAATTCCATCTGCATAACCTGGAAAGTTATCTACCTCGGTAGTAGTAGTTAGCTGTCCACCTGGCTCCATTCCTGTATATACGACAGGTTTCATGTCTGCACGAGCCGCATAAATAGCTGCTGTATAACCTGCAGGTCCTGAACCTATAATCAAACATTTTATTCTTTCTATATTCTCTGACATAATTCTAAAACTTTGTATGATTCTATCTGTAAATTTATTTCTCACAAATCTTACACAAATGTAAGAGTATGAAATAGGAAAATCTCATTCTTATGATCACTATTTATTATCTGTTTATTAAGGTTTTCCATAAGCAGCAATTATCTTTGAAAAATGCCTCAAGTTTATATAAATCCTATTACAAAAGAAAAAGCTACTATCCTTAAAACAAGTGAGCAAACTAATGGTACGTATACCTTAATTGAAGTAAAACTGCAACCAGGCGGCGGTAATCCCATTCATTTTCATGAGCAGTTTACAGAGCATTTTTTTCCACAAGAAGGCATTTTAGGTGTTCACTATTTAGGAAAAGAGATTTTGTTAAAACCCAATGAAGATTTTAAAGTACCACTCTTAGACGTGCATCGTTTTTATAATCCTAATGATCAACCGATTATTTTTAGAGCCAAATTAGAACCAGGACAACCTGATTTTGAAAACTTCATGGCCGTGCTTTTTGGTCTTGTACGCGATGGAAAAACATTTAGCAAAAATCAAATTCCCTATAATCCATTTCATGCATTCCTTTTATTTGATTGGGGCGACACACAAGTAGATCATTTTATATTTAGATTATTTAAACCTTTGATTTCATTGTTAGTAACGCTTTCGCGAAAGCTAGGATATGAAAAACGTCTTCTACAGAAATATAAAAATCAGTAATAATATATTTTTTACAAAGACTTACAAGTAATGTGCGGAAGGCACTTTATAACAGGATTCTAATGTTGATATTTTTTAAACTAATTCGACACTTTTACCTTATTAATGAGTAGATTGATTGTTCGGCTTTCGCAAAAGCGACATAATAACAATTGTTTTTAACAAAAATACCACTGAATTCCAGTTCTGGCTTGGAACTCAAATTTCAAAATCGTAACATTACAGTTCACCAATTATATTTATGGAAAGCCAAAATATCAATCAAGAAGACGAAAAAATTATTGAAAATCAAGAACTGAATATTTGGGAAGCGTTGATTCCTGTTATAGCATTGATAGGAATGCTTGCTTACAATGTTTTTATTTTTGGAGATAGCGCATTAGGAGGAACGAATCAATTTATCCTAATTCTGGGTGGTGCAATCGCTGCAATTGTCGGTTTTAAAAACAAGGTTTCTTATCAATCCATGGTTGAGGAAGTTGCACAAAATCTAAAATCCACCACTGGCGCAATATTAATACTCTTAATGGTAGGAGCACTTGCAGGAACGTGGCTGGTGAGCGGTATCATTCCTACTATGATTTATTATGGACTGGACATTCTCAATCCGACTATATTTCTTGCTGCATGCGTTATCATTTGTGCAGTTATATCTGTCGCCACTGGAAGTAGCTGGACGACTAGTGCGACTGTAGGTATTGCGTTAATAGGAATTGCAGGAGCCTTAGGCATTAGTGCAGGAATGACGGCTGGTGCGGTATTGAGTGGTGCTTATTTTGGTGATAAATTGAGCCCTTTAAGTGATACCACTAACCTCGCTCCTGCTATGGCTGGAACAGATTTATTTACACATATCAAGTACATGACGTACACAACCGTACCTACTGTTGCCGTGACTTTGATTGTATTTGTGATATTAGGATTTACAAATGATACCACTGGCGCTGCTGATGTTTCTCAATATCAAAATGCTATAGACGCTACATTTAATACGAGTCCATGGTTGTTTGTTGTGCCAGTAGCAGTGATTGCTATGATCGTTAAAAAAGTATCCCCTTTAATCGCTTTATTAATAGGTACATTACTCGCTGGAATTTTTGCTCTTATTTTCCAGCCAGATATCGTACTAGCTATTTCAGGAGTGAAAGAGTGGAGTTTTGAAGCGGCTTATAAAGGTATTATGAACTCTATTACCATAAAGACAACAGTAAACCCTATATCTGATAATCCCAAAATAGTAGAAGAGCTAGCAGGCCTTTTTGAAGGAAAAGGAATGGAATCTATGTTGGGAACCATCTGGCTGATTATTTGCGCGATGGTTTTTGGCGGTGTGATGGATGCCATAGGCGCTTTAAGCCGTATTTCTCGCAGTTTACTAGATTTATTTAGTAGCACTTTTGGATTGTTCTTTAGTACCGTTGCCAGTTGTCTTGCTATTAATGTAACTGCAAGTGATCAATACCTAGCACTAGTAGTGCCTGGTAAAATGTATGAAAAAGCCTATCGTGAAAAAGGTCTTGCTCCAGAAAATCTATCTAGAACACTAGAAGATTCTGGTACAGTAACTTCGGTTCTAATTCCATGGAATACCTGTGGCGCTTATCATAGTAGTACTTTAAGTGTAAGTGTAGCAGATTATGCACTCTATGCTATTTTCAGCTGGCTTTCTCCTATTATGACCTTAATTTTTGCTGCTTTCAGTATCAAAATAAAACAACTCGTCACTAAACAACCTACCATGAGCACAATAGGTGAAGATCCATCACAATTATAAAAGAGATCTTTTTGATACACTAGTATTCTAAATTTACTTTCAAATTAAACAAAATGAAAAGATACTATTTTACTATTCTCTTACTATTACTAGGTATACTAGCCGTTGCTCAAGACAGATTTGAAAATGTAGAAATAACAACTACAAAATTAACAGATCGAGTTTTTATGTTACAAGGAGAAGGTGGAAATATTTTGATACAGGTTTCTGAAAATCAGGTAGTCATGATCGATTCACAATTTGCTCCCTTAAGTGATAAAATTAAAAAAGCGATTGCTACCATAACTGATTTACCTATCTCTTTTTTAATAAACACACATCATCATGCAGATCACACAGGTGGAAATAAGAATTTTAACAGTGAAGATGTAACAGTAATTGCTCATAAAAATGTTTTTGTACGACTTGAAAAAGATGGAAAAAAAGAAGTCTTTCTACCAGAAAAAATCATTGAAGAAGACTATAAACTTTCCTTACCAGATGACAACAATTTAATCATTCATGTACATAACGCTCATACAGATGGTGATAGCTTCATTTACATGACAAAAAGTAATGTAGTGCATATGGGTGATGTGTTTTTCAATGGACGCTATCCATACATTGATATAGCATCTGGCGGATCTATTACTGGATACATAAATGCTCAAGAAAAGATATTATCTACTATAAATGAGGAAACAAAAATAGTGCCTGGGCATGGTGCTCTAGCCAGTTATGAAGATCTAGCCAGCTATATTCCTATGCTTAAAGATTTAAAGAACCAAATAGAAAAAGCTTTAACTAATGGTAAGTCTCGTGAAGAAGTAGAAAAAGATAAACGAATAACAAAAGTGTACGACAAAAATGGTTTTGGAGAAGGTTTTATAAGTTCAGAAAAAATAAGAACTACTATTTACGACAGCCTTTTGTTAGAAGCAAAAAGTAAATAATACGACTATGAGAGCGCTTGTTATTTCTGGCGGTGGCAGCAAAGGAGCTTTTGGTGGTGGCGTGGCTCAATATCTTAAAGAAGAATTAGGACATAAGTACGATTTATATATAGGTACATCTACAGGCAGTTTATTGATTTCACATCTCGCTTTAGATAGAATAGAAAAAATAAAGGAAGTGTATACCAGTGTCAACCAATCTTCTATTTTTAGTCGTAGACCATTTTTAGTAAAAACAGATAAATATGGACAGGATCAAATAAGTATTAATCATTTTAAAGTGTTGCGCAATTTCTTTAGAGGATCTAAAACCTTTGGTGAAAGTAAAAACTTAAGAAAGCTGATGAAGAAAACGCTTTCTTTAGAAGAATTCAACAAGCTTAAGAATAGTAACATAGATGTCGTGGTTACGGTTTCTAATATTTCTATGAATGAAACCGAATACAAATCTATTAAGGATTTTGATTATGAAGATTTCCTTGATTGGATCTGGATTTCTTGTAATTACATACCTTTTATGAGCCTAGTTAGAAAAAACGGTTGTGAATATGCAGACGGTGGTTTTGGTAGTATGGTACCGATTAAAGAAGCTATAGATCGAGGCGCTACAGTAGTAGATGTCATTATTTTAGAAACAGAAGTTGCTTTTTATAATAAAATGCCTTCTAAAAATGTGTTTTCGCTTTTATCTAACTTGCATGAGTTCATGATGGATCGTATTGAAAAACAAAACATAACCATAGGGAAATATGTAGCAAATAATCACGATGCTATAATCAACTTGTACTATACTCCTACTGTTCTCACGACAAATTCTTTGGTATTTAAAAAAGAAAAAATGGCACAATGGTGGGAAAGCGGTTATCAATATGCCGCAAGTAAAAATGTAGAGCTCAATGAGATTAAACCAGAAGAATAAAAGAGCTCTAATTGAAAAATATTTATACCAATTAGAACGATGGCGCAAAAGAATTTAAAACCTGTAATCTTAAGCTTTGATTAAAGACGATCTCTTTACGAGAAACAAAAATCTCCCTAACAGATCGGTTATTTATCATAGAAGACCAACTGTAAAACAAATCTTTCTCATCCTAATACAGCAGTTAAAATTATTTTAAACCACTCAATTATCAGGACAACCTATCCTTAAAGCTTTATTAAATAAGTAAAAACTATTGTGATATTTACTAATGAGATTGAAAATATTCCGCTTTCGCGAAAGCGGTCACTACTTTTACAACTTGAAAAACAGATTAATTTTTAAATAAAAAAACATGGCCATAGTAGGTAAACAATTTCCAAATCTAGATGTAGATGCAATGAATGAAATGGGAGATACATTTAAATTAAATGTATTTGAAGAAGCTAAGAATAAAGGAAAGAAAGTTCTTTTATTTTGGTACCCAAAGGATTTCACTTTTGTATGTCCTACAGAATTACATGCTTTTCAAGAAGCTCTAGGTGAGTTTGAAAAAAGAAATACTATCGTAATAGGTGCTTCTTGTGATACTCCAGAAGTACACTTTGCCTGGTTAAATACTCCTAAAGATAATGGAGGAATTGAAGGTGTGACTTATGATATTCTTGCAGATTCTAACCGCAATCTTTCTGGAACACTTGATATTCTAGATATAGAAGTAGAATATAATGATGAGATCGAAGACAACATCCTAGTAGGTGATAACGTATCTTATAGAGCAACTTACTTAATCGATGAAGAAGGAGTAGTATTTCATGAAGGTGTCAACCACATGCCAGTAGGTAGAAACGTAAATGAATTCTTAAGAATGATCGACGCATATACTCACGTACAGAAAAATGGTGAAGTATGTCCTGCAAACTGGGAAGAAGGAAAAGAAGCAATGAGTGCAAATCGCAACGCTACTGCAGAGTATCTTTCTAAAAACTAATTAGAAACATAATAAATTTAAAGAGGAAAGTAGAGAGATATTTCTTTCCAACTTTCCTCTTTTTTTTCACTAAAAATTATACAATGCAAACATTAGATCAAGATAATTTACAAGAAATCGTTGCTGGAAATGAAACGGTTGTTGTACAATATATGGCATCATGGTGCGGTAACTGCCGTGTAATGAAGCCTAAGTTTAAAAAACTAGCTTCAGAAAATGAGAATACGGTTTTCATACTTGCTGATGCGGAGAAATTTCCAGAATCACGCAAACTAGCGACTGTAGATAATTTACCAACGTTTGCCACTTTTAAAAATGGCGCGTTTGTTAATCAAGTACAGACTAATAAATTTGAAAACTTAAAAGACCTAGTACATGAAGTTACCAGTAATTAGACATTTACAAAAAAACGCTAGTCCTGAGTCTCTAGAAGCAACTCTTGAAGTACTAGAAAGCTTTACTGAACACAGATCTGTAACAGATGAAGAAATGGATGTGGTAGGTGAGTTAATAACAAATATATGTGGTGCGCTAGAAGTTCACCAGAATGTTGCACAAGGAATGAGTGGTGTAGAAGCTGCTAACGCTTTTGCACAAAAAGTAATGGGGTCTATAGATCAATAAAAACAGCCCATTTTAATAAAAAAGCCTTTACTCTTTATAGATTAAAGGCTTTTTTATGCGCTACTATTAAGATTATTGAATAAAATTCTTGAAAATTGAGGATTTAATAGATGCTGTGATATATTTTTACGATATAACTAAACTCCTTTTTATGAAATATCAAATTACTTTATTACTAGTTTTTTTAGGTTTTGGAATAGCATCTGCACAAAACTATCTGGATCTAGCACGTTTAAATTTTGGTAATACCACTTTAGAAGATGAAGATGGAAATCAAGAAACAGACATTACCAATGTTAATCTTGAATTTCTTTATCCAACTCCTATCAATGATAAAACGGTTTTGATTACTGGTTTTACAGCAGAAAATACAAGTATAGATTTTGGTGGTCTAGCTGGGATTACAAATGAAAACCTTACCATGACGCGTTTAAACCTAGGAGCAAAGATTAGCCACTCTAGAAAATGGACAGGAACTTACTTACTGCTTCCTAAAATAGCGTCTAACTTTGATGATTTAGGTGGCGCTGATTTTCAATTTGGTGCTATTGCTTTGTTAGAATACCGTCACAAAAATAGATTTAGAACTAAATACGGTTTGTACAGCTCTTCTGAAGAATTTGGTGCCATTATTACTCCGTTATTAGGAGTTTATTATAGAACACCTAACAGCAAATTCTATATTGATGCAGCATTTCCTATAAGAATGGAAGCAAATTATAGCATTACAAAACAATTCAGTTTTGGTGCTGATTTAAGAACTTCTATAAAATCTTATAACCTAGGTGGTGTAGATACTTATATACAAGAAGAGTCTATAAGATTTGCTCTTTACGCTGGTTACTCTTTTATGAAAGATCAATTGATCGTAAGAGGAAAAGCAGGTCTAGACACTACTGATTATGGTCTGTACCAAAGCGGCGATACGGTAGGTGCACAAGTACTTACGGTTGCCTTAGGTGGCGATGATAGAACTAGATTGAATAACGAGTATGCAAGTGCATTATTTGTAGGCTTTGATGTTATTTATAGGTTAGATCTATAGAATTACCTTTTATAAAATTTGAAATGCCAATTAGATAATGACTTTATCTTGTTGGCATTTTTTTGTTTTAGGTAAATGGAATTATGACAGTAGATTAAAGTATTTATGGTTCCGCTTTCGCGAAAGCGAATTATATAAAAAACAGGTTAATAAAATCACCTATATCTGAGTGTAAAAGTACTGACACACCATAGCCTTATAGTTTTATAGAGAAATATTCAAATAGGTTTTAAGTTATCAGATCATATTTCTAACAGGCTGAATCTTTCTCTTTCAAATTAAACGATAAATTGCTATACATAATCATTAATCGCTAAAATAGGTCGTTGCAGGACGATCGTCGCTAATTCTCATGTAAGTAGCAACTACAGTTTCTTCATCTTGGCCTGTATCGTTTTCTAAAAACATGGTATTACTAGACCAACCTTGCGCTAACAACAAATCTCCATTTGCATCATTACCCAAAATCGTCTTTTTACTCAGTTTTGAAGTAAGAACAATAAGTGTAAAGAAATGGCTTCCCTTTCTTATTCTAAAATAATGATCTTTAGGTTTTCCTGGTAGCGTCATGGTATCTATTAGTCGGCCAAATTGATACAGCTCTGCAATCACCTTATCATCTTCAGTGTATTGCAAAAACACTTGATTTCCTTCATTAACGTCATGAACTTTTTTAGGAAAATGAAGACACAAGTCATTCCATAGACTATTTTCCAAATCATCAGGAACTCGATTCTCATAAAGTCCGGTTAGTAAGGTTTTAGTTAATACCACAGGCTTAGACTCTACTCTATTAGCGAGGCTTTGTGTCGTATAACAGCTGGATAATAAAAAAGAAATAGCAAGAAATAAAAAGAACTGTTTCATAGGTCACTAGTTTATAGCATTGATGAATCAAATTTAATACCTATATCATCGTATGCAACATTCTTTTTATAGTATCATTTTCTTATACCTTTGGTACAAATATATCCCTATGAAAAAGATAACAATAATACTTGTTACTATGATTACTTTAAGTAGCTGCGGTAGTTTGCAGGAAATAGTAAACAACCTACCACAAGGTGGTGGAGCACTTTCTCAACTAGACATCGGTAATGGGTTAAGACAGGCTTTAGATCAAGGTATCCATAAAGAGGTAACAAAATTAATGGGAGAAAACGGCTTTTATAAAAATGAACTTGTAAAAATATTACTTCCAGAAGAGTTACAAAAAGTAGATAGCGGTTTAAGAAAAATAGGCCTGAGCAGTGTTGCAGATGAAGGATTGAAATTATTAAACCGTGCAGCAGAAGATGCTACAAAAGAAGCACTTCCTATTTTTGTAAATGCTGTGAAGGATATCACTTTTGATGACGCAAAAAATATTCTTCTAGGTGATCAACGTGCTGCTACTTCATATTTAGAGACGAGAACACAACAAGAACTTTATTCTAAATTCTCTCCAGTAATACAGAACAGTCTTGGTAAAGTAGGCGCTACCGATTTATGGGGTAAGGCAATTACAAAATATAATACGATACCTTTTACCAATTCAGTAAATCCAGATTTAACGGATTATGTAACACAAAAAGCACTCGAAGGCGTTTTTAAAATGATTTCTCAGGAAGAAATAGAAATAAGAAATAAAGTTGGTGCAAGAAGTACAGATCTTTTAAAGAGAGTTTTTGCTTTACAGGATAATTAAACCTTACTTCAAATTCAACTAATTGAATTTGAAAACTCAAAAACGACTGTAAGAATTTGTTTATGAATCTAAAAGCTACCGACAGAAATTGTCGGTAGCTTTTTTTATAATATTAGAGAGTGATAAATTTATTTCCTGCGAGCGCCATGGCTACGCTATTCAAATGGATATATTTAATAGATTTTTAACCTAACAACTTTAAAGGTTAACAATTTGATAGGAGTAGTAAACGCAGGACTAGAATATTTTTGTATTCTGATTTAAGTGATATTACCATGAATTACGAATATTTATCCTACGATGTAGCCTTAGAGAAACTCTATAGACTTGAGAAGCTATACAGTTCTCTAATGAAACAATCCTTTGATGCTGCGGTAAAGAATAGATTGTATAGCGATAAGCTTAATGAGAAAGCTTTAAACGTAAAAAAGGAAATCAGTAATATTCGTTCTGGAAAGCTAACGATGGCATAGAATAATTATCTATTACCAGATTGTTTTTGCTGTATCTTCATAAGATCCAGTATTTTTTATGTCTTTTTCTCGCAAATGATTGACAAGAAATGTATCCAGCCTATTAATTCTAATGATATGTAGAATTTCTTTTTTAATGTAGAAATCAGATAAAAATTTAGCATCTATTTCAAGTGTTTCTCCATTAATCTTCAACTTGAACTGATCTTTTTTAGCCCAGAAAAAAGCATTTTTTCTAGTCATTTGAAAAATCAAATAAACAAAAGTTAGTAGGTATAAAAATATCATAATATGCGATATAAAACCGTAATCATCAGAATATCTAAAGAATACTTCTAAGATTCCAACGGTAAAAACTACAACCACTAGACCTGATACCCATTTAGGATATTTCCTAAAGTAGTCATTAAAAAAATATATTTTTTTATTACCGTTCATTATAACAATCCTCTTGCTTTTATTTCTAGGTATTTATTAATCGTGTTTACTGTCAGGTGTTTTGGTTCTGTAAGAATAGTTTGAATACCGTATTTATTTAATTCATTAACGATCAATTTTTTCTCATAGATAAATTTCTCAGCAATCGTTTTTTGATAAATTTCTTGTGTGGACACCGCAGGTTGTTTTACAAGCTCCTGAAGTTCTGTATTATCAAAAAATATGACCACTAGCAAATGATTTTTGGCAATCGCTTGAAGATATGGAAGCTGTCTATGCAGTGCATCCATTGTCTCAAAATTAGTATATAGCAACAACAAACTGCGTTGTGTGATCGATCGTTTAATGTCTATATACAATCTTCCAAAATCGCTTTCTTTAAAGTCTGTATCCAGATTATATAAAGTCTCTAAAATCAAGTTCATTTGAGAAGCTCGTTTTTGAGCCATTACCTGATTAGAAACTTTATCTGAAAAGCTAAACATTCCTGCTTTGTCTCCTTTTTTAAGAGCGATATTAGAAATAACTAGTGTAGAATTAATCGCATAATCTACCAACTTTAGTTCTTCAAAAGGCATTTTCATTACACGACCTTTATCAATTACTGAATATACTGGTTGTGATTTCTCATCCTGAAATTGATTGATCATCAACTGGTTGCGTTTGGCACTTGCTTTCCAGTTGATGTTGCGCACATCATCACCTTGAACATAATCTTTGATCTGTTCAAATTCCATGGTATGGCCTATTCTTCTTATTTTTTTAAGTCCATAATCTTTTAGTTTATTGGTAAAAGCCATCAACTCATACTTGCGCAATTGTAAAAAAGATGGATAATTAGGTACCATGGCGTCTTGATCCACAGAGAATTTACGCTGAGCAAAGCCCAAAACTGTGCTCACAAAAATTTGCAAACCACCAAAATGATATTCACCTCTTTCTGTAGGTCTTACAGAGTAAGGAAAAGCCTTAGATGCGCCACTTTTGATAGTATCATTAATTTCAAAATTACGCTCTTGAAATTGTATAGGCAGCTCGTCGATAATTTTTACGTCTATAGAAGAATTGTAGCGATTTGACACCAGAATCTCTACTGGATTTTGATCACCGTTAGATAACTTATCAGGAAGATTACGACTTGCTTTGATCGCATTTTTAGAACGATACAACAGTAAAATGTCAAATATGAGCAAACCTATCACTACAAAAAATCCTATTTTGAGGTAATCTACTATACGCTCAAAAAAGAACGCAAAGACAAATAACACCACTAGAATTCCTAGTGCTATAAAGAAGCGTTGTTGCAGGTATAGACTTTTAAAGAATTTCTTCACTATCTAGGAATCTCTATGTTTTCTAAAATTTGTGCGACTGCACGATCTGCTGTTAGTCCTTCCATTTCTCTTTCTGGAGTTAATATAATTCTATGACTCATGACCGCAGTTGCGATATATTTAATGTCATCTGGTGTAACAAAATCACGTCCCATAATAGCTGCATATGCTTTAGAACCGTTCATAATAGCAATAGATGCACGTGGTGATGCTCCTAAATAAAGATTAGGGTTGTTACGTGTATCTAAAATTATCTTTGCGATGTACTTGATCAAATTGTTTTCTATCACAATCTCTTTAACCGTTTTCTGATATTTTGCAATCTCAGTGGCATTCATGATGGCATTAACAGTCGATTCTGCATCGGCGTTTTTACGATCATGATGATCGGTAAGAATCTGGATTTCTTCTTCCAGATTAGGATAACCTACATTAATTTTAAATAAGAAACGGTCTAATTGCGCTTCTGGCAATCTATATGTTCCTTCTTGTTCTACTGGGTTTTGAGTAGCAAATACTAAAAACGGAGCATTTAACTCGTATTCCTTACCATCGATGGTTACTTGACGTTCTGCCATAGCTTCAAAAAGAGCTGCTTGCGTTTTTGCCGGTGCTCTATTAATCTCATCGATCAAAATGATATTTGAAAATATAGGTCCTGGTTTGAATTCGAACTCGTTGTTTTTCATAGAGAAAACAGATGTTCCCAATATGTCTGATGGCATCAAATCTGGAGTAAATTGTATACGTGAGAAGTCTACCTGGATTGTTTTTGCAAGCAACTTTGCAGTAATTGTTTTTGCAACTCCAGGAACTCCTTCAATCAAAGAATGACCGTTTGCTAGTATGGAAACGATCAATAAATCGATCATTTCTTCCTGGCCTACGATTACTTTACGCAATTCAGTCTTTATTTTATAAACCGCCGCACTTAAATGATTCAAATCCAGTCTGTTTTGAAATTGTAAAGATGTAGCTTTATCTTCTACTTGTGGCTGGTCTTGGGGTGGTATTGTTGATGGTTGTTCCGCTTTCGCGAAAGCGTTATCAATACCAACCTCTTCACTGTTTTGAACAAATTGATCTTGTGCTGGCTCTTGTGGTGGCTGGCTATTAGATGGATCTTGAGGATTGTTCAAATCGTTATTAGTTTCTTCCATTTCTTAATCTTTAAAAAAGGCTTCTATCCTTTTATTGAGTTGTTTTAATTCGTGTTCACTATGCACAGGTTTCTTGCGCAGGTGATTGATATATTCTATAGTTTCCTTAGTCTGATCTTGAGAGACACCAGCTTTAACAGCAAGACGCTTGATAAAAACCTCATCCATTCTCTCTGTATCTACAAAGTATTTAGATCGCAATTTTTGTTGAAAAAAGCTGATCTTCTTATTGATTAATCCAGAAACGTCCCCATTTTGAAAATATAAATTACCGATGGTCTTAGTAAATTCTACCGTGCTGTTAGCTAATGGTTTTCTTACAGGAATGGCTCTTTGTTCTCGTTTTGCCTTGAAAATAAAATAAAGGAGTATGGCTAGTAAAGTAATGTACCACGACCATTTAAGAGCACTATTATTAAGCACAAATCGAATAGGAGATGCCACAACACGTCTTCCTGATTTACCATAATCATCAAAGAAAACTGGGCCATCATTAAGGTAAGAAAAAACTTCACTCACATATTGCTCTTTACCTTCTTGTAGTAAATAATAATTAGTAAATGCTATGGGATTAAGGTGAAAATATATAGCGCCTTCTCCTACTTTAATCTCTACAAAGTTAGCCTGTGGCACTTGCCTAGACTTAGATTTCTCAATCGCTTTTTCTACAATGCTTTTTGTAGAATCATTTGCCGACTCCAGATTCTCTCCAAAAACATTTTTAATATAACCTTTTAAAGGTTCAAAGGGTAAGACTTCACCTAAAACGGTAGTTCTTGTGGTATCATAACTGGTAAAATGACGGTAGCTACTTCCTTTTTTATAGATATAACTGCGGTTTTCAAAAACCGGATTGTTAAGTCGTACTCTTACCGTATCTTCCTCATAATAGGTATACTGTTTATTTGAAGCTAACTTTAACGTATCGCCAGCTGCACCAGTAACACTTTGTGTGGATACAAAAACTTTATTACCTCGCTCTGCAAATTCCAGCATATAATCCAGTTCTGTTTTATCAAAACCTAAATAATTATTAATGAAGATATAATTTGCGTTGGTATCTTCTTTATGCTTTTTTAAAAAGCTAACAGGATCTTCTTTGATACTTTCTACTTTTTGATCAAAAAGATCGTCCAGTTGATCATAGAGAACAAAGGCGCCGTAAGGAATCTTGTCACCGCTAGTATAACTTTCTTCCCAGCTTAATGGTTGTGGTGTGATGACTTCTAGAAAAAGCATCAATGCTACCACTCCAAAAATTAAATACAGATATATTTTAGATTTCTTATCCATTAGGCTGCTTTAGATTTTATGGATTTGAACTCTTGTACTGCATCCCTGTAAGAGCTTTCATCAATGGAGAATTCACCATACCAGACATGATCGTATAAATAAGATACTTTTTTAAATTGCTCCTTTGTATCTGGGTTTTTAAGTTCTCTGTAATAATCACTATTGGTTTTTTGGAAGTCCCATTCGATTAATTTTCGAGCACTTAAACTTTTAAGCATGGACAGATATTGAAAACGAATAGCGTTTCTATAATTACCTTCTTTTTCATTATTTTGAATCAAATTAGTAAAATCAATTTCTTCAATGTGAGTATCTTCAATAGTAACGCTACTTTTTTCTTTAGAAGTTCTACCAAAAAGTTTTGAAGCGCTTTCATTTCCTACCAGTTTTACGATCATAAAAACAACCACTGCTCCTATCAGAAAATAGAATAAATAAGTAAGTATTTTTATGGTAAATGGTGATAGCGTAAAACCAAAAATATCCTGAATACCTTCTAAAATCCAACTTAAGAATCTACTGAACAAGTTCTGACTGCTAGTCTGTGAACGTTCATAATTAAACTCGCCACTAGAGTATTCTTCATTTAAATCCTGATCAAATTTGCGCACTGTTAGCTCTCTTGTATCATAATTTCTACCTAGCGTATCCACTATTTCAACTGGTTGATCTTCAATTTGCTCAATTAAACCTTGCACATCTTGTGCTTTTCCAATGTTTGAAAAAGCTACTAACATCATAAGAAAGAGTATGAAATTCTTATTCTGCATCTTCTACTCCTAATTTTGAAATGCGATTTCTTAAAAAGACATTGTATTTAGTTTCATGTAGATTGAAATAGAGAAATCCCATAACTAACATGATCAAAAAGAATGCAAAGATACCAGTGATGCTATTGATCGCATAAAAGAAAAATTCTACAGCTTTGATAAAAATATTGTCTTGCAACTCTAAATTATCTTCTGGGCTATTGAACGCATAAAAACCAATAATTAGTCCAGGAACTAACTGAAATAAGATAGAAGTTAAATAAATCAATATCGTACTTACAAAAGATACTCCTATGGCTTTCCAATATTTTGAAAACAACATTTCCCATCCTTTTCCTAAAGCTGCAACTGCATCAAGATTTTCATCATAAGCATAAGAAAACATACTCATTCCTAACCAGGTGAAATAAGAAATCATGATAATAGGGAAAACAAACAAGATCCCTATGATAGGTATAATAGCAGCTATTACAGATACAATAGTTACCGGTATCAGGGCGATTCCTCCTATAAATAAGATTAAAAACATTCCACCTAATTTATTTTTGGCAAAATAAAATACCTCTTTAGAGTTGGGATTATTAGAGCGATCCCTTTCATACAATCGTAAATAAACGCCTGCAAGACTGGCGTTAAGAAGAATTACTAATAAATTCACAATAGCGCTTATAATACTTGCCGCCAGACTAGTTTCTAAAGATCCAGCCATTGCTTGATCCATATAAGTGCCGCTAGAAAGTGCTACTAATGCATCGAGACCAGAACTGGATAAATAGTTCGTTAAAAACAAAATGATGATGAAAATAAAATTATAAGTGATAAACACCTTAAAAATATTTTTATGGTCTCCTTTTAAAAAATCAAAATAGGCGGTAATTACACCGCCAAAATCCCTACGCAATCGAGGCTCTATGTATTTGCTCATATTTGTTTTTAACTATTCTAGGGTATATTCCATAATACCAAATGATCAATGCTGCGCTTCCTATTACAATAATCCAGTTCACGATTGCTGGCATAAAGGCGTATCTAGTAACAAAACCTTCTATAAAACCTGCAATAATGAATAAAGGTATGGTGCTCACCATTACTTTTAAGCCTGCTTTGGCACTTTTTATTAAAGAGTATTTACGTTCATAAGTCTTAGGAAATAGCAATCCATTACCTAAAATAATTCCTGCTGCACCACAAACTACAATTATAGAAAGTTCGATAGTACCATGCAGCATGATCACACGCCATGCTTCAATCGTTACTCTTTCATTATAAAACATGGTAAAAAACGCACCTACCATAACGCCGTTACTAAAAATCACGTATAAAGAACCAATAGATGTTAACATTCCTAATGCAAAACATAACATCCCAACTCTTATGTTATTAATAGTAATACCTAAAAACATGCCGCCTTCTCCACTTTGTTGATAAACCGCTGTAGGATTTCCAGCAGCGATATTATCTAAAGTCATATTCACATAAGCATCACCTAGAATAAGTCTTACAAAACTATCATCATAAAGTGTACTAATAGTACCGATGAATATAGCTACAAAAAATGCGAGAATAGCAAACAAAAATTCTTTTTGATATCCAGAAAAAAACAATGGAAAATCTGTTCTAAAGAATCCTACAATGCTATTTTTGCTTTCTTTCTTGTTAACATATATCTTTTGATGTGCCTGACTAGCGAGCGAATTCAAATACTTAAGAGTATTTGAATTTCTATAATAAGTTTGTGCATAAGCAAGATCGTTAGTAAGATGAATGTACAAATCAGATAAATGATCTGGATTGATCTTTACATTTGCATCTAATGCTCTTTCAAAAGCTATCCATTTTTCCTTATTTTGCTTCACAAAAGCAGCTTCGCGCATGGGCATTTTTTTTTAATAAAGATATAAACTTACAACCGTATGTCAAATACTGCAATTAACACGGCACAAAATGTAAATATTGAATATGAGTTTGCTGGTGTAGGAAAGCGCATGATTGCTTTTTTACTCGATTTTGTAGTGCTAGCCATTTATATAATAGTGATGAGTTTAACTGTTTACAAAGCCGTTGGACTCTTTGATAGTAATAATGTCTTAGGAATTAAAGAGTTATCTCTTCTACCCATTTTTTGTTATTCATTAACTCTACATCTTATTTTTAATGGTCGCACAGTAGGTAAATTCATAATGGGTATCAAAGTAGTTAAGGAAGATGGATCGCCTGCAAACCTATCTGATTTTCTTGTTAGATGGATATTGAGATTGATTGATATTGTATTGTTTTTTGGAACCGTAGGCGTTGTCACCATTTTATTTTCTGAAAAAAAGCAACGTTTAGGAGATATTGCTGCAAAAACAATTGTTATCAATACTAAAAAAAGCACTAAAATTTCTTATACCATCCTAGAAGAGCTTGATCCCAATTATCAACCTCAATTTCAAAATGCCTACATCCTATCTGACGCTGTAGTTAATGAGATCAAAGATATCTATCGTCTAGCTGGCGAAAGTCGCGATTACATGACTCTTAGAGAATTGCGCAATAGAGTAGAGCAACTATTAAACACTCAATCAGATTTACGAGATGGCGCATTTATACGCACAGTTCTTAAAGATTACACTTATTTAACTCAAGGACGATGAATTTCATTGAAATTATTGATGTTTTAGGTACTATTGCCTTTGCGATTTCTGGTGCTCTTGCAGCTTTTTCAAAAAAATTAGATCCATTTGGTATTATAATAATTGCGTTTGTTACTGCTATAGGCGGCGGTACTTTGAGAGATATTTTAATAGGTGTTGATCCTGTTTCATGGATGCGCAATATGAATACTATTTACATTATTCTTGCTTGCGTTATCATCACTTTTATTTTTAAAACCAAACTATTAAAACTACGTAAGACGTTATTTTTATTTGACGCTATTGGGATAGGTTTATATACTGTGGTTGGTTTAGAAATGGGAATTGTCGCAGGTTTAAACCCTTTTATATGTATCATACTTGGCTGTATGACAGCCTGTTTTGGTGGTGTGATACGTGATATTTTGATCAATGAAATTCCTGTAATTTTCAGAAAAAATATTTATGCTACTGCTTGCATTGCTGGTGGTATGATTTACTTTTTGCTTTTAGAATTTAATTTATCTAACAATATTGTTTTCATCGTTTCAGCTATAACAGTAATTGCAACACGTGTTTTGGCTGTTATTTTTAAATTAAAGCTTCCTTCTCCGTATAGTGATGAAATTATAAAAGAATAAATCATGTGTGTTTTCGCTTTCGCGAAAGCGAAACAAAACAGCTATCTATGATGATAATTAATATTGTGCTTAATTTTCTAGTACTTAAGTAAGAGTATCTTATTCCTTTCCTGCTTTAAAGAGGTAATCTTTCTCTGCTTTTGATAGAGATTCATAACCGCTAGAAGAAATCTTATCTAGAATCGCGTCAATCTTTACTTGATCTGTAGACTTAGCTGAAGTAGTTTTTCTTGTAGTCGTTTTACCTTTGTATACCGTTTTCATTTTTGCTTTACGCTGGGATTTAGGTTGTTTAGGACTAGACTTAAAAAGGTTTGCAATGTAGTCTCCTATTTTTGCAAATCCTTCTAAAATATCGATACCAGATTTCATGCGAGTTGCGGCATAATAACCTACGGCTGCACCAGCAAGATGTGCCAGATTACCGCCTGCATTAACACCTAAAGCTGCTCCTACTATATTTATAGCAAGAAAAAAATAAGCAAAGTATTTTAATTTGATATTAACTATAATCAGTCGATACTCAGATTCTGGGAAGTAAGTACATGCAAAAAAGATAAGCGCAAATACACCTGCGCTAGCACCTATTAAACTTGTGCCTTTGAAAAAACTAGGCAATAGGTTTGTAGCTAAAGCGAAAGAAATTGCTCCTGCAAATACTCCTAAAAAGAACAACGTTAGAAACTGCCTACCTTTAAATATGTTTAGAATATATCTTCCTGCGATAAAAATACCGAAGGCATTACCTATAAAATGAAGTATACCATCGTGTAAAAAACCATAAGTAATCCAGCTCCATGGTTTTAAAAGCAGTTCAACAAAGGAACGGTTTGTTAAATCCTCAAAGGTGTAACCATAGGAAAGAGCTAATTGATGATAAGCTGGAGCGTACAAAAAACTTAAAATCCAACCTAAAATAGTGGTTCCTAATAGTACAGTTATAAGCTTTGCACTTCTATCAAAAGTGGCATACTTTAATTTAAACTGATCCCAAACATTCATAATTAATAGATTCTATATTTATCCATGTCATTTCTTTTCCAGTACCAAATCATGATAAATCCGAATAATGCGCCACCTATATGAGCCAGGTGAGCAACATTAGCGCTACTACCAATAATTCCCAAGGTAGCAAGTAATTCTTTGATCATATAGAACCCTATCAAATATTTAACTTTTACAGGAATAGGAATAGGAAACAGAACCATAGTACGATTAGGAAACAGCCATATAAAAGCAGCCATAACACCATAAACAGCACCACTGGCTCCTACTGAAGGTCGATAATAACCATCACGCATAAAAGCATTTGTATCAAACAAAAAACTATAATAATCTACCGCTGTTACGGTCAGAAATGCGCCAATACCGCACATCAAATAAAAGAATAAAAATCTTTTAGATCCCATCCAGTTTTCAATCGATGGTCCTAGAAATACTAAAAACAGCATATTATAGAGTATGTGCGTATAGCCATCTAGACTATGCATAAACATGTGCGTTACAGGTTGCCAAACTTGAAAATTAGGATTATCTATAAACCACAATGCAAAAGTATCAAATAGAAAAGGGGCTAAATCTCTGGCTAGAAAAGCCATTCCTAAGTATATGACGACGTTAAGAATCAACAAATTCTTAACCATGGGTGATAAATTAAAATTGATCATTTAATTAAATTTTGAATTTAAACTGTCACCAGATAAATTGATAAAAATTCTCTTTCCTGCAGCGGTTATTTCAGGTTCTTTACAGGCAAATAACTCGTCTACTAAGTTCTCCATTGCTTCATTAGTCAATGATTCTCCAGTTTTAATAGACATATTGGCTGCCATGGTTTGCGCCAGTCTATCTGCCGGAGAGTATGCGTTTTCAGGTAGATCTTGTTGTTCTTTTGCGATCACAGCTTCTAGAACAGCAGGAACATCCTTTTCCTTAAGTTCTAAAGGAAGGCCTTCTATTTCTACGACGTTATTTTCTAAACTTTTGAATTGAAAACCAGTATGCTCGAGCTCTTCCTGTAAATTGACGAGAACCGCTACTTCTTCTACAGGCAAATTTATTTTTATAGGAAAAAGCAATTGTTGACTCACTCCATTTTGTACAGTAAGCTGTCTCAATAGCTTTTCATATAAAATACGTTCATGAGCACGTTGTTGATTTACGACTAACAAGCCACTTTTCAAAGTGCTTATGACAAACTTGCGCTGCAACTGAAAAATATTGCGTTGCTCTACTTCATGTTGTTGAAAAATAGAAGTAGTAGACTCTTCTTGATGTGTTTCATCAAAGATTTGCGAAGTTTCTTCTAAACCTGTATACAGTGCTTCCCAAGGCTGTGATGGTGGTTTTTGATAAGAGGTTGTTTGAAATGACTTGCTTGAATTACTTTCTTGCTGAAACGGATTAAAATCTGGATTCACCTCTATTTTAGGAGCCTGAGTTTGATTGTTTTTGGCCACATCATAAGGAACTTCATATTGCTTTTCCTGCTGAAAATCAATCGAGTTTACAGAAAACTGACCTAATGCATGCTTAACACTTGCTCTTAAAATAGCGTACAAACTATGCTCATCATCAAATTTAACCTCGGTTTTTGTTGGGTGTATATTTATATCGACGCTATCTGTAGGAACTGTGAGGTATAAGAAGTATGCTGGATTTGATTTATCTTTTAAAAGACCTTCAAAAGCACTGACCACTGCGTGATTCAAATAATTATGCTTAATAAATCTATCATTCACAAAAAAATATTGAAGACCTCGAGTTTTTCTTGCAAATTCTGGTTTACCGATATAACCTTTAATGGTCATTAACTCTGTTTCTTCTTCTACAGGAACTAGTTTTTCATTAGTCTTTGCACCCATTATACTAACGATGCGCTGTCTATGTGTACTTCTTATGAGATTAAATAATGAAGTATCGTTATGAGTAAAACTGATCGCTACTTCTGGATGCACCATGGCTACACGATGAAACTCGTCCGTGATATTTCTTAATTCTACTTGATCAGATTTTAAGAATTTTCTTCTGGCTGGAACATTGTAGAATAGATTGCGTACACTAATCATAGTTCCTGGAGAAGTTACCACAGGCTCTTGTCTTGTAACTTTACTTCCTTCTATTTCAAGTAAAGTTCCTAGATCGTCTTCCAGTCTCTTGGACTTTACAACAATCTGAGCAATAGCAGCTACAGAGGCGAGAGCTTCTCCTCTAAAACCTTTAGTATAAAGATTAAAAAGATCATCTGCCGTAGATATTTTTGATGTTGCATGACGTTCAAATGCCATACGCGCATCTGTCATACTCATTCCTTTACCATTATCAATGACTTGGATGAGCGTTTTACCGGCATCTTTTATGATTAACTGTATTTGAGTAGCACCAGCATCTATAGAATTTTCAAGAAGTTCTTTTACAACACTAGATGGTCGTTGCACAACTTCACCAGCTGCAATCTGGTTTGCAACATGATCTGGTAATAATTTTATAATATCTGACATGAAGTCGGTTAGAATCTAAAAATGGATAAATCAAAATCAATAATCCAAAGGAAAATCAAAACAAGAATAGCGATAATGATTAGAAGTCTTCTTTTCACTAAAGCATCAGTTCCTTGTTTAAGGTCTTGAATTGCATTACCAAATTTTCCTTTGATACCTACATTTTGTACGGTAGAACGTTGATCATCAAATTTGTGTTTGATTTGAAAAGGTTTATCACCAGAACTATTTTTATAGTATCGTGGCTCATAATCGTACTTTTTATTTTTTCTGCGACCTATTATTCCCATAACCCTTGGTATTTTACAAATTTAACGAATACTCGTTAGAGATTATGCAAAGACTGTTCCTAATAAAAAGTAAAATCAAGAGATGCCATAAAGAATGACCAAATCCCTGAGAAATTGAGAATATGATCAATTCAATCAATCACAACACTGTCATCCCATTTTTTTTTGGAATAAATAGAATGGTATGTTAGGTTTCAAAACTACCTACTATACCGTATACATTTTATTCCTTAACTCTTTAATTTTCTTATCGTCCATATACTCTTCAAAAGTAGTGTAGCGATCAATCACACCATTAGGTGTTAATTCAATCACGCGATTACCTACAGTTTGAGCAAACTCATGATCATGAGTAGTTAACATCACAGTCCCTTTAAAATTCTTTAAACTGTTATTTAAAGCTTGGATAGATTCTAGATCTAAGTGATTAGTAGGTTCATCAACAATAAGAACATTTGCTCTCTTCATCATCATTTTAGATAGCATACAACGTACTTTTTCTCCTCCAGAAAGAACACGAGCACTTTTCAAAGCCTCTTCACCAGAAAAAATCATCTTCCCTAAGAAACCTCTAATGTGTACCTCTTCTCTTTCTTCTTCAGTTTGCGCATATTGTCTTAACCAATCTACTAAGTTCAAGTCTACATCAAAAAACTCTGCATTATCAACTGGTAAATAACTTTGTTCTGTAGTAACACCCCAATTGTATTTTCCGGCATCTGCAGTCGCACGACCCATTATAATGTCGTAAAATAAGGAAGTAGCACGACTGTCTTTAGAAAACACCACAACTTTATCTCCTTTTGCAAGATTGATATCTACATCTTTAAAAAGGACTTCTCCATCTACAGAAGCTGCTAACTTTTCAACATTCAAAATTTGATCTCCAGCTTCACGATCGCGCTCAAATATAATAGCAGGATAACGTCTAGAAGATGGTTTGATCTCAGATATATCTAATTTATCAATCATCTTCTTACGAGAAGTTGCTTGTTTAGATTTTGCCACGTTTGCACTAAATCGAGCAATAAACTCTTGAAGCTCTTTTTTCTTCTCTTCGGCCTTTTTATTTGCCTGCTGGCGTTGTCTGGCTGCTAATTGAGAAGACTCATACCAGAAAGTGTAGTTACCAGTGTATTGATTAATTTTACCAAAGTCAATATCTGCAATATTAGTACATACCGCATCTAGAAAGTGTCTATCGTGCGATACAACAATAACCGTATTTTCATAGTTAGCAAGAAAGTGCTCTAACCACGCGATAGTTTCATAATCCAGATCGTTAGTAGGCTCATCCATAACTAATACATCTGGTGTGCCAAAAAGCGCTTGGGTAAGAAGGACACGCACTTTTAATTTATTATCCATATCACCCATCAACGTGTGATGATATTCTTCACCTATACCCAGATTAGATAGTAAGGAAGCGGCAGCGCTGTCTGCATTCCAGCCGTCCATTTCTTCAAATGCCACTTGCAACTCGCCTATTCTGTCTGCATTTTCATCACTATAATCTGCATAAAGAGCGTCAATTTCTGACTTTAATTTATACAAAGGCTTGTTCCCTTTAAGCACCGTTTCTAAAACAGTATCACCATCATGTGCATTGTGATCTTGCTCTAGAACAGACATTCTCTTCCCAGCCTCTAGATTCACATGACCACTAGTGGGTTCCATTTTGCCAGTAAGGATTTTTAAGAAGGTAGATTTTCCAGCACCATTAGCACCTATTATACCGTAGCAATTACTACCACCAAATTTTGCATTTACCTCATCAAATAATACACGCTTACCGAATTGTACCGATAAATTAGAAACCGTTAACATAAATTCATTTTTGAATTTGCAAAAATACTCAATCTGTAGAGTTTTAGTAGAACTCTTTGCCATCAATTTAACAGTGTATTAACTCGATTTTTAGATCATTAAGCCGTTTTTTGTTGTTATCTATTATTATTGTTAATTTTATGCTTTTTTATTCCTCGCTTTCGCGAAAGCGTAACTATTATACAGCCCATGTTATCGCCCTACTAACATGCCTACTGATCATTTGCTCTTGTGAAAAAAAAGATGATGATTCTACATCTCTTTATGTTACTGGAAAAATTATTAATCCAAAAGGGGATTATGTAATTATTAAAAATTATTCTGGAATCAACGATACACTTGCATTAGATAAAAAAGGCGTTTTTATCAAAGAATATAAAGAGCTAAAACCAGGTCTTTACACATTCACACATCCGACAGAGTATCAATCTATTTATTTAGGTCATGGCGATACTTTGCGTTTAAGATTAAACACAAAGGCATTTGATGAATCCCTTGCTTTTACTGGTGCAGCAGCAAAAGAAAATAATTATTTAATTAATTTATTTCTAGAGATCGAGGAACAAAATAGATCTCTTTTGAGCGAATATCAAAGAGAGCCTAGTGACTTTAAAAAAATGATTGATAGCATTAATGAAATTAGAGTTAAAAAACTTAACAAGTTAGCTTCGGCAAATAAATTTCAAGATGAATTTGTGAAAAGCGCTATGAAAATACTCAATTTCAATTCGTGGTCCCGACTAGAACGCTATGCATCTGCACATTATGGGAAAAATGAAATTCTAAAAAGTGATGTTCTTCCTTCTAATTTTTATTCCTACAGACGTGATTTAGAAATATGCAGTACAGATTTATTAAACAATTATGCTTACCGCCCTTACATAACAGCACATTTATCTAATCTTGCTCTTTATAATTGTGCTCTCAAACATGGAACTGGAAAAACGGTGGATCGCAATGGCCTTGAATACCGTAAAGAAAAACTGAATGTTATAGACAGTCTTTTTACAGACGAAGAGTTAAAAGGTCTTTTTGCAGGTATTGAAACTAGAAATTTCATAAGAAGCAGAAAAAACGCTGTTGAAATTAATCAACTGGTTGCAAAATTTCTAGAAATTTCTCAAGATGAAGAATTGAATAATGAAATCACAAAAATGGCTGCCACCTACATCGACCTAGATCCAGGCAATAAGCTCCCTGATTTTGACCTTTACAAATTTAATAAAGAAATTACCACACTTTCTTCTCAAGTGAAAGGATTGAGCGTTCTTTTTTACTGGTCCAATAAGAATGAATCCTATGCATTGAGAATTCATAGAAAAGTAAATGATTTAAGGATAAAATATCCAGAAATCAATTTTATAGGTGTTAATCTAGACGATCCAAAAAGTAATGTATGGAGTGAAACCAGCCAGAAATTTGGTTTCAAAAAATCATCAGAATTTCAATTAGTAGATAATCAATCTATAAGTAAACAGCTGGCGTTAAGAAATGACAATCGCAGTATGGTTATCGCGCCAGAACTAGTCATATTAGACCCAAACATTAATTTGTTTCATTATCAAATAGAAACCACACTATTAGGTTATTTAAGTAGATAGTGAGCTTAATAAAAAAGGTCTTGATAAAAATCAAGACCTTTTTTGTTTCTCATTTATTACTGATAAGTAATTAAACATTAAGAATTTCCTTTCTTATAGTCTTCAAGAAATTTAGCAAGTCCTATATCTGTTAAAGGGTGTTTTAATAATCCTTCAATAGAAGAAAGTGGTCCCGTCATTACATCTGCACCTAATTTTGCACAATCAATAACGTGCATAGTATGTCTTACAGATGCGGCAAGAATTTCTGTTTCAAAACCATAATTATCAAAAATCATTCTAATCTCTGCAATAAGGTTCAAACCGTCTGTGCTGATGTCGTCTAATCTTCCAATAAATGGAGATACATAAGTAGCACCTGCTTTTGCAGCTAATAACGCCTGACCTGCGCTAAAAACAAGAGTAACATTAGTCTTGATTCCTTTATCAGAAAAATACTTACAAGCTTTAACACCATCCTTAATCATTGGTAATTTTACTACGATCTGATCATTAAGTGCTGCTAGAGCTTCTCCTTCTCTAACCATACCTTCAAAATCTGTAGAAATCACCTCTGCACTTACATCACCTTCAACAAGGTCACAAATCTTCTTGTAGTGATTGATAATATTTTCTTCACCAGTAATGCCTTCTTTGGCCATAAGTGAAGGGTTTGTAGTAACGCCATCAAGAATACCCATATCCTGAGCATCTGCAATTTGATCTAGGTTTGCTGTGTCAATAAAAAATTTCATCGTTTTTTTCTTTAAGGTAATAGTTATAAATATCTGCAAAAATGGAGTTTACCTTTGTTAATTAAGTATTTTTGCTAACCTAAATATGATTATTTTTTAACAAATCACTTTAGTTATGAATAGAATTACAAAGTACTCTATTGTAGCTCTTACCATATTACTTATTACTAGCAGCTGTAGTTTATTTAAACCAGTCAGCTCTACTGACCCATTTATAATAGATCCATCTACTCCGCCAGGGACTATAAAGCTGACAAATGATCTTTATATAGATCGCGTCCCTGTTACAAATTTAATGTATAACGAGTTTTTAGAGAATATTGAAAACTACTGGTCTTTAGAAAAGCATGAAAAGATGAAGGAATATCCACGTTTTGGATTAGAAAAAGATAGTGTTTTCACTCCATGGACTGGGAACACTCGTTTGTATATGCAGGTAAATCATCAAAATCCAGAAGAGATGATCACTACAAAATTAAATATGGAAAACTATGCCAATAGTCCATTTTTTCAATGGCATCCCGTAGTAAACATTTCTAGAAAACAGGCAGAATTATATTGTTTATGGCGCACTGATCTAGCAAATGCAGTTTATGCAATGAAAAGTAAGAATGCTTCAAGACGTTCTATATTCCCATATCAAGTAAAATTTAGATTACCAACGCAAAAAGAAATGATAGCTGCTCAAAACAAATTAGAGCGTGAATATAAATTGACTAAGTATCAGGAACAAATTTATGCCTACACCGGTGACTTTGGACTTTTTAGAAGAATGCAAGACAATAAAGGCCAGATGACTATCTTAGAAATTAAAGAAATTGCAAAAGACACCGTATTTAACGCTATGTTAGATAGACGTTTATCTTATTACGAGCAAGAAGAGCTTAAGACAGGTTTTAGGTGTATCTGTGAGGTTACTAAGGAACAGAAAAATTAGTATATTATTTCGCTTTCGCGAAAGCGACACAACAAAATCCTATCAAATAGGTTGAGCAATTATTGATGTTTCATAAATAGTAGAAACCTAATTTTCCCATTTCAAACGAGATTATATAGTTGATCTATACTGGATAAATTCTAATTCTAGATTTCATTTTTTTATTAAAACATTCAGAATCTTAAGCCGTCAGTTGCTTATTAATTGTACCTTAAGTAAAAAATAAATGGAAGTAGCTTGGGATCACTTTACAAAAGACCTAAACATCATGCCCGAAGTAATCGTAGGAACGGTCGTTTTGTACTTAGGCATTATAGTATATACTCGTATTTTTGGCCTGAAAAGTTTCAGTAAAATGACTGGCTTTGATTTTTTAAATACCGTTGCTATCGGTAATCTACTTGCCATGAGTGTCGCTACCAGTTCTCCATCTCTTTTTGTAGGTGCGTTGCTCATAGGTTTATTATATCTATTAAATTATTTAGTGACGCTACTAACTTACAGAAGTAAAATTGCTGAAAAGTTAATGGACAACTCACCTATTCTTCTAATGGAAAACGGAAAAGTTCTATACAACAATCTTAAAAAAACTAAGGTTACTGAAAACGAACTAAGAGGAAAATTGAGAGAAGCTAATGTCATTAGACTTACTGAAGTCAAAGCGGTTATTCTTGAATCTACTGGCGATGTAAGCGTTATGCATACTTCAAAAAATGAAGAATTAGAAGACTATATTATGAAAGATGTGAAGAGAGATTGACTTTTTAAATGACTTTTTCACATCGTGTGACACAGCTTCATATATTAAACATAACCTGTTACCGTTATCAGTTTAAAAATTATTTTACCACTTTAATTTGATATTACTTACAAAATTTATAGTTAGCAGATTCTTTCCTAAAAAATTCTGAATTTTACTTTTAAACATGATCTATAATGATATAACCTGCTCTACAAGGCTACTTTACATGTTTTTATAATTTTCTATACTTGATTCAACCTTCTTTAGAATAACACGGTAAACATTAATATTTAATTGTGATAGCAATACTATTAAAAAAGAAAGTATTACTATACATTTGTGGTGTCAAATTACTATTATGTTAAAAAAAATAAGTATTGCTTTATTAATTTTATTGTCTACTAATGTTTTTGCTCAAGTTGAGTCCTCTCAAACGGGCGCGTGGTACATGTACTTTTTTAATAAGAAATTTGAAAATTCTAACTGGGGTTTTCAAGGTGACATACAATATCGTGACTGGCAAGGTATCGGTGATATGGAACAACTATTATTAAGATCTGGTGTTACTTATAGTCCAGATAATTCTAATATCACTTTTACTGCTGGATATGCAAACATTACGACAGGAGAATTTGGTGAATCAAATGATTCCAGTGGAGAAAATAGAATTTATCAAGAAGCTTTAATACCCAATAAAATAGGAAAACGTTTTTATATCACGCACAGATTTAGATACGAGCAACGATTTGTAGAAGATCAAGATTTCAGAACTCGATATAGATATAATCTCTTTTTAAATGTACCCATTAATAAAAAAGAATTAACAAAAAACGCCATATACCTAGCACTTTATAACGAAATTTTCATCAATGGGCAAACGAATATAGGCGATGATCGAACGGTAGAATTATTTGATAGAAATAGAACCTATTTAGGCGCGGGATATGCTTTGACTAATAAAATAAGATTACAATTGGGCTGGATGAATCAAAAAACAGTAAACTGGGGCAAAGGCCAGCTGCAGTTCAGTTTACATCATACTTTTTAATAACTTAAATCAACAAAAATGAAAAAAACATTTCAATTAATTGCGACTGCATTAACAATAACTGGATTAATCGCTTGTAATGAAAACACAGAAAAAGAAGTAACAAAGGACGTTACACCTAATGTCGCTGTTCAAGAATTAGAGATGCCAGTAAAAAGCATTTTAACTGCAGAAGATCAAGCTGACATGTCTCCTTCTGAAATAATAGGAAGACTTAAAAAAGGAAATGAAAACTTTATGAATAACAATCTTACGAGGCGCGATCATTCTGCACAAAGAGTTGAAGCCATGTTAGGACAGTATCCAAAGGCTATAGTTTTATCTTGTGTGGATAGTCGTGTACCTGTAGAAGATGTATTTGATTTAGGAATAGGCGACATATTTGTTGCTCGTGTAGCAGGTAATATAGAGAATGAAGATATGGTAGGTAGCATGGAGTTTGCTACAGCTGTAGCAGGTTCTAAAGTTGTAATAGTTATGGGGCATACCTCTTGTGGTGCTGTTAAATCTAGTATAGATAAAGTTGACGCAAAGTCTCTAAATATGAATTCTTTGGCAGCCTTACTAACAAAAATTGAACCTTCCATGAATGGAGTTGAAACTGATGGCGAGCGTAAATCATCTAACGTTCAATTTACAAACGACGTTATTGAAAAAAATGCAATACGAACTGTTCAAGATATTAGAGATACTTCTCCTGTAATGGCACAAATGGAAGATAGAGGTGAAATCATTATCGTTTCAGCTGTTTACGACATGGAAACCGGAAAAGTTACCTTTCATGACCACAATGATCGTAATGGAAATCATTCGCTTTAATTTCTAGATATTACATAATCCTAAAACGCTCTAAACTGGGCGTTTTTTTAATTGATACCGTTGGACTGTTAAAGTATAAAAAAAGCTTCTATACTAAACACAGTATGTCAATTATTGATATTTTTACAACTCTAATAGTCGGAGCATATGAGTTTATTTTATCTAATGATCGGTTTAGTTCTTCTAGTAGTAGGAGGAGAATTCCTTGTACGCAGTTCAGTAGGCTTATCTTTAAAATTGAACTTATCTAGAATGATCATTGGTCTAACAGTGGTTTCATTTGCAACTAGCGCACCAGAGCTTTTAGTAAGTGTACAGTCAGCGTTGGATGGCTTATCTGGTCTAGCTTTAGGAAATGTTATAGGATCTAACATTGCAAACATAGCGTTGGTTTTAGGTGCCACAGCGCTTATTGCACCACTTGCAATTGATAAAGACTTTTTCAAGTTTAACTGGCCATGGATGATGGCTTTCAGTATTCTTCTTTATATTTTACTACTTACTGATAACAATCTAGTACGATGGGAAGGAGCTGTTTTACTTGGTTCTATTATTGTGTTCTTGGTTTTATTAATTAGAAGAGCAAGAAAAAACCCAGAAGCTGTTGAAGTTGAAGAGGAACTACAAGAATCAAAATGGTGGAAAATCATTATGTTTCTAGTCCTAGGTGGAATTGCTCTATGGCAAGGTAGTGAGTTACTAGTTCAAGGTGCCGTAGAAATAGCTGCAAACCTTGGAATTCCTGAAAGCATCATTGCTGTATCAATGGTAGCCATTGGCACATCAGTACCAGAGCTAGCTGCATCCATTATAGCTGCTTTGAAAAAAGAAAAAGCAATTTCATTAGGCAATTTAATTGGGTCCAATATTTTTAATATAGGCTCTGTCCTTGGAATTACTGCAATGATCCAACCTATCCAAATAGAAGAAAAGGGATTAGGATTATTAAATAATGACATTTATTGGATGTTAGGAATCGCATTTGCCCTTTTACCTCTAGCATTTTTACCTAAAGCCTACTATATTTCTAGATATAAAGGGATCATATACATATCTTCTTATGCTATTTTCTTGTATTTGACATTTTTTACCCTATAAAAAATAGGGCCTAACTGTTGTTATAACATAAATTACAAGATATAACCTTCTTTTTATTAGGGTTCAAACCATATAATTAGTTATTTTTGTAGCTATCTTATAATTAATAAATCCATTAAAAATGTCTACATTGAGATTTCAAGCTTTAAAAGAAACCCTTGATCGTAAAGAAATTACTGTTGAAGAGCCAGCAAGGAGAAGTACGATTTTTGGAAATCACGTATTTGGTAAAGATTCTATGCGTCAGCATCTGAATAAAGACGCTTACAAAAGCGTTCAAGATGCTATAATCAACGGTAGCAAAATAGAACGCAGCGTTGCAGATCACGTTTCTACAGGAATGAAAGAATGGGCTATCCAAAATGGGGCAACTCATTATACGCACTGGTTTCAACCATTAACAGGTGCTACGGCAGAGAAGCACGATGCTTTCTTTGAATTAGAAATGGATGGTACGGTTATAGAAAAATTTGGTGGCGGACAATTAGTACAACAAGAGCCAGATGCTTCTTCTTTTCCTAATGGTGGTATAAGAAATACCTTTGAAGCACGTGGATATACTGCATGGGATCCTACATCTCCAGCATTTATAATGGGAACCACTCTTTGTATCCCTACTGTATTTGTAGCTTATACAGGTGAAGCCCTAGATTATAAGACACCTCTTTTAAGATCATTGCAAGCTATCGATAGCGCAGCTACTGATGTTTGTAAATACTTTGATAAAAACGTTACTAAAACAGTTGCAACTCTAGGTTGGGAACAAGAATACTTCCTTATCGATAGCGCATTAGCAGACTCACGTCCAGATCTACAATTAGCTGGTCGTACTTTATTAGGTCATTCTTCTGCAAAAGGACAGCAATTAGATGACCATTATTTTGGTGCCATTCCTACTCGTGTATTGAATTACATGCGTGATATGGAAACAGAATGTATGCTTTTAGGTATACCTGTAAAAACTCGTCATAACGAGGTAGCTCCTAATCAATTTGAATTAGCACCTATTTTTGAAGAAGCAAATCTTGCAGTAGATCACAATTCCTTATTGATGGATGTGATGAGAAAAGTGGCAGCTAGACATTACTTTAAAGTATTGTTTCATGAAAAACCATTTGCAGGAGTAAATGGTTCTGGAAAACACAACAACTGGTCACTTGCCACTAATACCGGAGTCAACCTACTTTCTCCTGGCAGCACACCTATGAAGAACCTTCAGTTCTTAACTTTCTTTGTGAACACTATTAAAGCAGTTCATGATCATGAAGAATTAATTAGAGCTACTATTGCTAGTGCTTCAAATGACCATAGATTAGGTGCAAATGAAGCGCCACCTGCAATAATATCAGTATTTATTGGTTCTCAATTAACTCGAGTTCTCGATGAATTAGAAAAAGTAACTGATGGAAAACTTTCTCCAGAAGAGAAAACTGACCTAAAATTAAATGTTGTAGGTAAAATTCCAGAAGTAATACTTGATAATACAGACCGTAACCGTACTTCTCCTTTTGCTTTTACTGGTAATAAATTTGAATTGCGTGCTGTAGGATCTACAGCAAATTGCGCCAACCCAATGACCGTACTTAATGCAATAGTTGCACAGCAACTAATTGAATTCAAAGCAGAGGTTGACGCACTAGTAAAAGATAAAAAACTTAAAAAAGACGAGGCTATTTTCAACGTTTTACGTGAATACATCAAGCAGTCTAAGAAAATCCGTTTTGAAGGAGATGGATATGGAGAAGCCTGGGAAAAAGAAGCTAAAAAACGCGGACTAAGTAATAACAAAACTACTCCTGAAGCTTTAAAAGCAAAAGTTTCTAAAAAAACCATCGATCTTTTTGAAGGACTCAACATCATGAGCAAGGTGGAAACAGAGCTGCGTTATGAAATTGAAGTAGAAGAATATGCGCTGCGCATTCAGATTGAAGGACGTATTTTAGGTGATATTGCTCGTAATCATGTGATACCAACCGCTGTGAAATATCAAAATAGACTGATAGAAAACGTAGTAGGGTTAAAAGAAATCTATGGAAAAGATTTCAAGAAAATGGCCAAAGAACAAATGATTCTTATTGAAGAAATCTCTAATCACATCGAGAACATCAACAAAGGAATCAACGAAATGACGGAAGCCCGTAAAAAAGCAAACAATGCAAAAGATGCAGAAAAAACAGCCGCTCTTTATTGTGATGAAGTGAAGCCATTCTTTGACGAGATACGCTACCACTGCGATAAATTAGAGCTTTTAGTGGACGATGAAATGTGGCCGCTAACTAAATATCGTGAATTATTATTTACTAGATAATTTACTATTACCATTACAAAGCCTTAGAATTTATTTTCTAAGGCTTTTTTTATAAACTTGCTTTCGCGAAAGCATGACTGTTATATTTCTTAACAACCTTTTCATACTTTTTCTTAAATACTATCAACTCCATACCAACTACTTCATACTAACTCAGTAAATTTGTCACATGAGCCAAGATATTTCCAAAAGATATGCGCAGCGCGGTGTGAGTGCTGGCAAAGAAGATGTACATAACGCGATTAAAAACGTAGATAAAGGATTGTTTCCACAAGCCTTTTGTAAAATTGTACCTGATTCTCTAACAGGTTCTGAAGATCATTGCTTAATCATGCATGCAGATGGTGCTGGGACTAAATCCAGTCTTGCGTACATGTATTGGAAAGAAACAGGCGATATTTCGGTTTGGAAAGGCATCGCTCAAGATGCATTAATCATGAATATAGACGACTTACTTTGTGTAGGTGCCACAGATAATATTCTGCTTTCTAGCACTATAGGAAGGAACAAAAACTTGATTCCAGGCGAGGTGATTTCTGCCATTATCAATGGAACCGAAGAACTCATTGCAGATCTCAAATCTCATGGCGTAGAAATCATCTCTACCGGTGGAGAAACGGCAGATGTTGGTGATCTTGTACGCACGATCATCGTAGACTCAACAGTGACCGCTCGTATGAAACGCAGCGATGTGGTGGACAATGCAAACATACAATCAGGCGACGTGATTGTTGGTCTTTCCAGCTCAGGACAAGCTACCTATGAAACAGAGTACAATGGTGGTATGGGTTCTAACGGTCTTACCAGCGCTAGACACGACGTATTCAATAAGAGTTTGAAAGAAAAGTATCCAGCTAGTTATGATGCTGCGGTACCTGAAGATCTGGTGTATTCTGGTTCAAAAAATTTGACTGATACTGTAGAAGGAAGCGTTCTTGATGCTGGTAAACTAGTACTATCTCCTACTCGTACGTATGCGCCTATTATTAAAAAGATTTTAAGTGATGTAAACCGTGCAGATTTACATGGTATGGTACATTGCTCTGGTGGCGCACAAACTAAAATCTTACACTTTGTAAAAGACTTGCATATTATAAAAGATAATATGTTTGAATTACCACCGCTTTTTAAAATGATCCAAGAAGAATCTGGTACCGACTGGAAAGAAATGTATCAAGTATTTAATATGGGACATCGCATGGAACTTTATGTGAATGAATCTATCGCTCAAGAAATTATTGATATCTCAAAATCCTTTAATGTAGATGCCAAAATCATAGGTCGTGTTAAGGCAGCCGATACTAAGAAGTTGACGATCAACAGTGAGTTTGGGGTTTTTGAGTTTTAAAACAAATTGACTGTCAAGCTGAATTTAGTTCAGCTTCTCATAGATAGGTACGATAAAACAATTTTCTCACGCAAACTAATCGATGCTTGATAAAGGTTTCAATCGATAATCCAATTTTCAGATAAATCTTTCCATTCTGGATTTTCTTTTTCAATCAAATTGATTTTCCATTCTCGATGCCAGTTTTTCATTTACTTTTCCCTTGCAATTGCATCATTTATATACTGAAATTCTTCAAAATGGACTAATTTATAAGCATTGTATTTTTTCGTAAAAACCGATCCTTCTCCTGAACGATGTCTTCTCAATCTATCCTCTATTCCGCCAGTAACTCCTATATACAGAACACCGTGTTTCTTATTTGTTAAGATATAAATCCAGTAAAGATGTAACGATTTAAAAGCCATCAGCTCAAGTTAGTATATTTTTTTTTTTCGACTCCAATGAGCAGATGCTGTAATAAATTCAGGATGACAGATTACGTTAAGTTTTTTTATCAACTCATTCGTTTCACTATGGTTAACTTCGGCTCAATATAACGTTTACAAAAAGGCGCATTTGGTCTGGTTTTATAATAATTCTGGATGTTCTCCCATGATTTCTCAAAAGAGACAAATGGTAATAGTTGAGTAATGTATTTTTGATTCCGCTTTCGCGAAAGCGTATTCATCACTACCTCTACTCTACTTTTCATTTCTTCATCAAAATAATAAATAGCACTTCTGTATTCTTTACGACGACTGTGCTGTTTTGTAGACGCATGGGTTTGTAAATGAATATCAATAATTCTTTCTAAAAGTTTTAAATCACTAAATTCAATAATAATTGCCTCACTTCTATGATCTTGAGGAGCAACACTTTTAATGTAACCTTGCTTCACATTTTCTACACCAGTCACTTCTTGAAAAACAGCCTCAGTACACCAGTGACAGCCACCGCCTAAACCTAGTTTTGATTTTACTTTCATAAGCCAGAATATACTTCAAAAATAACTGTAAATTCCGTATTTTCGCAGCAGTTCACAAAGACCATGATAGATAAATTAAATATAGTAAAAAATCGTTTTGACGAGGTAAATGACCTAATCATACAACCAGATATTATAGCTGATCAAAAACGATATGTATCTCTTACTAAAGAATATAAAGATCTAAAAGCGCTTATAGATAAGCGTGAGATTTATATAGAATTGACTGCAAATCTGGATGAAGCAAAAGAGATCATCGCTGATGGATCTGATGCAGATATGGTAGAAATGGCTCAAATGCAACTAGAAGAAGCAAAAGAAGCTATTCCTGCACTGGAAGAAGAAATACGCATGATGCTGGTTCCTAAAGATCCAGAAGATGCTAAAAATGCCGTGATGGAAATACGTGCTGGTGCTGGTGGTGATGAAGCAAGTATTTTTGCAGGTGACCTTTTTAGAATGTATGAGAAATATTGTTCATCAAAAGGCTGGAGCACAAGTGTAGTAGATACCAGTCATGGAACTAGTGGTGGTTATAAAGAAATCATCATGGAAGTAAATGGTGAAGACGTTTATGGAACCTTAAAGTTTGAAGCAGGAGTACATCGCGTGCAGCGTGTACCACAAACAGAAACACAAGGTCGTGTGCATACCAGTGCTGCAACCGTTATGGTTTTACCAGAAGCAGAAGAATTTGACGTAGAACTGGACATGACTGAAGTACGTATTGAACGCACCACTTCTACTGGTCCTGGTGGACAATCGGTAAACACAACTTACTCTGCCATTAAATTACACCACGAGCCTACGGGAATGATCGTAAGTTGTCAGGATCAAAAGTCTTCTCATAAAAACTTAGAAAAAGCTTTAAAGGTTTTACGTTCTCGCTTATACGATATGGAACTGGCAAAGAAGATGGCAGCCGATTCTGAAAAGCGTAAGAGCATGGTAAGTACCGGTGACCGTAGTGCAAAAATTAGAACCTATAATTACTCACAAGGTCGTGTTACCGATCACAGAATTAATTTGACCCTATACGACCTAGATAATATCATTAATGGTGATATTCAAAAAATCATAGACGAACTTCAACTAGTAGATAATACAGAGAAGTTACAAATGAATGATGATGGGATATAACGGTTCATTAAGTTAAACCCTTATCAGTTTTCTAAATTAGATTTTTAAATGATAATATCTATTTTATAACGCACGTGCTAGCAGACAGGCCTTATTATGGGAAAAACCAGAAGACATTTTCACACCTTTGATGCCTTGCGGTTTTTCTCATTTTTACTTGTTTTCTTACATCATATTCCAGTACCAGAATCTCATTTTGCATCATTTTTTTCAAAAAGTGGTGGTGTAGGAGTCATCTTTTTCTTCGTTTTAAGTGGTTTCTTAATCACATACATCTTATTAGAAGAAAAATCAAAAACAGGAAAAATTTTACTTAAGAAATTTTTCGTACGTAGAGTTTTAAGAATATGGCCACTGTTTTATGGGATGATTCTTTTTGCCTATTTAACACCGTATATTCTACAATTTTTAAACCTATCTTCTTCTAATCAAGGTTACAATCCTAACTGGCTTATGTCATTATTCTTTTTAGAGAATTATCAAATGATGTTGACCAATAGTTTCCCTAACGTATCTCCATTACGATTAATGTGGACCCTTTGTATTGAAGAACATTTTTATATTTTTTGGGGTATTATCATGTATTACATTCCTATAAAAAAAGTACCACATTTAATATTGGGATCCATTATCACTGCTTCTGTTTTTAGAATCGTTTACCTGTACTTAGGATTATCGACTTTAGATCTGTTAACTAACTTAGACTACTTTGCATTTGGTGCTATACCAGCCTATTTATTAATAGAAAAAAATGAGGTCATCCATAAAATATCTTCTATTTCTATTTCTATAAAATATGGAATTGCTACTATTATTTTAGTGCTTAGTTTTATGATCCCTAATTTATCATATTCCTTACTCTATAATATCGCACCTGTATTATACGGTATTTGTTTTACATGCCTAATTCTGTTCACACTTTGTTATAGAAATGAACTTAAAATACCTGATAACTACTGGATAAGTAAGTTAGGTATTTATACTTATGGCCTTTATTTATTTCATATCATTATTATTAATTTATTATTACGTTTAGGAGATAAGCTTGAATTAGGTATAGCCTGGTATAGCTTTTCCATTATAGCATTAACTTGCACGATATTAATAAGTATGACTTCTTACTACGTATTTGAAAAACCTTTTCTTAGACTTAAAAAACACTTTTATTAAAATTATTTTTCAGATTTAAACTTCCTTCCATGACATTATCACACCTCACCACTCAAATAAAAAACAAAAAATCATTCCTATGTGTAGGTCTAGATATTGATCTTGAAAAGATTCCAGTTCATTTATTGCAAGAGGAAGATCCTATTTTCGCTTTCGCGAAAGCGATCATAGACGCCACTCATGATCTTTGTGTGGCTTATAAACCTAATACCGCTTTCTTTGAAGCTTATGGTGTAAAAGGCTGGCAAGCACTTGAAAAAACGATACAATATCTCAACGAGAATTATCCTAACCATTTCACAATTGCAGATGCTAAACGTGGCGATATAGGAAATACATCGACACGTTATGCAAAAGCGTTTTATGAAGACTTAAATTTTGACAGCGTCACTATTGCTCCTTATATGGGCAAAGATTCTGTAGAGCCGTTTCTTGAGTTTAAAGATAAATTTGCTATCCTTTTAGCACTTACTTCTAATCAAGGTGCTTATGATTTTCAAACCCAAACTATAGATGGAAAACCTTTGTATCAAGAAGTACTGAAAACTGCTTCAAAATACAAAAACAATGAGCGCTTGATGTACGTAGTAGGCGCCACAAAAGCAGAATACTTAAAAGAAATACGTGAGATAGTTCCCAATTCATTCTTACTTGTTCCAGGAGTAGGCGCTCAAGGTGGTAGTCTTAAAGAAGTGGTGAAATATGGTAAAAACGATCAAATAGGTTTATTAGTCAACTCTTCTCGCGGCATAATCTACGCATCCAACGGGACTGACTTTGCCGACGCTGCAAGAACAAAAGCTTTAGAATTACAACAACAAATGGCTGGGTTGATTTAACCCTGTTTTGGGGATAGTTCTAACATCACAGCCCCATTGTCCTGCGGACATTTCCCTAAAGGGGAAACATATTTAAGACTCCTTTCGGATACCTGATAATTTGCTCAGGCAATTTTCCAGTAGCGTAAACATCCTTTTTCCTGTGAACGTTTCTCTCAAGAGTAAACCAACTTTAAAATTCCTTTCCTTAGAAAAGGAAAGGTGCGCAAAGTGGGCGATAGCGAGCTTTGGTCGGAAAGGTTGAAAGATGCTGGAAATTGTTCTACTTAACTTTTATAAAGTGATAAACTAATATTTCTGCGCTTTAGGGTCGGGAAATGAAACGCTGTATTAAAATCGAGAAAGATTATAGCAGATCCTGAATAAATTTTGGAACTAATTTTCTTGTTTTAATTCTAAATTATCACAACCATAATTTTTCAGGATGACAGTGAATACTCAATTCCTAAAAATCATAATCAATCGATCCGAAGTTTCCTGATCGTAATCTCCTAACTTATAATTACCATAAACATCTAATAATTCTAGTTCAGCAGCTTTGAAATAGCTTTTAAAATCTTCTAGAGTAAGGGCGCTTACTCGTTCTGTAAAATGGTAATCGTGATCGTTGTCCCTAAATTTGATGTCTTTAAAAATGAAACCATCTTCAAAACGTCTTGTGTTGTGAAATGTAATTCCTTCTTCGGTTTTTGAATTTTGGGCCACCAGATTTTTAATCACATAATGATAATTCATAAAATCTATAACTCCATATCCGCCAGGTTTTAAATTGGCCTTTATCGCTTTTACCGTCTTTAAATTATCTGCTGCATCATCAAAATACCCAAAACTGGTAAATAAATTGAAAACCGCATCAAAAGTTTGATGATAAGGAACGGTCATGTTGTGCACATGGAACTCGATGCGAGAAGCATCGATAGGATTTAATCCAGTATGTTCTTGATTATTTGTTACTCGATTAGTAGATTTTCTTAATTCCGCTTTCGCGAAAGCGATACTACTATCTGACAAGTCAACACCAGTCACACGATATCCCAGCTGGTTTAAATACATACTGTGGCGTCCACGACCGCAAGCTAAATCCATGATATGAGCCTCTTTATCTAATTCTAGACGTTGTGTCAATCGCTGCATAAACTGTCCAGCCTCTGTATAATCACGATCGCGATATAGGATGTGATAGTAAGGTGTGTCAAACCAACTTGCGTACCACTGATCTGATGTATTTTGATTGCTCATAGACCGCAAAAATACCGTAATTTTGCCGATCAAATCTCATGATGATGTCCCAAAATTTTAAGATGATTGCCAAAACGCTTTTTGGCCTAGAAGAAGTCCTTGAACAAGAGCTGAAACAATTAGGCGCTATGAACATAAAACGTGGTGTGCGCATGGTAGAATTTACTGGTGACCAAGGTTTTATGTATAAGGCAAATATGATGCTGCGTACTGCTATTAGAATTTTAAAACCTATTTATAGTTTTAGAGCACGTAATGAGACAGATCTTTATGATGGGATTTTTCAATACGACTGGACCCAGCATTTAACGCATCATGATACACTCGCTGTTCATGGAACGATTGCGTCTCAATATTTTAATCACAGTCAATATGTTGCGTTAAAAACAAAGGATGCGATTGTAGATCAAATACGTCGCAATACTGGACAACGTCCCGATGTAGATACAAAACATCCTGATTTGCGTATATCTGTGCATATAAATGATCAAAATGTGGATGTATCGCTAGATACAAGTGGTGAACCTTTATACAAGCGTGGTTATAGAGATAAAACAAATGTAGCACCTATAAATGAAGTGCTTGCTGCTGGACTTATTTTATTAAGTAATTGGGATCAACGATCTACCTTTATTGATCCTATGTGTGGTAGTGGAACGATAGCTATAGAGGCAGCAATGATAGGTGCTAATATTGCTCCTAACATCAACAGACCAGAATTTGGCTTTGAAAAATGGCCTGATTATAACAACGAGCTTTTTGAAAACATTCAGGCGAGTTGTTTGAAGAAAATGCGCGAATTTGACGGTAAAATTATCGCCCGTGATGCAGACGGTTATACGGTAGAGAAAGCGATAGAAAACGTGAAGAATGCTAATCTTTCTGATTTTATATCAGTAGAAAAAGGAGATTTCTTTAGAGATCATCAAAGTGCAAGTGCTTTCTTAATGTTCAATCCACCATATGATGAGCGTATTTCTGTAGATGTGGAAGAATTTTATAAGTCTATAGGTGATACGTTGAAACAACGTTATGCTGGTTCTACGGCATGGATGATTACTGGTAATCTAGAGGCTTTAAAATTTGTCGGTTTGCGTCCATCGCGCAAAATTCAATTGTACAACGGTAAGATAGAAGCTAAATTGGTAAAATACGAAATGTATAAAGGGACAAAGAAATTACATAAAGTTAGAGCTCGTGAAGAGGAAGAATAGGTTTTAGGTATTTGGTATGTGGTATGAGGTTTTTTACTCATGCGCAAGACCCATTGTCCTAGCGGACATTTTGCAATCCTCTCGTGACACTCGTCAGATGCAATAAGGGGAAACATTAAATGACTAAATTTGCGTAAGAACCAGCCGATCCCTGATAAATTTGGAATTGGTTTTTGAAATAAATTATAACGCCTGGAGCTAAATTTTCTGGGATGACTTTACTCTTTAAACTAGCAATGCTTGAATCAAATATTATTTACTCTGAACTCCTAACTCTGAACTCTGCACCTGTAAAATGAATTTACTTTTACCTTTTATAGCTGTTCTCATAGGTTTTGCGGCGGTATTGCTTTTAAAACCTCAGTCTGCTTTTCGTATGAAATTGTTACTAGCTTTTTCTGGTGCATTTTTATTAAGTGCCGTTGCAAGTGAGTTTTTGCCAGAAATCTACGGAACTGGAGAAAGTACTTATGCTGCCTATCTTATGGGCGGTGTATTTTTACAAATCATTTTAGAGTTTTTTTCTAAAGGTGCAGAGCATGGCCATTTACATGTGAATAAAGATGTGGCGACCTTTCCAGTTTTATTATTCGGTAGTTTGTGTTTGCATGCTTTTCTGGAAGGAATGCCACTGCAGGATAGTCATGGACATGATCATATTCATGGAATGGGAATGCTATATGGTATAGCTGTCCACAAAATCCCTATTGCTTTTATTTTGACATCATTTTTACTGAATAGCAAGTTTAAAACTTATAAAACGGTCTTGATCATATTGTTTTTTGCTGCGATGTCTCCGTTAGGAAGTCTTGCTGCTGGAAACATTGAATTTCTTCAAGAGGTGATGTTACCTATTAAAGCGATAGTCGCAGGGATTGTACTTCATGTATCTACGACTTTGATTCTAGAAGCTAGTGAGAATCATAAGTTTAATCTAGCTAAAATTGTGGTGATGGTTTTGGGTGGTGTTTTAGGGTTTTTGTTGTAGGTCATTAGTGTTTTTACCCCTCATAAACCTCAATTACCTTAGCAGCTTGAGTTTATAGGAAAACTTGCGTGGCATTTGCCGGTATAAGAACCGTTTCTCCTTTACTTACTTTTTCTATACTACCGTTGATCTTGATTTCAAAAGAGCCTTCTACACACATATAAATAACAAAAGAATCTTGAGAACTATAATCTACAGATGTAGGTTGATCTAAATCCATAACTGTGGATGTAAAATAGGCACAACTAGCAAGGACTTAAGAATTGTTAGTAGACATTTGATTTACATTGAGTCTGATTAACATCTTATAAATTAAATATTAGTCATCACTTTTGTGAAACAACTTATGCAACCACCACAAACCAAACCATAGCGGCGTGGCTTAAACTACCACCTAAGACAAATAAATGCCATATAACATGATTAAAGTATAATTTATTCCAAACGTAGAATACAATCCCTAATGTAAAAAATAGACCACCAGCAATGAGTAAATTCATTTGTAGACTGGTAAATGCGTTGCTCAATGTTTCTAAATCAAATACGACCAACCATCCCATCACTAAATAAAGAATACTTGAAAAAGCTTCAAATCTACCTGTGAAAAAGAGTTTCCAGACCGTGCCGAACAAGGCGATTCCCCAAACTGCCGCGAGTATATACCATCCACTACTTTGTTCTAAGGTGATTAAACAAATAGGCGTATATGTCCCTGCAATAGAACCGTAAATAGAAATGTGATCAAGCTTGCGTAACTTAAATTTTAAAGCACCTTCTTTTGCTTTATGATAAGCAGTTGAAGAAAAATAGAGAAACAACTGTGAAAGGCAATAAACAACAAGTCCTATGACCATGTAGTCTAATGATAAATCTGCATTTGTAAACAACGCCATCGTGATGGCAATAAATAATAAGAAACCTAAACCATGGGTGATTACATTCCAGGTTTCTTCTAACGGAGTTTGAACTCTAGCCATTTAATGAAATATTAGATAATTCTTTTCTGGCTTGCTCAAATTCATCTACCATATCCTCAACTATTTGGGCAGCTGGAAGAATATCGTTTATCAATCCTGAAACCTGCCCTATTTCTAATTCTCCATCGTTTAAGTCTCCTTCAAACATTCCTTTTTTAGCACGCGCTCTTCCTAAAAGGTTTTTTAATTCTTCTGGCGTTGGTGCTGTTTTGTAAAGTTCTTGAACTTCATTCCAAAACTTGTTGCGCATCATACGTACCGGCGCTAATTCTTTTAGGGTCAAATGTGTAGCACCTTCTCCAGCTTCTACTACGGCATTTTTAAAATTGATGTGACTACTAGCTTCATTACTAGCTACAAAACGACTTCCTACTTGTACAGCATCTGCTCCTAACGTCATTGCTGCTAACATCGCGCGACCGGTTGCAATGCCTCCAGCAGCGATTAATGGAATATCTATTGCTTTTGCCACCTGCGGAATCAAAGTAAGTGTTGTGGACTCTTCTCTACCGTTGTGTCCGCCAGCTTCAAAACCTTCTGCAACTACCGCATCAACTCCAGCTTCTTGACATTTTAATGCAAACTTTACAGAACTCACTACATGAACTACTGTTATTCCTGCGTCTTTTAATCTTTTTGTATACGTTTTTGGATTTCCTGCACTAGTAAAAACGATAGGTACTTTTTCTTCTATTATGATTTCTAAAATTTCTTCTAGATCTGTATATAATAAGGGAACATTTACACCATAAGGCTTGTTTGTCCCAGCTTTAGTTTTTTGAATATGTTCTCTCAATACTTCTGGATACATAGATCCAGCTCCTATCAATCCTAAGCCACCTGCATTACTTACCGCAGTAACTAATTTATATCCACTTGCCCATATCATTCCACCTTGAATGATGGGATACTTAATATTAAAAAGTTGAGTGATTTTGTTTTGAGACATTTCTTAGCTTTTATACTTTGTGCAAATTTAAGTAAGAATAGATAGGTAAAGGCATCGCGTCAAACCCTTTTGGTTCTCAGCATAGCTGAGTAACCTGTTTTCCCTTCGGCTGAAGGGAAATGACTAAATCGAGATAAGTTTAGATTTCATTTTTAGATCAAATTTGATATGCTAAATTTTTACATAAGTATTTTTTAAATCTAATTTAAAAGTGAAAAATGTTATTCATATATGAACTTAAATCCACATCTATGGATAAATTTGAAAACTATCGTACAAGTACTTTATAACTCTTATCCATTTGATCAACTTTAAAAAAGTATAATCCGTTGGAGACTTGGTTAAGATCTACAAAGCTATCTTGTGTTGCTGCTTTTTCAATAATCAATTGCCCTTGTAAATTATAGAGTTGGAAAGAATTCAAGTTTTCGCCTTGAGCGGAATCAAAAAACAAAATTTTATCCTTTACATAATAACTAAAATCAGCTGCTGTATAATTACTCGAACTTAAGATTTGTTGTGCCGCGCCAAAATCAGGAATTCCATACCCTAACAAATTATCTGGTCGTATAGACTGACTACCACTGTCACGCACCGCATCTAATATTTCTTGTGGTGTTAAATTAGGAAAAGCTTGCATTAAACAGGCTATTGCGCCACTTATCATGGGCGCACTAAAACTGGTACCGCTGCTTCCTACGATGTTACCTGCCTCATCAATGGTCGCTGTTCCACTACCACGAGCGGCAATATCTGGACGTATTCTACCGTCAAAAGTAGGACCGATACTGGAAAAGCTAGACTTTACCTCGGTAGCAGTTACTGAACCTATGGAAAAAGCACCAAGAGCATCTGCTGGAGCAGCATTATACGGATGTGAAGTGCTGTTTCCAGAGTTTCCAGCGCTTGTGACTACTATCATTCCTTTTTCAAAGGCTACATTAGTTCCTTGTGAAATAAAAGCGGTTGTACCATTCATATCTTGATAACTGAGACTTTCTGCTGGATTATCAAATCCCAAATAACCTAAAGAAACATTGATGACATCTACGCCTAGAGAATCTGCACGCTCTGCAGCTTGCACCCAATAAGACATTTCGGCCGGAGTTTCTTGTGCAGCTTCTTCTGTACGGAATAAATAATAACGAGCGTCTGGTGCCGTACCTTCAAAATTACCAGGATCGTTACCTGCCATAACGCTCAATACTCGTGATCCATGAAAATGATCTTCATAAATAGTAGCGTCGCGATCTACAAAATCCCAGCCACCAGCAATACCATTATTATTTCGCAACTGTGTGAAACCTGTATTTATATATACATTAGGAAAACCAGAATCAGTCACAGCAATTAACATTCCGTCGCCTGTATTTCCTGTGTTGTGCAAATCATCAAGGCCTATCATCTGTATTTGATTTGCAGCGGTTCCATAAGTAAGTGGTGTAGTAACAAGATCTGCATACTTGTTGTCGCTTGATTCATTGCTCCTGGAGGCAACAGTACTAGAATCTGTATAACTAATGTTTGATACAAAGCTTAAATTTAATAATGCGTTGATATCTACCACTGCGCCTACCACATGCACACAATTGAACCACTTAGATTGTGCCTTATAAGTAATGCCTGGTTGTATTTTTATTTGGGACACATAAGCTTGATTCATGGGCATATCACGATCATCAATAGGAATATTGTGCCTTGTCTTGCGATCTATAGCGCGCTGTGTCAATATCGTTTGCAAGTTAGATAGTGAAGCAGCGGTATTAGGTTTATCGTTAAAGAAAACTAGGGCATGAAAATCTTGAGTGTAAGCAGATATTGTTGTAAAGACAAATAGAATAAACGTTAATTTTTTCATAGGCTTAAAGTTACGTAATTTGAACGGAAGTAGTTCTTAATAAGGCAACCGCAAAACCCTTTTAGTTGCTCTGTCGGCTGTACCGAAATGGTCGCCATATCGATATTCATCAGCACAAGCTCTGTTTTCCCTTTTGAAAAGGGAAACGCTTTTGTCTGTCTTAAAATCGGATTTTGAGTTCTAATTAAATTTGTAATTCGAATTCAAATTCAGGTTCAAATTCGAGTTCAGATTCAAATTCTACTAACTTATCACTCCACTTCCCAAGCAATCATTATCTTGATACCAGGCAACAAATTGACCTGGTGAGATCGCGCTTTGCTCTTTCTCAAAAATGACGTACAGTCCATTTTCTACTCGATATAGCTTCGCTTTTTCAAGTGTCTGCCTGTAACGTATGCGCGCCATGACATCTAGTGTTGTACCTATTCCTATTTCTAGATCTTCTCTAATCCAGTGCATTTCTGCAGCACTAACAAAAAGTCCACGTCGGTAAAGTCCCGGATGATTTTTTCCTTGACCTACATAAATGGTATTGGTATTTACATCGGTTTCTATTACAAAAAGCGGCTCTGGTGTTCCTCCTACAGCAAGACCTTTGCGCTGGCCACGCGTAAAATAATGTGCGCCCTGATGTTGCCCGACTACTTTTCCTTCTGTCGGATGGTATTTCCGCTTTCGCGAAAGCGTAACCAATTCATTTTCTATGCCCAATTCTCCTGCTGGAACTAGTTCTAGCATTTTCTCACGACTGGTTTCTGCAGCAATCTCTACGATATCGCCAGCCTTAGGTTGTAATTGTTGTTGTAAAAAATCTGGCAATCTCACTTTACCTATAAAACATAAACCTTGTGAATCTTTTTTTCCTGCGGTAATTAAATCCTGTGCTGCGGCAATTTCCCTTACCTCAGGTTTTTGAAGGTGACCGATAGGGAAAAGTGTTTTTGCAAGCTGTCCTTGCGATACCTGACACAAGAAATAGCTTTGGTCTTTATTGGCATCTGCGCCACCTATTAAGTGGTGAATTTCTTTTCCATTTTTTATAGTTGTCGTTTTCTGGCAATAATGACCTGTTGCTACAAAGTCTGCTCCTAATTCAAGAGCAATATCCATAAAAACATCAAACTTGATCTCGCGATTACAAAGTACATCTGGATTAGGTGTGCGTCCTCGAGCGTACTCGTCAAACATATAGTCTACAATACGTTCTTTGTATTGATTACTTAAATCTACGGTCTGAAAAGGAATCCCCAATTTATCTGCAACGAGCATGGCATCGTTAGAATCTTCTAACCATGGACATTCATCGCTTATGGTAACGGTGTCATCATGCCAGTTTTTCATAAACAGACCTATCACCTCATGACCTTGTTCTTTTAATAAATATGCAGCAACGCTAGAATCCACGCCACCAGAAAGTCCTACTACTACTTTTGCCATGCTGCAAAAATACGATAAGCAAAACCGTTTATTAATTTGATTGTATTAGATTTTTCTTATCATTGAAAGTAAAATAACTATCAAACTTTCACATCTTAGTATTTGAACAGTATTGAAACAATTTTAATAGTTTGTTTTCGTTATTTTGCAAGCCAAAAAGAAGAAGAAATAATGACAATTTTAAATAAAAGATGGATTGTGATTTTTGCAATGATAAGCGTTCTATTTATCTCTTGTGAAGATGCAGATGATAACGATAATATAATTCCAGGAATCAACTCTATTCTCAATCAAACAGAAAATAATACAGAATTGAGTTTGCTTAATGCTGCATTTATAAGAACTGGTCTTAACGACACATTTAATACGGGAAGAAATTACACTTTTTTTGCACCTAACAATACTGCTTTTAACAACTACTTGTCAACTAATGGTTACATTGATATAGATGATGTTCCTTTAGTAGAATTAAGAGCTATGTTACTCTATCATGCCTTGAATACTGAAGTAGTTACTACATCACTTTCTAATGGATATTTAAAAACTCTGGGTAAAGATGATGAATTAGAGTCTCTTGATTTATTTATTGAAGCTTCCAGTCCTGTCGTATTGAATGGTGGTTCTACAATAATTGATGAAAACATTGAAGCAGACAATGGTATTGTACATATTATTGATACTGTATTAGAATTACCTTCTATCGCTACTTTAATCGCTGCAAATCCAGAATTTGATAATTTGGAAAATGCTCTTATGAATACAGGCTTAAATAATAATTTATCAAATCTTGATCCCTTGCAAAATCCGTTTACTGTTTTCGCACCAAATAATGATGCTTTTACAGCTTTAGTAAATACAGATGCTATGGATGGATTAAATGATGTTGCTGATATACTGGCACTACCCAACCTTAATGATATACTATTATATCACTTAGTAGGAAATGACCGCATACGCTCTGGAGATATAAACAATGGTTTTAGTATTACACCTTTGTTGGGTTCTCCTTATACTATTGATACGACTACTGGTGTTCAATTTACCGATGGATCAGGAACAACAGTAAGTATCACTTCTACAGATGTTACCGCATTAAATGGTATTATACATACTATCGACATTGTGGCGAGACCGATGTAATTAAGGATAAAATATATAAGAATTAAGAAGCATCTCATAAGAGGTGCTTCTTTTGTTTATTAAATAGCTACTAAAAGACCTAAAATTTAAACAGCTTGCAACATAAAGGTTAATTATTTCCTATTTTAGTATTTTGTTTTATCTATTTAACAAATAGTTAAACAAAATATTAATGATACGTTCGTTAATTTGATGGAACTAAAAAATCAAAATGATGAAGAATCTAATGAAATTTCCCGCTTATTTATTTTTGGCTTTATTAAGTCTGGCTGTCATATCTTGTGATGATGATGACGATGCCGGTGATTTAGGACTGACAAGTTCTGCTTATGACCTAACAAGAAACAATCCTAATTTTTCAAGTCTAGCTGCCGCTATTGAAAGAGCAGATTTAGTTTCTGTATTAGATGCTCCAGGAGCATTCACTGTATTTGCACCTACCAATACTGCTTTTTCAGAATTTTTAACTGATAACAATTTTGCCTCTTTAGATGCGGTACCTGTAGACGTATTAAGAGCTACCTTACTTTATCACGTATTAGGTAGTGAAGTAAGAAGTAGTGGTCTAGCAGATGGTTATGTTAAAACAGCCTCTGCTAACGCAGATGGTGACGCCTATGATGCTTATATCGATGTTGATACTGAGGTATTCATTAATGACGCAAAAATTGATCTTACTATGGTTGATATTGAGGTAGACAACGGTGTTGTACATGTGATTGATGAAGTGTTAACTTTACCATCTGTTGCAGACCTTGCTATTTACAATCCAATCTTTTCAAATTTAGTAACTGCAGTTGTTCAAGAAAACCTTGCTGAAACTTTAAGTGATCCAACAGCTACTTATACAGTGTTTGCACCAACAAATGATGCATTTCAAGCGCTTGTAGATGCAGATCCTAACGACGGAATCGATTCTATAGGAGATATTCTAGCCTTAAGTAACTTATCTGATATATTACTATATCACGTTGTTAATGGAGCAGCTGTAAGAGCAGAAGACATTATGAATGGACAGATTGTAGATCCTATAACTATGGGAACTTTTACAATTGATACTACAAATGGTGTAGTGATCACAGATGGTTCTGGAACAGAAATCAATGTGATTGTTACTAATGTAACCGCTGCTAATGGTGTAGTGCATGCCATTGATTTTGTATTAAGACCAGCTTAATCATTTCAATTACTTATTAAAAAGCCTTATCACATGATAAGGCTTTTTTTTATGCGCTTAAAGTACATTTCAATCTCCTATCTTTACTTTTTTATTGACTTTAAAAACGACTCACATCAATTATTCAAAACTTAAAAAAGCCATCAATACACATTGTCTTGAAATCGTAGGCAATCGATTATCCACTATTGAGAAAAATCTGGATTCTTTAATGCATGCAAAACACAACGAAACTAAGAGCAGCGCTGGTGATAAATATGAAACTGGTCGCGCAATGATTCAAAACGAAGAAGAATTATACAAGAGACAACGTGCAGAAACTTCAAAAATACTTGATCAACTATTGCGTATTGATCCAGATAAAGCATGTAATCATATTGAACCAGGAGCGCTAGTAGTCCTACCATCTGGTTATTTTTATGTAGGTGCTGGAATGGGCAAATTAACCGTCCAAGAAAAGGACTTCTTTGCCATCTCTCTTTCCTCACCGATAGGTCAAGCTTTAAAAAACAAAAAAGAAGGTGAAGTCATTAATTTTCAAGAAAGAGAAATAATGATTTTAAAAATCTACTGAAAAATGATAATGATGCAAAAACTACTCAATCAAATAGATCAATTACACTCTTTTATTCTAAAAGGTAATCAGCATAAAAGTAAGGTTTCAGAAAAGGGAACCTACTGGCAAATCGATCATAGTTTACAAGTATTAGATGGTGTTGCAGAAGTAGTTGAAAACTCTAATCCAACAGATTATCAACCAACATTTTCCTTTACTAAATTGATAATTATGAGCACTGGATATATTCCTAGAGGAAAAGGTAGAGCACCAAAGCAGACCGTTCCTCAAAATGAACTTTCCCAAGAAGAATTGTTAGAACAATTAAAAAAAGTCAGATCAAAAATCACTGATCTTAATAAACTAGATAAAAACAAAACCTTCAAACATCCTTTATTTGGATGGTTAAATCTTAAAGACACGATAAAATTTATGGGGATTCACACACATCATCATATAAAAATCATCAATGATATTTTAAAGTAAGCAAAACAAAAAATCCAGCCTTGAGAGCTGGATTTAAAAATAGTACAAAGTAATTTTATTCTTCTTCGTCGTGTTTTGTTTTAACCTTAGGCACATAAAGTGCGGCGCGTTGTAAAAGCTTTTCAGATACTTTAAACTCTCCACTAAATTCATAATCCTCATCTAATCTGGCATGTTTAAAATAAGCTGTTTTTGCCCACCTTAAATCAGTTGCTTTTTTTAGAAACTGCTCGTGAGTAAGTAAGTGCTCCACCTCATCTTTCTTCCATACCAGTACTTTATAGATTCCTACGCCGTTTTTTATTCCGCGCTCGATCACTTCTTTAAAAGCATCTCCAGAAAATATTTGAACACCTTCTTCTGTAACTCTGTATTTCAGGTCATTGAATAAGATATCTGTTAAGAATTGTTCTTGTGTCATTATCAATTTGATTTCAAGTTGCAAAGGTACTGCTATCCTAATGAAAATGGATCAATAGCACTTTTATTTATAGGATGTAGATGTGAATTCCGCTTTCGCGAAAGCGGAACAATTATCCTACTTACGATAACCTAATGGATCTTGTGGATTATAATCAGGTTCAAACTGGGCTTTAACATGAGGTTTGTTCAAATCTAAAATGGTAAAAATACCGAGCAAGATTCCCAAAACACCTGCTAAACAGTTCAAAATAGCTATGGCAAATATGAATTTATAGTTACGTCGTTCTTTAATATATTTTGAAGCGAGCAACGTAAGTATACCGATACTTACCGTTATTATAAAACCAACTGTACCTATAGTGATGATAATAATGGAAGGGTTAAATGGCATATGTGGATCTTGATCAAAAACAGACAAATTCATCGCCGCTCCAATGAAGATATAAAATAAAAAGAATAATGAGAATAAGATAGTAAGAATTCCCTTGACTAAATGTAAAGTGGCAAACGTATCCATATTATCTGTGGGAATATATTGATAATAATGTTGCTGACCTTGATTAGGATTATTAGGCTGATTGGTGTTTTGACTTTCATTCGTTTCCATGGTCGTTTGATTTAGTTATAGGTGTATAAAATGTGAATTTTGTTACATAGTTATGAATGCTTTAAAATGCTTTAGAGAAGAATGGACACCTTAGAAATTTATGAAATGAAAATATAAAATAGCAATCAAAATCCTACCTTTGCAGCATGTCAGATACCACAGGAATACGCATCAATAAATACCTAAGTGAACAAGGATTTTGCTCACGTCGTGCCGCAGATAAACTTATCGAGCAAGAAAGGGTAACGATAAATGGTACAGTACCAGCAATGGGAACTAAAGTGTTGCCTAATGATGAAGTCGCTGTAGATGGCGAAGCTGTTTCTAAGAAAAAAGAAAAACCTGTTTACATCGCTTTTAACAAGCCGACAGGTATTGTTTGTACAACAGATACTCGTGTTGAAAAAGATAACATTATTGATTTTATCAATTACCCAACGCGCATATTTCCGATAGGAAGATTAGATAAGATGAGTGAAGGATTGATCTTTCTCACTAATGACGGCGACATCGTTAATAAGATCCTGCGTTCTCGTAATAATCACGGGAAAGAATACATCGTTACTGTGGATCGCAGTATCACTGAAAGTTTCATTGAAAAAATGAGATCAGGAATTCCTATTCTAGATACAGTAACTAAAGAATGTGAAGTAGAACAAATAGGTCGTAAAACCTTTAAAATTATACTTACACAAGGTCTTAATAGACAGATACGTCGTATGTGCGAATATCTAGATTATAGAGTTACTAAATTAAAGCGCGTGCGTATTATGAATGTAAAACTAGATATTCCTCATGGAACTTACAGAGACCTAACTAAAGAAGAACTGGACGAACTAGATAGACTAACAGCCGAAAGCGATAAAATTTATAGAGCAGAGAATCCTTAAAAACTTGTTGTTGTCGCTTTTATCTAGATCAACTATTTAAAACGCTAAATAGCGTTAATAAAGTACATTTAAAACTTGTAACCTTTATATCTTTATGACTTCTTATCAATAAAAAGAGGTTATGAAAAATGTATTTTCTGTAGTTATTTTATTTTTTACGGTTATAAGTTTTGCTCAAGATGAGAAAGCCAAAAGAATAGACAGTCTTTTTACCGCCATGAATGTAAACAATGAATTCAATGGTGTGGTTCTATTTGCAGAAGAAGGCAAAATCATTCACAAAAAAGCATACGGCAAGGCAGACTTTAGTAAAGACATTGCACTTACTACAGCTTCTGTTTTTGATCTTGCTTCTGTATCAAAGCAATTTACCGCAATGGGAATTGTCTTGTTACATGATGAAAGAAAGTTAGCCTACAAGGACCCTATTTCTAAGTACATTCCAGAACTAGCTTTTTATCCAGAAATTACCATAGAAAATTTATTAACGCATACTTCTGGATTAACAGATTATATGGAGTTGATGGATGCCTCTTGGGATCATTCTAAAATTGCTACTAATAAAGATGTAATTAAAACACTAGCTACTCAAAAACCAGAATTATTATTTAAGACGAATAGTCAGTACGAATATTCTAATACTGGATACCTTTTACTGGCTAGTATTATAGAAAAGGCCTCTGGAATGAGTTATGGGGATTTTCTTAAAAAGAACATTTTTGATCCTTTAAAAATGACTTCTACTGCAGTAAATAGGCCAAGATTTGCTCCTAAAGATATACCTAATCTAACAAAAGGTCATGTTAATGGAGTCGATGGCAGTCCTGTACCTATTGATAGTTATGGTACAGATCAGGTAGCCTATTTTTTAGATGGAATAGTCGGTGATGGTATGGTAAACTCTACTGTAGACGATTTATTTAAATGGGATCGCGCTTTGTATACAGATCAATTGGTTTCAAAAAGAGATATAGAAAAAATTTTTACACCACATACTTTGAGCAATGGTACATTAACTAATTATGGATTTGGCTGGCAATTGAAAGACCATCCTACTTATGGAAGAGTTACGGGACATTCTGGTGCGTGGGCAGGATACCTAACGTATATAGAAAGACATGTTTCAAATGATAAAGTCTTTATCTTTTTACAAAACACATCTTTAATGACTACTGGAAATCCAGTATTAAACAGTCGCAAATTACTTTATAACGAGCCTATAGAAATTATCTCATTTATACCTAAACAATATTCTATAGAAGAATTAAAGTCGTATACAGGCGTCTATAAAAATGAATACATAGGTATGGACATTACCATAGAGATAGACGATAATAATACATTAACAGGTCAGGCTACTGGTCAAGGAGCTTTTCCATTAGAAAGCTTTGAAGATCATAAATTTAAATTTGATCCAGCAGGAATATCCATTGTTTTTAGTGAAGATAAAAACTCCTTTAAAATCAAACAAGGTGGCAGCATTACCTTATTTAAAAAATCAAAGTAATACGACCACCTGAATTATTTACTGTCAGGATTTCTTACAAATTCTCTGGAACTAACGCTAGACTATTAAAAAGTCTCGCTTTAGAATTAAGTAACTTTACACCTACTTCAAGCCTTTTTAGGCTTGATTCAATAAGTTTAGTCTCTCTAGAATTTATTAAAAACAAAGAACTATCACCTAATTGAAACTTGCGCTCTTCTGCAATGAGCATGGCTCGAGAATCTTGTACTATTTCCTGAGTAATATCATTTTGAATTGTATAGGATTCAATCTCACTGAAAATAGCCTTTACCTTGTTTTCAATAGCTAACGAGGTGGCTAGTAAATCATATTCGGCATCTTGTAATTTAATTTCTGCAAGTTTTTTATCACCTCGTTCTTTTCTCAAAAACAACGGCATTGAAAAAGAGATTCCAGCTTTAAAATCGTCTAAATTATAGGTTCCAGCATCACCCCATTGTGGCGATATTGCATCATAACTAGCCTCTATTTTAGGTAACAGCTTATTGGCTTTTAATTGTCTATCTACTTCTAGTTGATCCATTTTAAGACGCATCGCTAGAATCTTTGGGTGGTTTTCTATTGTAAAAAGATCTAGTGATTGCCCCATAATTTCTAATGCAGCGTCTATTTCTGATAGTAAATCTTCTTCTGGTATTACGGTTTCTTGTAGTTCTACAGGAACACCATCTATCCATAAAAAGTTAGACAATTCCAGACGTTTTTTAATGAAATCTATTTTTGCCTGCTCAAAGCCTAGCAATCTTTTCTTTACTGCAATACGAGCTTCTACCGAATCAATTACAGCTTTATCGCCTACCTCCACACTACGTTTAATACCTCTTAAACGCACCTGCGCATTTTGCAAAATATTCTTAAAAAGGACTCTTTCTTGAGCAGCTTGCCACCATTGAAAGTACACTTCTGTGGCATCAAATAAAACCGCGTTAACCAAAAGGTCTCTTTCAGACTGTGTTTGTTGTCTAAAAAATTTAGCTTTTCTCAAAGTAGCCATACGTTCATTGATCCACAAACCTTGACCCAATTGTAAGCTAACACCAGCACTGTAAAGTCCATCTTCTGGAACTGTAAGTGAAGGATCTAGAAAAGCACCTTCATTGCGCTCTGCTCCAGCTTTAAACTCTACACCATACCAGGTAGGGATTTTAAATGCACCACGCAACTCGTCATAATATTCTGTTCCTTTAAAATCTTTACGGTTGTAATCTACTTCAATCTTAGGATCAAATCCTCCACGAGCTTTCAATAATTGAGCTTGTCCTTGATCAACAACTAATCCTGCTTGCTTTACTATCGGATGATGTTTTTTAACGTAGCCTAAGAATTCTCTTAAACTCATTATAGTCGTATCTTGAGCCAAAGTTGCAAGGTCTGATTGTAGGTTTTGCTTTCGCGAAAGCGGAACAGCCAACAAATTCAAAGAAATTACAAACATCAAGGCTGAAAGCCAGTATGAGAATAATCTATTTCTTTTTCTCATCCTTGCCTTTTTTAGTCGTTTCTGGAGTATAGTAGTTTGCTGGGAAACCATTTAATCTACGCCATAATTCATACCAGATAGGAACGTCTTCTAACAAAGCAATAGTGCGCGCTCCTGATCCTGGGCGCAACGCATCTGGCCACGTATGATCTTCTTCATCTGGAGCAAGTAAAACGCGATACTTACCAGTTCCTTCTGTAATAAAGGTTTCTACTGCGAGTACCTTTGCACCATAAGTACCATAAGAAGCATTGGGCCATCCTGAGAAAACAATTGCTGGCCAACCGTCAAATTGTATTCTAACATGCTCACCTTTATGCATTAACGGTAAATCAATTGGTTCTACAAAGGTTTCTACCGCAAGGTCATAATTTATAGGCATAATATTGATTAGTGGCTCACCTTCTTTAAAAGTAACACCTAAACCACCTACAATGGCCTTGTTAAGAAAACCATCTTGTGGCGCTGTAACGTAGTACAAATCAGTTCTTATTTGATAATTGGTACGATCTGTCTCTAGCTTACTCACTTGGGCTTCTACATCCAGTTGACTGGACTGTGCGGTAAATTGATCACCACGTGCCTTTGCAATTTTCTCTACATATTCTTGTTGTATGCGACCTAATTCAATTTCGGCATTAATAACATCATTCCTAGTTTGTAATAGCTTTTGCTCTTGAGAATTGGCCTTGGCCATGGTTGTTCTAGCCTTTAGGTTCTTATCCTCAACATCTGCCGGAGATTTAAAACCATCTTTCTCTAACAACTCTGTACGTTCTAATTGTATTTGAGCAATGCGCTCATCGTTTTTTGCTGCTATCAAATCTATACTATCTTGAACAATTTTTAATTTGGCCTGCAACAATTTATTTTTTGCTTGATCCAGTTTTAGACGTCTTTCTTCTTGTAGAGCTACTATTTGATTACCAAGCTGTGCTATCTTTTCTCTATACGATAAAGCACTAGCAGACTTTGCATCTATTTGTTGACCTGTTCGAGCAACTAAATTAGGATCCATATATTCACTTTTCACCTCACTAATTCTGAGAATAGTGTCCCCTTTCCTAACTCGATCGCCTTCTCTTACATACCATTCTTCTATCTGACCTGCGATAGGTGATTGCAAAGTAAGCGGTCTTTGCGCTGGAGTCAAGGTAGTAACAAAACCATTACCACTAATATTCTGTGTCCATGGTAAAAACAACAGTATGATAGTAAATATAGCAAAACCTCCTAAAAACCTATTAAAGTATTTAAAATGCTTGCGCTTCATCACCTTTTTACCTGCATTGAATCGATCTAAATCAAGAGGCTTATTGAGTTTATTTTGAGAAATATTAAGCATAATTATTGATCTAAAATTAATTTACCTTGATGCAGTGTTATCAATCTACCACATCGCTTCCTCCATTGATTGTTTTGACTTACCACGACTAGTGACCAGCCGTTTGATGGATCTGTCAAAAAATCCATGATTCTTGTCGTTTCCTCTTCTTCAAATTGATCTAAAGGATCTTTAAGAATAAGCATTTTAGGCTGTCTAACAATACTGCGAGCAAGAACTATTTTCTTCCCTACGGTATAGCTTAACTCTTGACCTTCTGGAAAGATGATTGTTTCTAAGCCTTTAGGTAGTTTTTTAAGAAAGTTGTTCAGTCCTACTTTTTCTAATGCCCAATATATACGTTCATCTGTAATGTTAGCATCTCCAAAAGTGATGTTATTTCTAAGTGTTCCTTCAAAAGGGCTTTCTTCAGTTAATGATTGTCCCAGACTAGCCCTGTAATAATTAAGATCAAGACCTCTTAAATCTGAATTGTTTACATAAATACTACCTTGTGTAGGCTCTATGATACCAGCAATTAATCTTAATAACGTAGCTTTTCCACTACCGTTAGCTCCATTTATTAAAATGGTGCAAGTTTCTGATATTTTTAAAGAAACATCTTCAAGAATAGGCTGCATTCTTTCAGGAACCCGATAAGTAACCTGATCCAGTTCTACACTAAAGTTATCATCTTTCTCAAAAGGATGTTCTCCTGTTTGAGGCTCTAATTCCTTATCTACTACTTGTGCTAGTTTCTCAAGGGATGTAAGCATATCATAAAAAGATTCTAATCCAGAAATAATTTTCTCTACCGCACCAATGATGATTAATATAATCAACTCAGCCGCTACGAACTGACCTATATTCATTTCTTGACTAAGAACTAATAATCCACCGATTAATAAGAGACCAGCAGTAATCAGTACCTTAAAACCTATAAATTGTGCCGCTTGAACAATCAATACCTTGAAGTGTTGCTCTCTATAATTAAGGTAACCAGAAACCAACTCGTCATTTTTATCTACAGCATGAGTCGTTACACCAGATAATTTAAAACTAACTAATGATCTAGCAATTTCTTGTAACCAATGCGCTACTTTATATTTACTTTTTGACTCTAGCAAACTGGTTTTCAAACCTTTTTCTGCAGTATACTTAAAAAGCACAAAAGCTAGTCCAACAAGTAAAACTCCATATACAATGAAGAATGGATGGTAAAAGGAGAGTAATAATAATCCAAATATAATTTGCAATATAGCAGTAGGATAATCAACCAGTAGTTTAGATAAACTTTTTTGAATCGTTAACGTATCAAAAAATCTGTTTGCTAATTCTGGTGGGTAAAAGCCTCTCAACTCGCTCATTTTGATTTTAGGAAATCTGAATGAAAAGTCAAATGAAGATCGTATAAAAATCTTTTGCTGTATGTTCTCTGTAATTCTAATTTGCATAATTTGTAGAACACCACCAAAAGCGACTCCTAAGGTTACCAAAACGACTAATAAGATCCATGAGGTACTTATTTGTGCTCCTTGAATTAAATTGATAATCGCTTGAATACCTAGTGGTAAAGAAAGACCAACTATACCTGCAAAAATTGCATAGTAGAAAATCTGTCTTATATCTTTTTTATCAACTTCTAGCATACGTATCAAACGCTGCCATGCCGTTAGTATATTTTTATTGTTTTCCATTTGTAATAATAAGTTGATCGATTAAATCTAAAAAGTAAGATGTAGGCGTTACCTTTTTACTACAATCTGTGATTGCTGTAAAATGATCTTTTAAATAATGCTGATGCAATGCACCTTCTATAACCATACTACTTAAAGAAGTAGGATACATATAGTCTGGATGAACTTCAATAATCATGTCCTTAAGACGTAAAACAAGGCGTTTATATATAGCAAAATAACCTTCTTTATTTTCGACGTCTACTTCTTTAGTCAGATAAGATTTTGAATATTCTGAAATCACAATTTTATTTAAAACCACCTCATTAATATGGCTAAAATTAGAATCTTGTATTACTTCTTGAGTCAATATTTCGATAGCTTTAACTAATTTACCTTTATGTGAAGAAATAATCATGGTTTGCAAAACTAATTGATACTCTAACCAACTCCAGTACCATGATGTTAAGTACAGCAATAATTTGTGCTTATTTTCAAAATACCTATATATAGAGCTTTCATTTGATTTTATGGAAACACCTAGTTTTTTAAACGTAAATTGTTCAAAGCCTAAGTCATAAATCATCTCAATGCTTTGACTAATAATTCTTTTACCTAAATCAGAACTTTCTGGATCCTTTACATATAGTTTATCGTTAATTTCTACTTTGAGATTTTTGAGTAGTGTTTGCATATTCTCTAATTATTCCACGAATATAATAGTAACACTATTGATACTCGATAAGGCATATATTAATTAACAATAATTTTGCTTTTTAAATAATTAAAATTAAGTTGTTGCAAAAAAAACCTCAGCTTTCGCTGAGGTTTTAAATCTATTTGATTTCACTTCTATTTCTTAACGAGTTTAGAGGTAAAAACTTTACTACCGTTGGTAAATTTTGCCAAGTAAATACCTTGATCTAAATTAGAAATATCAATTTGAAGATTATCAGGTGTAAGCTTTCGCGAAAGCGTAACACGTCCTCTAACATCATAGAGTGTTAGATTAGCTTCCTGGATGACGTTACTGAAATTAACTGTAAATTCATTACTTGCCGGATTAGGCGTAAGACTAAACACTACTTCTTCCACATCTGGATTACTTAAAGGAGTGCGAAATGTGCTTCTAAATGTATTGGTAATGATAGGTGGATTGAAATCAAAATAAATTTCGGCTGTGTTAGGAATCACTGTTCCTTCTGAACTCGCTAAAGGTTTTATTTTAAAATATACATGTCCGTTTGCTCCAATAGGATCTGAAGTAGAATCTGGTAGCATAATATTATCAAACCTCCATACTACCTGATTTTCCATGCGCTCCATAATATAATTATGACTAGAATTAATCATTTCAATACTATTCCAATCTAGTTGCGCATCTAGAGTATCTTCAATTCTCACATTAATAGCGCTTGCCGTTCCTGTATTTTCAAATCTAATCGTGTAATAAAAATAATCTTCTGTAGTAAATGTGGAAGGATTTATAAACTCACCTCTAGATTCCATTTTATCATTAGGATCATAACTACCTATTATTATTTGTGCTGACGTATTGGTATTATTTGTAGGAGTTAAATCTGTCGCCACTGGTGATATGGTAGCTATATTTGTCAAAATATCTCCAAGGCTAACAGTAGGAATAACTGGGATTTGCATTTCTACATCAAATGATCCTATAGCAAATGGAGCTAGATTAGAATAAGGTAAGGTAACCGACGTAGGAGTAACAACTGCGTTAGGATCTGAAACATTAACAACACTTACCGTTGGGTCATAATCAAAAACAACCTGACCTACCGGAACCGTAGAAGTTCCTAAATTTGTATAATAAACAGTCTCTGTATATGTAAATCCTGGTCTAGGCTGCTGTTGTGGCACGATATAAACAACTACATCATCATAAACAGCAACTGGAGTGACAAGAAAATCTTTATTCACAATACCACTATTATTAGGAACAGTTACACCAGAATAGGTAGCAGGAGAAACTGTATAATTTACATTATAAGCTGGCAATATATTGTATGCCAAATCATAAGAGTTTGTTGCATCAATATCATAAATATTATAGCTGCCTAATGGGGTAGCTACTTGCATCACATTACCACTACTGTTTTTCTCCCATTCAAACACTCCAAGGGGAAAAGAAGGGTCAGAAGCATCTACCATTCCATTAAGATTTGCATCAAGAAAGGACTGCATTCTTATTCCATCACAATTTATGGATGCTGTACTATTAGCTCCTAATTCTACTTTCAAGAATCCTGAAGTTGATGAGAAATTTGATGTCAATATCAAATAATATTCTCCTGATTGAGCATTTGATATTTGTGCGATTTCCGGCATTTGCACAGAAAAACTATGATCTACATAATCTGCTTGGGTAAGATTTCCACATTGTGATGTCGGATTAGTAAAAGGTCCGTAAACAGCAAAATCTATATCTAAATCCTGGCCCATAAAATCTGGTTGTGTATTTTGATACACTTCTAGAGTTAAGTCTCCAGAAGTTTCAATAGGTATATAAAACCAAGTAGGGTTTCTAGGTCCAGTAGTTGATGAAAATGGATAATAATTTCCTTGTTCTGCGTTTGAACCATCAAAGACATTCACAAACGGTTGTCCTATTCTTTCGCACAAGGATTGCGCTTGATCACAAGTATAAGCGTTATTACAATTCACTTGCGATCTCAAGGTTCCATTATAAATTACATTACAAGAACCAGGGATCGTTTCTAAAATAAAAACCTGATCAAATCCATTGGCTGTTGGCACATCAATACTTGTTGGTGTTACTATAGCATTGGTACCGTTTTGAGCATCCTGAGATGTTAAATAATACGTTAATGGATTACTGCTGTTTATTTGAATTTCAAAATCTGTTAAATCAAAAGTGACAATACCATCTAAATCTGCATCACAATCGCTTATATCACTTAACGTATCAAATTGAAATTGATTTGATCTAACTATTAAATCAAAAGAAACTATTTGATAAGCTCCTGTTGCATTTTCCTCTAATCTGGCATAAACATCTTGACTAAAACCTACACAATAATTAGTTGCATTTGAAATGGCATTAATAGCAGAATTTGCATCTGAGCTGTTTGTGTAATAAGTAATTGTAAAATTTGCAGCGTTATTTACATCAAGTATTGCCGCATCGTTTTGAGTTAGATCAAAACAAGCTACTGTATTAGGAGTTTGCAAGCATTCTTCAAGAAATATAGGATTACCTACAATAAGGCAATTTATGTCTTCCACAAGTTGAAGAGGCGATACACTAGCACAACTAGTAGGAAAGAAAGTAGTGCGCACATAAACCATCGGTGTGTTTACTGCCGTAACAAAATTTGCTACAAAACCAATAGGATTTACTTGATTTTGGGCATCTAGTTCTGACAAATAATACTCTGTTGAAAAATTGAAAACGTTATTAGGTACATTTGTTATTTCGTTCAAAACACTACTTGACTCCCATTCTATAAAGCCATCACCATCATCATCACAACCTGCAATAGGAGTGAAAGAATAGGAACCTGGAACAGCGTTAACAGTTAATTGAAAAGATTGTGTTGTATCTGTGTTTCCCGTAACTATTTCTTCCACCCTAACAAAGATTTGTTGATTAGAAGAAGTACAATAAGTAACAGGTAAAATATTAGTATTATTAACAGCATCTATTTGTGTAGAGTGATAGCTCACAGAATGTGTGTTTATAGAATTAACACCTAATGCTGCAAGTGTGTTTATATTCAAATCAAAACATGCATTATTACTTACCTCGTCCATGCATGCTGCTAAATCTGTTAATTGTGAAACCTGATTACAATTCGTTAAAGTGGCAACTATATTTATCACTTCAAAACAATTGGTTGAAGTCTGTACTCTAATAAATAAATCTATAGGAGAATTTGCTAGAGAAGTAAAAGTTGTTGACAGTGGATTAGAATTAGTATCAGCGTCTTGTTGACTTGTAAAATAAGTAAAAAGTAAATTATTCTGTCCATTAGCAAGAAAAGGTTCAATTTCAAAAAGATCTACTTGAATTTCTCCAGTTGCAGTAATAGAACCACAATAAGTAAACACTTGAGGATTATTGACTATTGGTAAAGCCTCAACGATTAAATTACTAGTGGTAATATTAAAGTTTCCTGTGGTAGTATCGTTAACTCTTATAAAAATGAGTTGTGGATTGACAGTATTCAAAAAATTAGATGGTGTCAATGCATTTAAATCATTTACCGCGTCAAATTGAGAAGAAAAATAAGCCACAGTATGTGTAGCTGGATCTTGATTTCCTATAGCAGTGGCGTCCCAAAAGTTTAAATCAAATTGCTCAATTCCGTCATTTGAGAAATCATCACATAAAATATAATCTGGTACTGGACCGGCAGTAACTTGTGCTTTAACTGCTGCAGTAAATAATAACAGGATAAGTAAAATTTTATTCATGGTTTATTTATTTGGCGTGAATTTAATTAAAACTTATGGTTTCTAGACTAAGATACTGACTGTGAGTGTTCAATAGTACAATTTTAACAGTAAAAAGTAACTTATGATAATTACACCTCATTTTTTATTTCGTTCAGCAACAGGTTTAACCTATCGAATTATTTTGAATAGTTCGTGTTTAGTACTTTTACTTTATGACAAATGCCATATTAGAACTTCAAAAAGCCGAGAGAAAAGCAGCTGTTTTGTTTCAAGAAATTGAAAAAAGAAATATCATTCGAGCAGGTGCCACTGAAAAACAAATCAATAAAGAAATCTTTCAACTGGCTGATGAATTGTTAGATATCAAAAAATACTGGCACAAACGTATTGTAAGAGCTGGAGAGAATACACTGTATCCCTATGATGAAAATCCACCCAACCTAGAAGTTGTTGAAGACGATATAGTATTTATAGATTTTGGACCTATTCTTGAAGATTGGGAGGCAGATTATGGTAGAACTTATGTACTAGGTCATGATCCATACAAACAAAAACTCGCAGCCGATTCAGAGAAATTATGGCACATTGTAAATAATTATTATAGGAAGAATCCTAGTGTAACAGGTGCGCACTTATACGAATACTGTAAACAACTGGCAATAAATAATGGATGGGAATTTGGTGGACCTATAGCAGGTCATTTGATAGGTCATTTTCCTCATGAAAATTTAGAGTCAGAAGTTAAATCTAATTACATCCATCCTGATAACGATAAACCAATGAATGAAAAAGATGGAAAAGGCAATGTGCGCCATTGGATTATAGAGATACACTTAATCGATACATCAAAAAAAATAGGATCGTTTTTTGAACAGTTAGCTGGTTTCTAATTTTGAATAATTGACCATAAACACAAAATGCCTGCAAGAAGCAGGCATTTATGTTTTTATTCAAAACTGAATAAAAAAGGGGAAAGCAAGTTTTTATTGAATTTCTGCCGTTAAACCAGCTTCTAATAAAGCAGTACAACGTGGTTCTAAATCTTTATATTCTCCTGATTTTACATTACACTTTCCTTTATAATGAACAATAAGAGAACACTGTTCTGCCTGTACCGGTGTATGATCACAGGCTGCTACTAACATGTCGATCACATGATCAAACGTATTTACCTCATCATTGAAAAGAACTATTTTATTTTCCTTTTTTTCTAAAACTTCCAGATCTAATTCTGGAAGCACCTGCTCTTGTGTACTCATTTTCATCTGGTTAAATTTAAAACAAATCTTATTAAAACAATGGACTACAACGTTAAAGTTATTTTTTGGTCATCTTTGCCGCTATCCAGCTATCTTTCTCAATATGTGAGTCGTAATAGATGCCAGACTCATTACATTTGCTTGTTATATGTTCTAGATCTTCTTTATAAAAACCGCTGAACAAAATGGTGCCGCCGCTTTTTAAAGTACTAGCATAAACAGGTATGTCTTGAAGTAGGATATTCCGATTAATGTTAGCTATGATAAAATCATAATTTTTCCCATCAAGAACTTCCGCACCACCTAAAATCACATTTACTTTATCGGTATTATTGCGCTCTACATTTTCTAACGCATTTTCAAAACACCAAGTATCAATATCCACGGCATCAACTAATGCAGCACCTCTCATCTGTGCTAAAATTCCCAAAACACCTGTTCCACTTCCCATATCCAGTACATCTAGACCAGTTACATCTTCTTCTAACAAATGTTCAATCATCATGTGTGTAGTTTGATGATGTCCCGTACCAAAACTCATTTTAGGTTCGATCACTATATCATATTCTACACCGCTAGCTTTATGAAACGGTGCGCGTACTTCACAACGATTTTTCACTGTAATGGGATCAAAATTCTTTTCCCATTCTGCATTCCAATTTGTTGGTGGCACAACCGCTTTCGCGAAAGCGAGATCACAAAGTTCATTCTCCATCATGTTTACACCATCGAGTAGTGAGTCGCTATCAAGAGATTGTAGTAGGTATGCCTTAACTCCTTTTTCTGTTTCTATAAAACTTTCAAATCCTACCTCACCTAGTTGTGCCATGAGCACATCATTCCATGGTTGCTGTGGCTCTACCTTAAAGTCGTACTCTACATAAATCAAATTAGTAATCTTATTTTCCATAACGGTAATGTCCTGTAATTTTAAAACGGAATAGACAGTCTTCAAAAACTTGCCCAGCTCCTATATTGTGCACTATTAAATAGCGTTTTTTATCTTTTGATAGGGTTTTTGAAACCATTCCTATATGTGTAAGCCCATTGTTTAAGGTCCAGCTAACTATATCTCCTGGTAAATAATCTCTAGCCTGGTTTGTTTCCGCTATACTTTTACCTTTCCTTTGAAAGAAGGTTCTTAAATTAGGAACACGTCTATGATCAATGTTAGTATCTGTCTTTTTCAGCCCCCAATTTTTAGGGTACTCAGAAAAATGAGCTTTCATATCTTCATGAACTTCCTTTTGTAGATCAATGCCCAATTTTCTATAGGTTCTTATGATAACATCGGTACACACGCCATATGGCTTTGGCACATCACCATTGGGATAGGGAATGCGAAAATAAGTGCCATTATAAATGACTTGATCTTTTGTAAGATCTTCTGCAGCTGCAGCTACTCTTAAACCAAAATCTGTCTGACCTACAACCGATAAGGTAGCAAATAGAAATACTGTTAAAATTAATTTATTAAAATGCATTTGCAATATTGAGGAAGGATTGAGCATCAAGGGATGCGCCTCCTACAAGTCCACCATCTACGTCTGGCTTTGCAAAAATTTCTGCAGCATTTGCAGGCTTTACACTGCCTCCATAAAGAATACTTGTATTATTGGCCGTTTCTGATCCAAATTTAGTTTCAATAAAAGAACGCAAATGTGCGTGCATTTCTTGTGCTTGCTCTGGACTGGCAGTTTCTCCGGTTCCTATTGCCCATACTGGTTCATATGCAATAACAACTTTTTCCATTTGTTTTGAGGTAAGATCAAACAATCCCTTTTCTATTTGTGCGGTAACCGTGTCAAAGTGATTTCCTGCTTTGCGTTCTTCTAGATGCTCACCACAACAAAAAATAACTGTCATGCCTTTTTCTAAAGCTGTTTTAGTTTTGGCAGCGAGCAATTCGTCTGTTTCTCCATAAGTATCTCTACGTTCAGAATGACCTATGATTACAGTTTTAATACCTATACTATCCAACATATCCACTGAAATCTCACCTGTATACGCGCCACTTTGTGCTTCACAAACATTTTGCGCTACTACTTCAATAATGGTATCGCAAGTACTATTAAAAGCATTGTATAAAAAAGGATGCGATGGTGCGATCATTAATTCACAATTAAATTCTTTTACTAATCCTGTTTTCAAGTCGGTTATCAATCCTTGTGTCTGTGCAAGATCACAATTCATTTTCCAGTTTCCAGCTACTATATTTTTTCTCATGGTATGTTCTTTAGATGCTTATGCAATCGATAATTTCAAAATTGCCGTTTTTAATTTTGTTATGCAAATGTTTGATAAGGTATTGAGTCCAAATCAATGAAAATCGATTGCGTTAATTAATAGTTTTTGAAAGCCTATTTATTATAGTGATATCGACAAGCAGCGATCCATAATTGGTCATTAATATATTTGTAGACCAATCGATGTTCTGATGTTATGCGTCTAGACCAATAACCTTGTAGATCACCTTTTAAAGCTTCAGGTTTTCCTATGCCTTCAAAAGGTGTGCGCATACAACTTTTGATAAGTTCATTTATTCGTTTCACTATTTTTTTATCGGCCTTTTGCCAATACAAATAATCTTCCCAAGAGGACGTAGACCAAATTAATTTCATCTATTCAACAAGATCTTTGTTAAAACCTTTTCCTGTCTCAAGTTGTTTAATAGAGTCTAATAAAACATCTCTATTTTTTCCGGTTAACAGGTAAGTTGTTTCTTTTAAAGAATTGTACTCATCTAATGATATTAAAACAAGGTCTTTACCGTTCTTGCGTTTGATGATTATATCACTGACATCATTTACGACCTTATCAAACCAATGCTTTAAATTAGAGCGAAAATCTGTATAATTTACTGTTTCCATAAAGCAAATATAAATAAACGTACTTAATTAAGTACTCTTTAAAAAATTATTAGTCATTTATAATAATCATAAGAATTTAGTTTTATTATCACAAAACCTGAGTTCGAACTGAAGAAACGGTTAAATTTATTCAATTCAACGAAATAAGAAACAAAGAGTTTAGAGGTCAGATTTAGAATTTCGGCAATCGCTCAATGTGAACTTAAATCAAAAACGATTAAATAGAGTAAAGCAATAAAAAATATCGACTTTGTAATCTTATTAAAATTTGAAAATCAACACATTATTTACATTATTTGATCACACTTACATTGAGGAATATTTATACGTTTAGATTTGAAACTTCGATATTAGTTTTTCCTTGATCGGCATTTAGCATTCTAGTTCATCACTCCAACTTCACTCTAGGATCCAACCATACATATATAAAATCCACCAGAATATTAATCAATATAAATAAAGTGGCAATGACCAAAACAGCTCCAGTAATCACTGGCAAGTCTTTTGTGTTTAAAGCTTCAACTATCTCCTTGCCTATCCCATTCCAGTTGAAAATATATTCCACAAAAACAGCACCAGCTAATAAACTAGCAAACCAGCCGCTTACAGCTGTAATCACTGGATTTAAAGCGTTCTTAAACGCATGTCTTTTAATCACTTGTAAAGTAGTAAGCCCTTTTGCATAAGCTGTGGTAATATACTCTTGACCCATAACTTCTAGCAAACTATTTCTCATTAGTTGCGATATCACAGCTAGTGGACGTATTCCTAAAACAATTGCTGGCAGTATCAAATTGCGCCATTGCAATTGCATTCCTTCACCATAATCGTCCATTTCATATAAACTACCACTCATTTTGAGACCAGTATATTCATTCAAAACGTATCCAAAAATAAAAGCAAAAATGATCGCACTAAAAAAACTAGGAATACTCATTCCCATCGTACTTACTAATTGTATGATTTGGTCTATCCAACTGTTTTTATATAAAGCAGATATTACTCCTAAAACCAGACCTAAAACTAAAGCAATACTAATAGCAGCAAGCGCTAAGATCATCGTGTTAGGTAAAGTTTCTCCTATGATATAACTTACTTTTTTACCTGTTTTCTGGAAAGATTCTCTCAAATAAGGCCATTTTAAATACGTAGATGTTTCCCCAAAGGTGAAAAGATTCAGTCCTGTATATTTTCCATTATCATGAGTAAAATCCTCAAGTTTTGTACTGTGAAAAGAAACTGGAGATAGATCGTTCAAAAAATACAGGTATTGCGTTCCTAGAGATTGGTCCAATCCATACTTTGCTTTAACATTTGCTAGTTGTTCTGGACTTTCATTTTGTCCCATCATCATTTGGGCTGGATCTCCAGGTAACAAATAGAATAACAAAAAAATGACAGTTACCACTCCATAAAGAGTAAGTATCGCATATCCTATTTTCTTAAAAAGATAAGAAATCACAAAGACAACTGCTCAAAATCATTCCAGTGTGACTTACCAGTAATCACACCGTTTTCAATAGTCATTACAGATGGTGTGGAACGCACAGCTGTTTTAAGTTGTGTACCATCAGTAGTATAAAAAGGAATACTTATATTATTTATTTTCAGTAAAGGCTCTAACTGATCCTCACTATTAGCACTTAAACCTATTACTTCAAAGCCAGATTTTTGGGCTCTTTCTATAAAGCTAGCTAGTTTTGTCATTCCTTCATCTTCTGCTTTAGTCATGTCGTAAATCATCACAAAAGCAACTTTATCCTCATCTAGAATTTCTTGTGTAAAATCTTCACCATTTCGCTCAATGGAAAAGTCATGTATTTTAGGCAATGCCGCTTCTTGTATTACACGCGTTTCTACTTTATCATAATTAGGACGTCCTTCTGGCGGTAATCCATCTGTGGTTACAATTTCCTCTACACCATTTACTGTATAATACCAGTCATAACCATAAACTTCTTTCTGATTAGGATCCTCTTTCATGGCTTCTTCAATATCAGTTCCGATTTTATAAGCTCTGAAATCAATAATAGGCAAATGCATCAATACATAGTATGCGATTATAAAACATATGATAGTAGTTACCAAAATGATTATGGATGACTTCGCTTTCGCGAAAGCGGAATTCCATTTATCCATATTGAAAAATAAGATCAATATCATGACCAGTAGAATCACGTCTTTAATAAAAGATTCCCATGGCACAAGTGGTATCGCATCGCCAAAACAGCCACAATCCGTCACCTTATCAAAATAAGCAGAATAGAAAGTCAAAAACGTAAAGAATCCGATCATGAGAAGTAGCGACCAGATGGTAAACTTTTTCTGAAAACCGATCAACAACATAATCCCTAAAATCACTTCAAAAATGACTAGAAAAATTGCCATCGGTAAGGCTAAAGGCTGTAAAAACTCTAAACCTAAAACAGCTGCACTAAAATATTCATCTAACTTATAAGAAAACCCTAAAGGATCATTCAACTTTATTAAACCACTAAATATGAACAATATACCGACGAACCAACGGCAAAATACAACTAATGCTTTCATGCTATTTTATTTGAAGGGTAAAGATAAGAATTAGGAGTGAGGAAAATAAACTTGAAAACAGATTTGAGAGTAAAGATTATACCGATTACCTATAATTTTTTTCAAAATATTCAATTTATGTTTCAGCACTTTCACTTATCGACTTCCCTTAAATTAATGACTAGCTAGTCTTTCTCCTTTTCCAATGAAAAAACAGAGCTTGTGCCGATGAATAACGGTATTGGCGACGAGCATAGCGAGCAACCAAATGGGTTTTACGGTTGATAATAAATAATCAACTATAAATCCTCATACTCGTACACAAAAAAAGCCCTATTCAGTAAAGAACAGGGCTTTTCTTATAAAAATTAAAATTTATTACTTCACAGCAACAAGCTCTACATCAAATACTAAAGTAGCATTTGGTGGAATAACGCCACCTGCACCAGCGCTTCCATAAGCGATATGCGACGGTATTACTAAACGTGCTTTATCACCTACTTGTAATAACTGGATTCCTTCATCCCAACCAGCAATAACCTGTCCCATTCCTAAAGCAAAATCAATAGGCTGCTTGCGATCATAACTAGAATCAAATACTTTACCATTAGGCAACATTCCTTTATAATGCACACTTACAGTTTGACCTTTCTGTGCTTGCGCTCCATCACCTTTATTGATGATTTTATAACGTAAACCACTTTCTGTCTTATCAAAACCCATAGCGATCTCATCGATCTCCTGATCAGCTTGTTTCCTAGCCTGCTCTTCTCTTGCTTTTCCAGCACCTTCAAACTGACGAAATTCTTCTACAGCATTAAATGCTTTTGCTGCATCTCCTTCTCTTAGGATGGTAAGTGTTTTTAACTCATCTCCTTGTCCGATAGCATCTACCACATCTTGACCTTCTACTACTTTACCAAAAACAGTATGCTTATTATCTAACCAATCTGTCGCGATGTGCGTTATGAAAAATTGAGAACCGTTTGTTCCAGGTCCTGCATTTGCCATACTTAAAACTCCAGGTCCATCATGACGTAATTCTGGATGAAATTCATCATCAAATTTATAACCAGGTCCACCAGCACCAGTTCCTTGTGGATCGCCACCTTGAATCATAAAATCTGGTATCACTCTATGAAATTTTAAACCATTATAATAAGGAACACCTTGATCTTTTGCTTTGTTTTCTAAATTACCTTCGGCAAGAGCAACAAAGTTACCTACTGTTCCAGGTGTTTTATCATGGTGTAATTTCACTAGGATTTCTCCTTTAGTCGTGTCAAATTTTGCGTAAATTCCTTCTTGCATTGTTCTTATTTTTTAAGGCTGCAAAGATAATTGATTAGAATTGAGGGCAAATAAGATTTAAGACTCTTTTTTTAAAGACTTTATTTTCTTTAATTTTCAAAAATTAATACATATTCCAACCACCTATGACTAGAGCTGAACATTTGACATTCTGTGAAAAATGCACTCATCGCAAAATGGATCTTAAACAAGGTATATTATGTGCTTTAACAGATAGAAAAGCCGATTTTGAAGTTTCTTGCAATTCTTTTTCAAAAGATGAAACCCTAGTAAAGTCGGTAAATATGGAAAGAGATGGAACCGTAAACCTTCACAGACTTTCTGAAACTACCAATGAAAAATTAAGAGAGGAACAAAATCTTGCTGGCGGTATTGTAGCGGGAACAGCAGCTGGTGTTGTAGGTGCCGTAATTTGGGCTGTCATAACCGTAACAACAGAATATCAAATAGGTTTTATGGCTATAGGAATAGGTTTTATAGTCGGTCATGCAGTACGCCTGGGCGGTAAAGGGATTGATATGGTTTTTGGCCTTGCAGGTGCGGTGATCGCTATTCTTAGTTGCTTTTTAGGAAATTTCTTAAGCACCATTGGTTTTTTAGCAAATTATAATGATATGGGATATCTGGATACTTTCTTAAGCTTTGACTACTCTCAGTTTATTCCTGTGATGAAAGAAACATTTGGATTTATGGACATCTTATTTTACGGTTTTGCAGGTTATGAAGGCTTTAAATTAGCATTTAGAGTCATTACAAACCCAGAAGAAATCTCTAAATTAGAAAATAGAAGTTTTTAAGAAATATAGTTTACCTGATCAACTTTAATAGCTATACTTATCGATAAAGGTTTTATTTCAAACACATATCAAAACATTTAACTAATTGTTACTATTTATGTTGATTCCGCTTTCGCGAAAGCGGAATATTCAAAAAAATATTTACCATAAAGAACTATTGATATGTAAAAATAGAGAAGCCTGTAACAAGTATGTTACAGGCTTCTCTATTTTAATAAGAATTTGATGTATCTAATTTGCCACCTCACTGATAAATTTCAATCTATATAATCGAATTTCTTCTTCTTCATAATCACCATCAAACTCTTCTACCGCAGCATCAATTTTATCGGTTTCTGATTCAATGAAATATTCATGTAATTCTTCTTGTTGCTCATCATCCAGCATTTCATCTACCCAGTAACCTACATTTAATTTAGTACCACTGTAAACAATGCTTTCTAACTCATTAATAAGTTGTGGGACATCCATTCCTTTAGCACTTGCTATGTCATCAAAACTTAGCTTGCGATCTATGCTTGTAATGAAATACAGTTTATTTCCAGATTTTGCACCAGTACTTTTAATGATTAGATCATCTGGTCTGGTAATGTCATTATCATCAACATACCTAGCGATTAATTCTACAAAAGACTTTCCATATTTTTTTGCTTTCCCTTCTCCTACACCATGAATATTTGCCATCTCTTCCATGGTAATAGGATACTTAGTCGCCATATCATCCAGTGATGGATCTTGAAATACAATATAAGGAGGCACATTTTTTTGTGTTGCGACCTTTTTACGCAAATCTTTTAAAAACTTAACCAACTGTGCATCGACAGCACCACCTTTTGCAGCACCTACTATTTGATCTGCAGATTCATTATAAGTATGATCATCACTCATCATAAAAGATGTACCTGACTTTACATACTCCCGACCAGCATCAAGAACTTTTAAAGTTCCATAGGTTTCAATGTCTTTTTTGATCAAACGGGCAACAAGTACCTGACGAATTAGTGCTGTCCAGAAGGCTTTCTCCTTATACTTACCACTACCGAAATAATTGTGCTGATCTAACTTATGACTAGAAATCATTGCATTATTTTTACCCATCAAGATATTAACAATGTCCTTTGATTTATAACGTTCTCCAGCCGCTTCAATAACCTTTATCAATCGCTTTACCTCTTCTACAGATTCTCTTTGAGGTTTTGGGTTGCGCATATTATCATCCATATCGCCACCAGCTCCAGTTGCAGGATCAAATTCTTCTCCAAAATAATGAAGAATAAATTGTCTTCTACTCATACTCGTCTCTGCATAGCCTACCATTTCTTGAAGCAACGCATGTCCTATTTCTTGCTCGGCAATAGGTTTTCCTGACATGAATTTCTCTAACTTCTCTATATCTTTATAAGAATAATAAGCTAGACAGTGTCCTTCTCCTCCATCACGACCAGCGCGACCTGTCTCTTGATAATAAGACTCTATACTTTTAGGTATATCATGATGTATTACAAAACGTACATCTGGCTTATCGATTCCCATACCAAATGCGATGGTAGCTACTACCACATCAGTATCTTCCATCAAAAACATATCTTGATGTTTCACTCTAGTTTTTGCGTCTAGACCTGCATGATAAGGAACGGCCTTAATGCCGTTAACTTGCAAAACTTGGGCTAGTGCCTCTACTCTTTTACGTGATAGACAATAAACAATACCAGATTTACCTTCATTTTGCTTTATGAAGCGAGTAATATCTGCATCTACATTTTCTGTTTTAGGACGTACCTCATAATACAGGTTGGGTCTATTAAAAGATGCCTTGAATGTTGTTGCATCTGTAATCTGTAGATTTTTCAGAATATCTTCTTGAACCTTAGGTGTTGCCGTGGCGGTAAGTCCTATGATAGGAATATCAGATCCTATGCGATCAATAATCCTACGTAAATTTCTATATTCTGGACGGAAATCATGTCCCCATTCACTAATACAATGTGCTTCATCAACAGCAAGAAAAGATATCTTTTGTTGTTTTAAAAAATCGACATACTCTTCTTTAGTAAGTGATTCTGGTGCGACATAAAGTAATTTTGTAATACCACTTTCAATGTCTTCTTTTACTTTTTGCACATCTCCTTTTGAGAGGGAAGAGTTCAAGACATGTGCTACACCATCGTGATCTGACACACCTCTGATAGCGTCTACCTGATTTTTCATTAATGCGATTAAAGGAGATACCACAATGGCAGTTCCTTCTTGCATCAAAGCAGGTAATTGATAACAAAGTGATTTACCACCGCCGGTAGGCATGATAACAAAACAATCTTCTTTATTAAGTAGCGATGTAATTACCTTTTTTTGCAATCCTCTAAATTGCCCAAATCCAAAATATTTCTTTAGATTATCTTCTAATCCTATTTGCGTATCTGCCATGCGGCTGTTGCGTTTTGTTTATCTTTGTAAGCTAAATTTACGATATAATTTCATTATCACAAATTATACTTAAAAGTAATCTTTTTTGGAACAGGAAAATAAAGTACTAGAAGTTGCGAGAAGAACAGTTCGCATTGAGGCACAAGCCATTACAGACCTTGTAGATGGTATTGATTCCGCTTTCGCGAAAGCGGTATTACACATACACCATGCTAATGGACGAGTGATCATCACTGGAATAGGTAAAAGTGCGATTATAGCACAGAAAATTGTTGCCACTATGAATTCCACTGGAACACCTGCTATCTTCATGCATGCTGCAGATGCCATACATGGAGACCTAGGAATCGTACAAACGAATGATGTAGTCATTTGCATTTCTAAAAGTGGAAATACTCCAGAAATAAAGGTGTTAGTACCGTTAATTAAAAACTTTGAAAATAAATTAATCGCCATTACTAGCAATAGAGATTCTTTTCTGGGTCAAGCGGCAGATTTTATTTTACACGCAGCTATTAAAGAAGAAGCCTGTCCCAATGGTCTAGCACCTACAACAAGTACCACTGCACAGCTAGTTTTAGGTGATGCACTTGCTGTAAGCTTGTTAGAATTAAAAGGTTTTACTGATAAAGATTTTGCAAGATATCATCCAGGAGGAGCGTTAGGTAAAAAATTATACCTGCGCGTTCAGGATATTATTGAAAAAAACAATAAGCCAGAAGTGCACGCAAGCACTACCTTGAGAGATGTAATTGTAAACATTTCTGAAAACATGCTAGGAATGACTGTTGTGACAGAAGATTCTAAAGCAATAGGTATTATAACAGATGGTGATTTAAGGCGTATGCTTTCTAGTGGTAAAAACATCGATGACCTGGTGGCTGGCGATATAATGAGTAGCTATCCTAAAACTATTACAGCAGATTCTATGGCGATACAAGCACGAGAATTAATGGAAGAGATGAATATATCTCAATTAATAGCAGTGGACGATGAAGCATATGCTGGTGTAGTACATATTCATGATTTAATTAGAGAAGGAATCGTTTAATTATGGCTCGTAAAAAAGTAGATCCTAATAACATGTCATTTCTAGACCACGTAGAAGAACTGCGCTGGACCTTGATACGTATTATTTTAGGAATTTTAATAGGTGCTGTTATTGCGGCTTTTTTTACTGATTTTATTTTTGACACGATCATTTTTGGCCCTAAAAGAGGAACGTTTGTTACGTATGAGTTCTTCTGCGAATTTGGAAATTATTTTGGAATAGTAAGTGACTTTTGCAATCCTGATTTTAATTTCAAAGTACAGTCCAAAGAAATGTCTGATGAGTTTTCTACCCATATTTGGACCTGTGTACTGGTAGGGTTTGTGGTTGCCTTTCCATGGATATTGTACCAAGTCTGGAGCTTTATTGCACCAGGATTAAAGTCTACTGAAAAAAAGTATAGTGGTGGCTTTATTATCATTTGCTCCTTATTGTTTTTCATAGGCGTGACCTTTGGTTATTTTGTTATAGCACCTCTATCAGTGCATTTCATGATGACCTATAACTTGAGTGCTGAAATTTCTACAGAACCTAGTTTAGCTAGTTACATAGGGTATATAAGAGCTTCCATCCTTGCTTCGGGACTACTATTTGAATTACCTGTAATCATATACTTTCTAACTAAAATAGGTCTTGCGACTCCAGAAGGATTGAGGAAAAATAGAAAGTTTGCGCTAGTTATTGTTTTGATTGTGGCAGCTGTGATAACGCCACCGGATGTAGCGAGTCAAATAATCGTTGCCATACCTGTGTTAATTTTATATGAAGTGAGCATTTTCATATCTAAATTTGTCCTTTACCGAGAAAAAAAGAGAAATAAAAAATTAGCTACCTTAAAATAATATGAGCAATCAAGTAGAAGAATTTAATGCGTATCGTGCAAAAATGAATGATGCCATTATTGAAGATAACAACAAGATTATCAAACGTATTTTTAATCTAGATACCAATGCGTTTGCAGCTGGTAAATTAGACAAGAAAACTAAAGAATTGCTAGGCCTTGTGGCTAGTACCGTTTTAAGATGTGACGATTGTGTAAAATACCATCTAGAAGCCAGCCATAAAGAAGGAATTTCTAAGGAAGAAGTAGTAGAAGCGCTTTCTATAGCCACTCTTGTAGGAGGAACTATTGTTATACCACACTTGCGTCGTGCTTATGAATATTGGGATGCTGTGGAGAAGAATGCTACGGAAAAATAAAAGTAAAAACAAAATCAAAACGAAAATCAAAATTGACGTTTGCATAGAAGGCTAATAGGGAACCATCAATTTTTAAAGGGTTTTAAGCGCAATTAAAGTGCTTAATGGATTTGATTATAAATTTCTAAAAGCTTCTCCACATAACGGTCACTACCATAATTCTCCACAATATGATTATGAAATTGAGTAGCATAGTTTTCTCGCAACTCTTTGCTTGCTATCATTTTTTTAATGGCTGTCGCGAGTAATTCGGCATTTTTAAGTGGCACTACGATTCCATAATTTTGAACGACCTCAGCACATGCACCTACATCTGTAGTGATTACTGGCAATTGATGAAGCCCATATTCTAATAATGCAACTGGCAAACCTTCTGATTTAGAAGATAAAACCGCGATATCACATTCCTCAAGAATCGAACTGACATCAGATCTAGATCCGAGAAGAAATATAGCATTCTGCATATTCTTTTCTGAGATAAGATTTTTCACTTTTGAAGAATAAACGTCATTAAAATCCTGACCACATAGATGTAAAGTCCATTCGGGATAAGTCTTATAGACTATTTCAAAAGCATGAATTAAATTAAAATGATCTTTTTGCTCTCTCAAATTGGCGAGACAAATAATTCTTTTGCCCTGATTTCCTATTAGAGAAGATGCAAGTTGAGAATCTGTTGATTTCACGGCAAAGTTCTCTAAGTAAGTAACTTCCTTAGTTCTTAATTTCTCAATTGCCCAATCTTTAAGTAACGAGTTCACACTAATTATATGATCAAAAAAACGAGATAGATAATTAAGTAATTTAGTTGGCCGACTATGAAGTTGATTTGCTTTTCCGTAGTGATCATGCCATATGAACTTTGGTTTATTTTGTAAAGTAACAATACTCGAGACTGTTATAAATGCCGATGTGCTATGCGCATGCACAACTTCAATCTTATTTGTTTTTAAGTAATTTCTAAGTTGTAAAATGGCTGTCCATCCTATTCTACCTTTCCTTTCAAGAAATAAGTAGCTGACTTCATTTTGGATAGATTTTTTTAAAAGTCCTTCTTTCCTAGTAACACATAAATGGGATTCATGTCCAGCGTTTTGCAAATCGTTTGCGATATTAACTGCCATACGTTCTGCTCCGCCAGCATCTAGACTATCTATGATTTGAAGGATTTTCATGACTGAACTAGCTTAATTATTTCACGCTCAAACTTTTCAATAGTATAATCTTGCGACCAATCTTTAGCATTTTGAGACATCATTTTGATTACCGCAGGATTACGTAATAAACTTTTTAAATTTAAAATTGTTTGGTCTTTATCTGTATAAATTAATCCTCTAGAACCTATGCTTTTGAGGTCTAAACCATTTGTAAAATCTACCTGATCATTTTCTTCACCAAGCTTTTCCTTAATCCCAAGCATCCACGGCACACAACTTACTGGTGTCGCAATTGGTATACATCCATACCACATAGATTCTGCAACGGCTTTGGGCCAGCCTTCACTTTTTGATGCTAAAAAACAAAAGTGTGCCTTTTCATAAGCTACCTTAAGCACTTCACTAGATTGATTTCCATAAAAATAGCATGGTGTAGAATGAGAATCAGTCATAATTTTTAATTCCTCCATCATAGGTCCATCTCCATAAAAGTGAGCTTGTGCAGCAACACCTTCTTTATTTAATTGCTTTATAAGTTCCACCAACAATTGCGGATTCTTATTTTGAGAAAGTGTACCTACAAAAATGAACTGGTAAAGTTCTTTGAAATCTTTTGTAAAATTACCTCTATCGTTCTCTGAATAAGTGGCCGTAAAAAAAGGTTTTATATTTATAGTTTGTTGAGGCCACTCACCATAAACCAAAACATCTATATTTTTAGTTAAAAAGGTATTTGAAAGAATTCTCTTTTGCCATCTATAGGCCATCGGTTGTGTCGCATTGGGATCAAAGTTGCCAGCATATTTAACCGTTTTCTTTTTAGTTGGAAAAAAAACTTGAACCATACTGGCTAGTAAAGCTAGATTTCCAGGACAACGTAGATGGATATGATCCGCTTTCGCGAAAGCGAAACACAAAACAAAAAATTGATAAGGTACTGTAAACATAGAAATTAAAGCAGACCATAACGTATGAAATTCTAATCGCCGTAGACCTATCTGTTTAAAATCCTGATTCTTGAACTCTTGAAATAGGATATGACCATTAAAACAATCTGGAGAAATAAAAGTAGTACTATCTACGTGATGCATCCATAGATCCATTTCTTTAACATAAGGTGCATAGGCTACTTTCTTACCATTTTGCTGGATCAAATGTGCGTCTGAAATAACAAGAAAATTCATTTTTTAGGATTATTGAATAACAAGCTTATTATCCCAATGCTTCTTCCCATTGCTTCGGTAAAAGCTTCTTTGCGCTCACTGGTGGTAAAGATATTGAGAAATCTAATAGCTGTGAGCAAAAGGGTGATTTGATACCATTTAAACTTATTTTTTAAAGATGGTTCAGGATGCTTGATACGCCACACATACCAGCCATTGCGCACCACCATTTTACCATAACTGTATTTATTAGGCCTAGCAGCAGCATCGTGATGGTGCTCTAATTGGGCTGCTGTGTTCACATACAAATCACCTATATGAGATAATCGCAAGGTAAAATCGGCATCTTCATAAAGACCGTAACCTTCAAAATATTCTGAAAATTGATGCTGTTTTAAAATGGACAGTGGAAAACTAGAAACACCACCCATTAACTGTTCTACCTTATAAATTTTACCAGATGGAGGCAAAAAACTTATCGACCTGCCGTGACCAAATTCTGGATAAACAGCGGGTGGTGTTTTTTGATCTAGTCCTAATTTTCTTCTTAATTGATAACGACTGCTTTCTTTACGTTGATAGCCGTCGTGATAAAAATAGTTCAAATCTGCTGGATTTTCTACTGTCACTTGCTCCCATGTTACCTCATTTGTAATAAAGCCGCCTACACCTATTGCATTTGGGAATTCCTTATACGTATTTAAAATTTGTTCAAAATAATCCTGATCCAGAATCGTATCATCATCTAAAAATGCGACAACCTCCATATCTTCAGATACTCTTTCGATACCGTAATTTCGTTGCTTGGTAAGACCACGATGTTCTGGTGGTACTTGGTAATATTTGATGATGCTGTTTATGCTTTCGCCAAAGCGTGATTTCGTAATATCATCTGTTGAACCATCAATTATCAAAACCTCATCAGGAACAACAGATTGTTCCATCACAGAATCCATCAATCTAGATAATGGTTCTGGACGCATGTAGGTGCAGATGATTAGGGATAGTTTCAAAATAATTTCAAGTTCTATAAATTATTGGAATAATTTAAACTAAGACTCCACATTTTTTTAAAACGCTTGTAATACGCAAATGGATTTCTTAAAGTTTGTCTTTTATAATAGTTTACAAATAATAACCATTTAAAACCTATAAGTTGCTCCTTAGTCGTGTTCTTTTTACGATGATACATAATTTGTGGCGATGGTTTAGGCTGTAATCCTTGATCAGTCCACGGAAACTCGACTTTTTTTCTAAAACCACCTACTGGTGCTTTTAAATGTAAGATCTCAATTTCTGGAGCATAAAAGACATCATAGCCAGCATTACGTATTTGCATTCCATAATCCACGTCTTCTCCATAGCCGTGTTCTAACGCCATATCAAATTTACATTTTTCTAATACCTCTCTATGAATCATAGAACATCCTGAGCCAAATGTGGACCATTGCATAGGTGTTGTATATTTTTCTACCTCATTTTCCTGTAAATAGGATGTCGTTAACACTTCACACTTAAGCTTGTTGATTTGATCAAATATAGATTCAAACGTGTCTTTTTCAAATCGATTATCATCATCAAAAAGCATGACCCAATCTTCTGTAGTTTTTGAGATGGCTAGATTTCTAGCATTACAAGCACCGGTTTGATGAATAAAAGTATGATCAATTTCAAAAGGCCATTTTTCTTCTGAGATATAGTCTAATTGAGATACCGCAGTTACATCTGGATTCTGCTCTACGATAATTATGCGTTTTGGTAAGTGCGTTTGCTTAGAAAAGTCTAATAACACATCTTTTAGATAATCGCGTCTGCCCATCGTTGGAATAATGACTTCGTAGGAGAATTCAGAATAATTCTTCAAGAGCTTTTTGGTATGAGCTAACTCTAAATGTGTGTTTAACTTGGTTATAAATTGTGCTTTCGCGAAAGCGGAAAAAGAAAAAACATTCTCATATCTATTCAATAAAAAAAACAAAACAAAACTCCATACTCGTTTGTAATGCTGTACCACAAACTGAAAGAGTGCTAAGTGACTTTCATGTAAGTCCTTAACGATTTGAGAGCTTAAAGGAATGTGGTAGCAAAACAATCCTTGCGGTTGTCCTAATCTCGCAACTGAAGTTAAGAAATATTCTAACGACTTATGTTTATAATTATTCCCATTGAATTGATTAATGACGGATGCTGCAACAATTCCCGCCTTTTCTTGCATTAACCAAGTAGGATATTTGAATTGTTGAGAAACTGAGACAAATGGTCCATCAGTAACATATCCTATTTCAGGATATAAAAAATGGTGGTTCATATTCCCTATGCTAACCATATAACGAGAAGTCTTATAATGAATTAATAGGTCTTCCTTATTTACCAAATCTGCCACCGATTCTTCTATCCATAAGATAGATTCATTAGGAAATTGAGACGCAACATAAATAAATTGTTGTATAATATTTGCATCGCTAGGTAATGGCAATTGCTGATTGTTATCATTCAACAATCGAGTTGCCTTCTTCTTATTATGATAAAAATAGATAATCAAGTTAAGAGGTTTTTGTAGTAAGATATATTTTGCTTTACAATAACCTCCGTAGAAAAATGTTTCTGAACTCTTTGTCTAGCATTCTTACCCATTTGAGCTCGTAAATTTTTATCTTCCAAAAATTGGTATAGATGGTCAGCCAAATCGCTGTGTTTTGAAGGATGCACCATAAAACCAGTTTGTTCATGTACCATCATTTCTTTTGCCCAACCTATGTCTGAAGTTACCAGCGCTTTTTCCATGCTCATAGCTTCTAGCCAGGTCATAGGGTAAGCCTCTGCATAACTAGGTAAACAAATTACAGTTGCAGCCGCTAGATAATCGTGAACTTCTTGATAGGGTACTTCTTTTATAAATCTAGTGTTTTGTATAGCTTTTTGGGTTAACGCTTTTTTTATCAATTCTATGGTGGACTTGTTTTCTTTATAATCTATGGTATCCTTACCTAGAAACAACAATTCTGTTTGTGATCTTTTTTCTATTAATAAATTGAAGGCTTGTGCAAGATCTAGAACTCCCTTTTTCCTAATACAAGTCCCGAAGTATAGTATTTGATTTTCTACCTCTTTGTCTTGTGGTAGGAAAGCATGGTCATCGATGGCATTATGAATGATTGTAAACTCTCGATCTATTTGAAAAACTTTCTTGGTTATTTGAGCAGTAAAGGAACTAGCAGAAAGTAAGCCCGCAGCATTTTTAAAATTCAATTTTTCTAATAAAAAGTTTTTCTTTTTTTGTGGCCTTCCATCGATGTGACAAAAGTAAGCGTCGCTCCCATTAAGTCGTACACTAATAGGGCAATCTAACTTCATAAATGCCGTGATACCTGTCCAGTCTGGCGCTTCTATTAAATCAATTTGATATTCTTTTATAAAAACATTAATGGTTTTAGAGACCTTCTTTTTATAAAAATACCAGTTGGCAATAGGATAGTTTTCTTTTTTAATTTTAAATAAAGTTATACCGTTTCTTTCTATTACTTCAGTTTTATCTTGATAAGGTACAATAACACTAATCTTAACGCCATTTATTTGTAGCGCAATTGCTATATTTTTGATGCTCGTACCTAGCCCACCACTTTTTCCTGTGGCAGTATCTGGATATTCTGGAGTTAGAAATGCTATGTGCATTAATTTAAAATATCAATTAAGCTATTCACAATTCTTTGAGATGCATCACGCTGTGGAGAGGCAACTATTTTATTAAACCATTCTTGTGCAGCATGAACAGTAGCTTTAGGATTTGATAAAAGTACTTCCATTTTACTTTTAAGTTCCTTCTTATTATTTATCCATACGACTGCATCGGGACTGGTCATGGATTTAAAATGAACGTAGTTATATATCACATTCACATCTTTTTTAAGCGGCACAATTTCAGCTGGATTATAATTGAAATAAACACAAGGCTTGTCGTGTATGACATAGTCAAAGACCATACTTGATCCTATATTCATCACAAAAGCTGTATAATGAACAATACTGGCTTGTAACTTTCCATCTTCTAACAATGGCAATTTTTCATCCCAAGAAGAACCTCGCATTTCCCAAGCTGGATCTATTTTAGTAATAACGTCGCTATAAGCATCCACTATAGTATCAAATCTATTTGAAAAATCAACAGGGCATCTCCTAAATATGATACCCAATTTCAATCCGTTACTATTAAGTTGGGTTACCGCTTGCGCCACATCTTCTAAATAAATAGGATCATAAGGAGAAGTAGTAATATCATCTCCCGAAAAACAGATATACGTAGTTTCTAGGTCTAAATTAAACCTGTTGTAAAATTCTGCTTTTTCAATAACTGATTCTTGCTTATAATGATTCTCAAACTGACCTGTTCCTGTTACATAGGTATTGCACGCTTTTGTAAATGGATAGTAAGTCGCTAGTTCTTCTTTCATGTGATCTGACCACACAAAATAATGGGAAGCCTCAACCAGCAATGTGGATTTAGGTAAATTATCCCATGAAAACACAGAACAAACGGTTTGAATACCCAATTCTTTTGCAGCTTCTAATGAAGCAATCGCCGCCGCAGATCGCTGACTGGTGGAAAATACGAGATCTGGCTGTAAATCTTCAAGCATCAATTTCCAACTTTTGTAATACTGCGTTTTACGTTCTTGGGATTTGATTTTTTCTCTTATTTCTAGTATTGATTTTTCATTGGGATTAGAAGTAATGAAAAGCTTGGTAATACTGTTTTTGATGTAGTTTTTACATCCTCTTTTATTGTTCTTAAAGATGTATTCTCTGTAAATAGGGTTATCAAACTTATTTTCAAACCAAGTTAATTCATTAATCTTAAGCGCATTTTTTAGACTATCTGTAAATTTATGTAACTTAATTTTAGGCCATGGCATCGAGTTTAAGCCATACATCCTTAAATCAACTGACGTATTATTTAAAAAAATAAGATCTAAGTTTTGTGACTTTGCGATAGCTGCAAAATCAGTATAAACATAATTACGTAAGCATATACCATCAGGTAATAACACAACAATCTTTTTATTTACCATATGTTAGTTGATATCCTAATTGTTCAGCAAGCTTCCAGTCTTCTTGTGTGTCTATATTTAGGTGGTTTCTACTACTAGATTTAAAATATCCTAAACTCTTACCAAAAAAGCTATTTTTATCAAGAAGTAATTTGCAACTCGTCACATAAATACTTCCATCTCGATAAAAGGCTGGTGGCAGCTCTTGCCTACGAGAAACGATCTCGTTTTCTCCTGTACTTATTTTCAGCTTACCGTCCACTTCTTCAAAAACCCAATGCGGGTTAAACTGATGTGGAACTTCTAGCACAGATATTAAAGAATCGTTTTGATTTTTTATAAATGATTCGATCGCTGTATCGATACTACCTTTTTCTCTGAATGGAACGGTAGGTTGTAATAAACAGATCGCGTCAAAAGATTCATCTATGGACTTCATGTAATTTATGGCGTGTACGACCACATCAATAGATTTTGCAGTGTCAGACGCTAGTTCTTCAGGTCTCAGAAATGGCACGTCAGCTCCAGATTTTTTGGCGATTTCTACTATTTCTTGATCTTCGGTAGAAACGATTACTTGGGTCAATAAACTAGAATTCAGAGCTGACTCGATCGTGTAGTTAATGAGTGGTTTTCCACAAAGTAGTTTTTTGTTCTTCTCAGGAACTCCTTTTGATCCACCTCGTGCTGGTATAATGCCTAAAACTCTCATTAATAAGTAATGGTTTTATGAAACGGCAAGTCTATAGTCGCCAATAAATCTGCAATTTTTTTTCCTGCATTTCCATTACCGTAAACCGTAGAATTTGTTAATGAACTATGAGTCATTTGCTGACTAATCGCATTTTTAATCGTCTCTTTATCATAATCTATATCGAGCACATTATTACCGCGTTCTCTCCTATTCTGTCTAGTTCCTATATTGACCACTGGAACACCTAAAAAAGCACATTCCCTTATTCCTACACTACTGTTTCCTACCAGACATTTTGAGTTGACCAGCAGTCGCAAAAAATCATTCGACTCCATATTTTTGAAAAATCTCATTCTTCTAGGTTGTGCATTTTCTCGATAAGAGCGTATTCCGTTACTGGTTCCATCGCTACCAGCATCTACATTGGGCCAAAACCAGAAACAATTGAAGTCAAGCTCGTCCACTGCTTTTAATGTTTTGAGTATATCTTCCTTTGCACGAGCATATTCTGTTGTAACAGGATGTTGCATGACCACTATATATGGCTTCTTAATATCAAGATCTACGCCCACGCCACCATATTTTTCAATAGGATCAAAATCCAGTGCTGGAGATTGTTTAATTTCATTAGCAAGGTCTATAGATGGACATCCTGTATTGAAAACCATATCTGGATTTTCTCCTAATTTAATAACACGTTCTTTGGCGTTTTCACTTGCTACAAAATGAACGTCTGCCAGCTTCGTGTTAGCATGGCGTACTTTCTCATCTATATTTCCAGTCACTTCTCCACCTTGAATATGTACTAAAGGAATGTTTTGATACGCCGCCGCTATACTTGTGGCAATGGTTTCATAACGATCTGCAATAGTGATGACGGCATCTGGTTGTAAATTGTAGAGTACATTAGAGAGTTCCATGACACCTAGACCAGTGGTTTTGGCCATGGCGGTTTTATTTTCTCCTTCTAGTACCATAAAAACTTTTTCGGTTATCTCAAAACCATCTTTCTTGATAAATTCGATCGCGTTTCCATAACGATCCAACAATGCAGCGCCAGCAATAACGAGTTGTAACTCTAGATTTTCATGATCTTTAATGGCCTGCAAAGCGGTTTTGATCCTACTATAGGAAGGCCTAGCGGTAACGACTACACAAATTTTTCTCATGAGATATCTTTTTGATTTAAAAACTCATAGGCTTTTAAATCCTTATTTAATTTTAAACCAATTACCGACTGAAATTCGGAAGCTAAGATTCCGAATCCTTTTGGTTTTTTAGATTCCAGATCATCAAAGGTAAGGATATGGTTTTTTTTCAGGTCTTTGTTTATGGCAAGTGATTTTTCAAATATTTGTTTCACTTTCGCGAAAGCGGTAGTATCATCCTTATTTATAGGACTGGAAATGGCCTTATCAATATTTCTAACATCGGTAACCAGCTGGCTGATCTCATCGATATTAAGCGACGCCATCGCATCTGGTCCAAACATGCGCTTGTCCCAAACAGCGTGAAACTCCAGCACCTTAGCACCCAATGCAACAGCTGCAACATTTGCGGCGATCGTGGCGCTGTGATCAGAAAAACCTATGGGTTGCTTATAACGTTGCCTGAGCTGAGCGATCACATGAAGCCCGTATTGCTCTGGTGTTGTGGGATATGCGGTGTAGCATTGTAATATCTTGAAGTCGGCATTTTTGCTTTCTAGAAAGGCTACCGTTTTATCGAGTTCTTCGAAACTAGACATACCGCTAGAGATGATAATGGGTTTACAAGTCTGGCATATTTTTTCCAATAACAGAAAATTATTTACCTCGCCACTGCCTACTTTATAACCATCCACACGAGCTTTTTCCAAGAGATCTACCGCTGCATTACTAAATGGCGAAGACCAAAATTGTAAACCTACACTTTTACAGTGTTTTCCTATCTCGATCCATTGCTCTTGGGTAAACTCCAAGCGCTGCCAGTAGTCATATCGAGTGTTATCCTCATAAGAAAAATTGACGCGGAATGGCTCATGCTCACTACTTTCTGCATGTGCGATGTGTGTCTGAAACTTGATCGCATCTACTCCAGTCGCTGCAATTGCATCGATATAGGATCTTAAAATCCCGAGACTGCCATCGTGGGCTTGTGCTATTTCGGCTATAATGAAGGTCATTTTTAGTATGTTTTATGTCTCAAACCTATTTTTTTGAAATAAGTATAACGTATCGATTTTTTCTTTCTAAAGATTTTTAAAATAAGCCATCCAGCTTTTTGATACCACCATGGCAAACCTTTTTCTTGTAGATGTAATTCTTCTAAGTTTAATGCGATAATTTTTTCTTTATTTTTAGGCACCTCATCATGCATCCACTGTTCTGGAACGTTGCCCATGTGGTACGCATGATTATCCAAGGTAGCGAGTCTTAAAAAACCGCTATCATTATTAGGCTTATCGATATAGGTGCGCTCGCTGCCACCTACTATTTTATGTTGCGATGGTCTAACCGGAGCTAGATCAAAACTAGAACGTTTCATAGTCGCTACAAAGTGACCACAACCTATTACGGCTCTGGCACCATGACATTCAAGTATGGGATATTGATCTAAATGTTCTTTAAAATAAATCTCCCGACCTATACTTTCTTGAAACCGATGCAATCCCTGCGGATTTACAACATCGGCAAATTCTATTTTTCCATTTAGAACACCATAACCTACAGTTGTACTAGTCATCTCGTTTTCATAAGCGATACTAGATGGCACTGGCGCTACCATACCGGCTTTAGGAAACTGTTTAAAAATAGTTTCTGTTTTGGACTGCCATTGAGGTAAGAACATCACATCAGCATCGGTAATCGTGATTATCGGCTCTAAGGTACTTTTTAAGATGCCATAAATAGCATTTACCTTACCTAAATTAACCTGCGAGTTATACAGCTGATCTATTTCGTTTTCTGCTTTATATAATTGATTCAAATAATCTGTAACCTCTGTACAACATTCATTGTTGATAATGGAAACTCTGGTTTTATTATGAATGGTGTTTAATAAAGAGCTGATGCATAACTTTAAAACCTCAAGAGTTCCTTTAAAATAGTCTTCTTCTAGATTGGGTATATATACTGGAATGATGACACGATGGTAGGTATCTATCTCTAGTTTAGAATTTTGCTTTGCTTTACTTAAACCTATTCTCATAAATCAATTTTACAAAGAATTTAAGTACTTCTTCATTCCAGTTTCTACATCTAGTAATTCTCTACCTAATATAGATTTCATTTTACTGATGTCTGGGCAGCGACGTGTCATATCCCCTTCTTTAAGTGCCGGTAAATGTATAATTTCTGAATCGCTGTTGCATATCTTAATGACCAATTTTGCCAGTTCCAAAACAGATACCTCTACGTCATTACCTACATTAACTACCTGAGCAGAAAGTAAGTTATCTTCTAATATTTTTACCAAGGTATCAATATTATCATTTATATAACAAAATGTTCTGGTCTGTGAGCCGTCACCATATATGGTAATCGGTTCATTATTTTGAGCTAACTGTATAAATTTAGGAATAACAAAATCCTCGCTTTGATTAGGGCCATAAGTATTGAAAAATCTAAATATCGTATAATCTAAACCATATCGCTCATAGTAAGATTTTAAAAAGGCTTCTCCCACATTTTTAACGATGGCATAAGGCAGTCTGGAGTTGAGTGGCGTTGTGATTTCATTCTGTGGGAATTCTACCGGTTCTCCATACACTTCTGAAGAAGAAGAGAAAAATACCTTTTTAACGCCTGTGTTTTTACATAATCCTAATATATTTTCAAATCCTTTGATGTCATCCAGTACCCATAGCGGATTATCCAGCGTACGCTTTACTCCTACTACCGCAGCAAAATGAAATACGTAATCAAATTTATTTGCATAAAATACAGGAGAAATGTCTTTATAGATATTTACGCTAGCATCTATAAAATGAACATTATCTCGTTTGGGAACTTTTACAATACTACCAGTAAGTAGATTGTCCACTATAGTAATTTGGTAGCTTTGCTTTTCAGAAAGTTTTTTCGCTAGAGCGCTACCTACATTACCTGCTCCACCTGTTATGAGTATTTGTGCCATTTTGTATATTCAATTGTTGTAAAGAAATATAGAACTCTTTTTTAGTTTCTATTAGAGCAGCATTCATTTCCTGCTTCCATACTTCTATATTGTATTTATTTTTAGGCAAGTTAAATTGCTGTTTTAAATGCCCGTCATTCTTTAAATGATACGCATTCTTCATGTGTTGTAACCATAGGTCTTTATTCCAGGGATCTTCCACCAAAACTCCATAATTTCCATGACCCAAAACCTCTGGAACGCCACCTATTTTACTAGCTATGCAATAACAGCCGCAAGATAACGCCTCTACCAGTGACAGTCCAAAACCTTCTTCCCACAAGGTAGGAAATAAATATACATCAATCATTTGGTAAATGCTGGGCAATTGTTCGTTAGGTATTCTACCCAATACCATAGTTTTATCTAAGACTACGTCTCTATGAGTCCCAATGATTATCAACAAAGAATCTGGATATTGTTCTATAAAAGTTTCCCAGAAAGAAAGTAAAAAACTCAATCCTTTTTTTTCTCGATCTTGTGACAACCATAAAAAAACTGTTGTGGATTCATCTATCAGATATGATTTTCTTGTATCTGAAGAATCATCAAATGATATCGGTTTAAATTTATTCTTATCAATACCATTATGAATCACTATAGATTTGCTGTTGTAAGTAGGATAAGATTTTACATGATAATCCTTAGAAGATGCTGTTAAAAATATATGTTCATCAATTCCTTTTAGAAAATCTTTCGCTGTTTCCCCATCATAAAATGGAAGAAAACCATGATAATAATACTGGATAAAACATCGATTTCTGAGCTTATTTTTTACAAGGTAGGTATGTAAATCAAATACAAATCCTGCGTTATCAACCACTTGTATAACTACAGCATCACTCGTATTATTCAAATAATTACGCAATTGCCCATAATAAGGATCGTACTTTTTACTCCATCCCAGTTTCCTTTTAAGTTTATGAGTAAAACCCAAATTTGGTTGTAAATAGGCCACATGTTTATATTTAGATTGCGGTTGAGGACATAAAATGACATCTATTTCGCTTTTCTCGCGAAATAAGGTATCAAACATCGTCGTCCAGCTTCCTATTTTATAATAAGGCAGTGGCAAATGAGAACAAAGAATGGTTATAATGTTAGACATAATTTACCGTATATGAAAATGTTCCTTTTTCTTCATTAACCAAATATGAATACGGTAAATCTCTCCAATTATTTATATGATAAGTGAGTACTTCATCACTAATAAATTTTTCGGCAGTAATTCCTTTAGTGATTTTAAATAGAAGTGCCGTTAAACTATTTACCTTTTTTGCAGTAAACTGAATGGACTTACTAGCATAGTCTGTTTGTTCTAATAACCGCAATCGCTTCTTTTTATTTAAAGGTAACTCTACGTAAATTTCAGGATGGTCCAGACTAGATATCTGTTCCTTAGTCCATAAGTGTCCCCAATTAAAATCTTCGTTTGCTTTTGTATAAGGCTTTGCTTTAAGATCATCAAGATATTTCATATTGTGCCTAGCAATACCTCTTACTGTAATTCTAGAAGTAAAAACGGTATCGATTCTATTCAGATAAATCTCATGCCATTGATGTAAAATCTTAACCTTAGCATTATAAAAATTCACATTACAACCAGCAGCAAAAGCACGTACATGAACGTCGGTATCTTCAGAACCCCAAAGATGGTAATACTCATCAAAGCCATTTATTATTTTCAAAATCGATACAGGAAAAAGACTCAAACCGGTAGCTTCTTCCGTAGAGAATCGTTTAACCGTATAATCTTGAAAAGCCTTTTCTGTAGCGCTTTCTTCTTTAGTTAAATAACCTACTTTAAAATAGGTAATCGTATCTGCTTCTGAAAGATCATGTAGTGACTGTACAAAGTCTGGTGCAAAAATTCCATCTACGTCTGCCACAAAAAAGTAATCTGTTTCTACTTGTTTCAAAGCGATATTGAGTACTCTGGATTTATTCCATAACGTATTTTGCGCTGCAATGTATTGATAGCTTGCAAAATTATATCCAGAAACCAACTTTTCAACCTGTGCGGCAAGCTGTAAATCACTACCGTAATCTATAAAAAGCACTTGAAAATCTTGGTTACTCTGAACCGATAAGGAATTTAAACTTATCTGTACACGTCTAATGTCACGATCTTTGAAAGGATAGACTATGGTTAGAGAATTGGACATAAATTGTTCAGCATCTAAAGTGAAATCAAAATCAGTTACAAATAACCTAATTTTTTATCACTTAAAGGATGCTTTTTCATCTTATTGCTTTCTTATTAAGGTAAAATAATGGTGTTGTTATCGCTTTCGTGAAAGCGTACTCATTAACCCAACCAAGTCAAAACACGCAACCATGCAGTAGTTAACTTTCTCCTTATAGAGGTGTTTTCAAGAGTTTTGAGTAATTTAAATCTAGGGATATTCATATAATTTAACTGCTCATAATCTTCGTAAAACAATGCATAATCTCTACGAAGTATGAATTCACGCTCCTGCTGTCCTAACTGCAAACCTGCTGTTGTGGAGCTCATTCCATCCATATAATAAGTAGAGAGGACCTGATGCACCGCTTTATAAGTTGCTTGATTTTTAATAATGGCGTCTATAAAAAGCTTCCAGTCGGCAGTGATTTTTAATGACGTGTCGTATAATCCAACTTTTGAAAACACATCTCTATTAATAAAAACAGATTGATGCGCTAGTGTTTGTTTGAATAAGAATGAAGCTTTTATGAAATCTGGATGTTTTTTAATTCGTTTTTGTACACCTACTAGTTCTATATCATAAGCAATGATATCTTCTACTGTAAGTTGTGGCATCGCTTGTTCTAAACTAGAGTCAGCATAAAAATGGTCGCCACTATTGAGAAATAAAATATAATCTCCACTACTTTTTTCTATGCCTTTATTCATCGCATCATAGACACTTTTGTCTGGCTCGCTTATCGAGTAAGTGATAATATCAGTAAAAGAATTCATAACCTCTACAGAGCCATCACTAGAACCGCCATCTATCACAATAAGTTGCACATCAATTTTTTGAGAATTAACTGCAATACTTTCTAAGGTTTTTTTTAAACCTGAAGCATTGTTGTAGTTGATGGTTATGATGGATATTTTATACATGTTTTTTTACTTTAAAAAGCGACTCTCCTTTTCCAGTTAATAACATTATTGGCACAGAGACAAAAACCACTTTTAAAACTTGGATTTTGTAAAAAAAACTCATATTCATAAAAATCAGTTTCAAACTAGATTGCAAAGCCTGTTTATAAAATCGATAACGGCTAATTTCTCGTAAAGGTCTAATCAAATCTCCGATCAACATAAATTCGCAATCATTTGTCAATTTATTTAATTCTTTCAGCTTGTTATAAATAAATAATCTTGAATTAACAGTTGACTGATATTTTATAGAACTAATTTGAGTTCTAGTTTGCACTAAATGTTTTCTTACATAACTTGTAGGTTGATTTAATATTTTAAATTTTGCTCCTGCTAATATGTGTTCTAAATGTAATACCCAATCTTCTGAACTCCACAAATAATCCTTAAATGGTTTTTCTATCAACAAATGCCTGCGCCACATGACAGCACAAATAGGCCAAGCCATAAAATGACAAACCATATCTTCATAAGGTTTGTTGCTAACTGGAACTATATTAGACCGATATACAGAAGTCACAAGAGAATTACCATCAAAAACTCGAGCGTTGGAAACTGACATTTGATAGTTGGAATTATGATTTAAAAAGTTAATGTGAATTTCTAAATGATTTTTATCAAATAAGTCATCACTATCTAAAAAACATATGAGTTCACCACTAGAATGTTGTATCCCAAAATTGCGACATGATGCTGCGCCTTTAGTCCAATGTTGAGGTCTACTATAAATTTTTATCCTAGACTCAAATTTTGAAATGGCTTTTACCACGTCAACACTAGCATCTGTAGATCCATCATCTACAATAATGCATTCCCAATTTTGATAAGATTGCTGCACTACAGAATTTAAGGTCTCTAGAATTAAGTCTTCACGATTGTAACATGGGATGATTATGGAAATTAGATCAAACTTCATGATGATAATTTTGCCTAATCTGTGAATTTTTTTTGAAAAATCTAACTATTCCATGTTTAAAAAAAAGGAATAAAAATTTTGAAAAATATTTTAAATTGAAATTTTCAAAGTAAAATTTAAAATGATTTCTCCACCGTATGGTATTAATTGGCTCATTATGAACCAAAAGAAGCTCATAATTACGGAATAAAATTAATCTTTGCTTTTTGCTCAGTTGCTCTAAATAATTATCAATAACATACTTTCTAAATAAAAATTTGCTTTTATTCTTTTTCAGATAATTCATGTTAGTTCCAGAAATACTTTCCGAGGATAACCTAATGTAGACTTGACTCTTATCAATACTATAGATGGGTTTACCATTTGAAAATTCCAACCAAGCTCGATCATCACTATGCCAAGCTAGTGGATAATCAAAAAATCCGAATTTTGAAAAAGCTCTTTTTGAAAAAATATGCTCTGACAGGGAACTTCTCGTTTGATAGAAAAACTTTCTTAAATATGAATCGATTGGGCTTTCCAATTTAGGATGACTATACCTTTTGGATATAATTTGACCTTTAGCATTTATTAAGCTTGAAGATAATCTGACAACATTCGAAACATTTTTAAAATTCTCATATTGATTATAAAACTCTTGTACAACTGTATTCTCTAATATATCATCATCACCTAGAATAAGAATCCATTCTTCTTCTCTACTTAACTGAATACATCTATGCCATTGGGAAACTAGTGAGGTAGAGCCCTTGTTAGACTCAAATACCGTGTATTCAATATTTAGATCATTAGAAAAGTTTTGGAGAATTCCTAGTGGATTTTCTAGACTAGCGTCGTTTCCTATATAAACATTGAAATTATTATTAGTTTGTGAACTTAGCGATTGTAAAGTGTCGTAAAAAAAAGTTTTTTTATAATAAGGAATTATTATGGCAAGTTTAATTTCTTCAACTAAATTTATTTCATCCATTTTTTGAATTGATTCTTCTGCTTTAGAAAAAAACTAACCCCTAAAAATTTGTTAGTAATAATATTAACTGCATGTTTTATGCTACTCAATTGTTCTAATAGCCTGATTTTTTCTACTATTATTTCATTATGAAATTTAGGATATGAACCATAATATTTGACATAGGTATCTAAGTGTTTCTTAAAAATATACTGATAAGAAAATTCAGGATCCTCTAATAAAAATGTAGATGTTCGAGATGACTCTAATATACGATAATAAAATCCTATAGAGTTCAATTTAAACACTTTTCCATTTAGCTTTAAAATCGAAATCCAAAATTCCCAATCCTCAACACCGTTTGTCAAATTCTCATCAAATCCTCCAACTCGTAAAAAATCCTCTCTTCTAAATATTGCTGCGTTAAATATCATGTTTTTTAATAGCAATTTTTTATATGAATATTCTTCTAAATTCCACCTGCCACATTTTAAGCCAAAATACTCTGCTTCACTGTACACAATTTTAATTTTAGAATTTTTCTCTAATATGTTTATAGCCTCTTCAAGATAAAATGGAGCAATCTTATCATCTCCATCTATAGTTATAATATATTTCCATGCAGTTTTACCTACACCGGTATTTCTTGCTATGGAAACCCCAGAGTTTTGCTGCCGAATTAAAGTAAATCTTTTATCGTCTTGTATAAAGTTTTTGATGACTTTAAAAGAGCTGTCAGTACTTCCATCATCAATTATTATGCACTCCCAACTCTCTAAGGTTTGGTTATTTATTGATTTTAAACAATCTTCTATATAAAGTGCTTGATTATAACACGTAACGATAATCGATATCATTTTTATCTTTTTAAAATTGACAAAAGTATCCTCTTTATCACTTTATTAAATTTGTTTTTACTGTCATTTTTCTCAAAATGTTGCAAATGGTTTCGAATGAATTGCGGCGCATATTTTAAAATTACTTTTTTACGCTCGGAAATTAATAATTTACTTGATGTAGAGCTAATACCATCTAAGTGAAAAACTGAAATAACCATATCTACATGAGAATATGATGCCTTTTTAACACCTATTTCAATTAGAAAAAATTTCCAATCTGCAACAATTTTCAATTTGGAGTCGTATAGATTGTTCTGAAAACGATCCTTCAATATTATGGTAGCAGGATGAGGAATTGATTCAGTAATAAAGTATTCCAAATTTAATATACTTGAATATTTTTTGATCCATTTATCATTTCCATTAACTTCAATGTTTCCATAAACAAAAACTGGAAAATTTGTCTCAATCGCATGATCGTGGAGAATCTTTACAGAGTTTGGTTTAAAAAAATAATCGCCACTATTTAAAAAAAGTAAATAATCGCCACTCGCAGCTTTTATACCTTTATTCATAGCATGGTAGATACCTTTATCAGGTTCACTTACCCAATAGCTGAATTGCTCTTTACATAATTCAATTAATTCCTTACTACCGTCTGTACTATTACCATCAATTATGATATGCTCATAATCTACAGCGGTTTGTTCTTGAACGCTTTTTATCGTGCGCTCTAGTCCTACAGCGTTGTTATAATTTATAGTAATTATAGAAATAGATATCACGCTTTGTTCTTTCTTAACATTTAAACTTTATAAAATCCTTTATCTACTAATAGGTTTAAGCAAATTATAATTAAACTATTTGTATAATTATATATAATTAATTTATAAATTGTGAGTTTATCTTAGTTAGAATAATTAGAATCAATCTCCCTCTTCAATTAAAATCTATGACTATATATCGTATTAAACGTAAAATACTTAAAGTTTTAACTCAACAATTTAATTTAGCTGAAACCCCAAAACTTTCAAATGATTTGTCCAGACGCAAAAAAATTCTAAACCATTGCAAGATAAATAAGATTTTAGATATAGGTGCAAATAGTGGTCAATATGCAGTAGAGCAATTAAATAAATTAAATTATAAGGGAGATATTGTGTCTTTTGAACCGATGAAAGAGCCTTATGATCAAATTTTAGTTAAATCAGAATTATTGCCTAATTGGAAAGTAGTAAATATCGGGATTGGGTTAAAAAAAGAAAAAGCATTTATAAATGTCGCAAAAAACTCATTTAGTAGTTCTTTGTTAGAAATGTTGCCATCTCATTCTAAAAATGCCCCTCAGTCCATTTATATTAATAAAGAAGAAATTACGATAGATACATTATCAAATGTATGTAATGAATATTGCTCTGTTGAAGATAATATTTATTTGAAAGTTGACACTCAAGGCTATGAATATAATATTTTAGAAAGTGGGCGTGACTACTTAAAAAACATCAAAGTCATTCAAATAGAAATGTCAATCATACCACTTTACCTAGGAGAAAAAACATTTGAAGACATGCTTTCATACTTAAAATCGCTCAACTTTAAACTGGTGTCAATTGAGCCAGGGTTCTATAGTGATAAGACTGGGCAATTATTACAAGTAGATGGAATATTTATAAATGAAAAACTTATTAAAATGTAGGTTTTTTGGCGATTAAATTTGAATATGGATAGTTTAATTTTTTACGATGTTGCTTTAGTGATAAATCATCTTGTATATCAAACCATGCATATCCTAAATCTTCCATTATTTTAAAAATTTCTTGCACGTGATAATTAGCATTGAGCGTGTTATCCTCACCAAATTCTATAATTAAAATAGGATTATTATTTTCTAAAAAATTAGAGCCTCCATTCAAAACAAATTTCTCCCAACCCTCAACATCGATTTTTAATAATTTAATCTTTTTAGCATCCAAATGTCTAATTTGGCTATCCAAAGTTTGAACTTTTACTCGTATATTTTCTTGGAGTTTTGATGGTTCAGCTGCAAATGAATTCCAAGCATCGTAGCCATTATTTGAGATGTGGAAATCTAATTCTTTTTCTGAGTCTGATAAACCCAAATTATAAGTAATTATATTTTTTATATCATTGAGTTTAATGTTTTCTAATAAGCGACTATATGTTTTAGGATTAGGCTCAAATGCAATTACTTTACCAGTATTACCGACCACCTCAGACGCTACTAAACTAAATAAGCCAATATTAGAACCTATATCAATAAATGTGTCACCAGTGCTTAGATTAACTTTTAAAAAGTCTAATTCTTTTTGCTCAAAACCATCTAGAATTAATTTTGAAAGTATACTATCTGCATATAACTTAATTTTAATATTCTTATTCAATGGATGTAACAAATAACTCTTTCCGTCTAAAAAATTAATTTTTGACTGATTTTTTATTTCAGTTTTAGACAAATCCTTTCTTATGATAAATTCTGATAATTTAAAAATTATTTTTTTTGCTAATCGGTATCTTAAATTTTTAAAATTCATTTGTTAATTTGATTATTATACATCTTGCATTTTCCAATCCATTAATGGCATTATCACACCTGGGCGATTTCCAGCATAAACCGAATCAACACCTCCTGTATTTTCAATTTCAAAATGGATCAATAATTTATCATCATTTATAATCCAACGATTATTATGAATACCAACTAATGGCTTCAAAGAATATGCACCCTTCTTTAATAAATTTTTTGGTATTTTTACATGCAGTGACCTCTTCCCTAGAGCTACAGTTTGAAATTCATTTGAGTTATCATCATGATAAGATCTCCAAAGAATAATACCTGATTTCATGTCATATAAATCAAAGCCTATTCGCAATCCGATAACTTCCTTTAAAACATTGAACGAATAAGTAATATGAATATTCCTATGAGTATAAAATACTAAATTATTTACTTTCAATTGATGCACCTTTATTTCATTCAGCTTGAAGACATTATCTTTTTGATTAGATATAATTTTTTTTAAGTCTACATCTTTAACTTTCAACCTATCTTGAACTAAATATTTATTAATTGTTTTACTCGTGTCACCAGAATATGTTATTTCTCCATTTTCTAATAAGATTGCTCGTGTACATAACTGTTGAACGCTCGCCATATTATGACTCACAAACAAAACCGTTCTACCACTTGTACTAGAAATATCCTTCATTTTACCGATGGCCTTCTTCTGAAACTCAGCATCTCCTACTGCAAGAACTTCATCTACTACAAGAATATCAGGTTCTAAAAATGCCGCTACTGCAAAACCTAATCGTACACGCATACCGCTAGAATAGCGTTTTACAGGAGTATCTATATACATTTGACAACCAGAGAACTCTACGATTTCATCTATTTTACTAGCTATTTCGCTTTTAGTCATTCCTAGTATAGCTCCATTCAAGTAAATATTCTCTCTACCGGTAAGTTCTGGATGCATACCTGTTCCTACTTCTAATAAACTGGCAATACGACCCTTTGTTTTTATACTTCCTGTGGTAGGACTCGTTACTCTAGAAAGGATTTTTAATAGCGTAGATTTACCAGCACCGTTCTTACCTATGATACCTAGAATCTCTCCGCGCTTCACTTCAAAGTTGATATCTTGTAACGCCCATACATAATCTGAGCTTGCCGTCGCACTGCGATCGTTTACTGCACCTATTTGTAAATACGGATCTTCTTTACCTCGTATTTTGTGCCATAATCTATTAAGGTCATGAGTTAAAGTTCCAGTACCTACTAATCCTAAGCGGTATTGCTTAGAAATATTTACAGCCTTTAAAATAACATCATCTTTCATTATACAGTATCTATAAAGGTTTTCTCCGTACGATTAAAAATCACCAAACCAAAAAATGAAGCTATAAGAGCGACTACAGTAGCATATCCCAAAGCTGAGTAATCTATCTGTCCTGTTCCTAGCACTGCATTTCTAAAACTATCTATAATATGGGCTAACGGATTGTAATCGATCACCCAAGAATAGCTACCCAATTTAATTTGCGCTTCTTGAATAGTAAAGGGTACGGCACTCAAATACATTAACAGCGATAATCCAAAAGTGACTAAATTTGTCAAATCTCTATACTTAGTAGTCAAAGCACTTAATACAAGCCCAGTTCCTACACCTAGTAAAATGATAATGATGAGTAAAAAGGGAAACAATAAGACCTCAACACCAGGCTTTAAAATCGATCCATTATATTTATAAAACACGTAAAAAAAAACTAATATACACATCTGAATTAATAACTCAAGTAAGCCACTAGTGGCCTTAGATAATGGTACAATTATCCTAGGAAAATATACTTTACCAAAAAGAGAAGCATTGGCTGTAAATGTTGTGCTTGAAATGCTTAAACATTTTTTAAAATAGTTCCATAAAATTACACTGGCTAAATTAAAGAGGAATGGTGGGGTGGTGCCATAATCCAGATTTGCAAGATTGCTAAAGATTAAGGTAAGTACTACCGCAGTAAGTAATGGCTGGATTAAAAACCATAAAGGCCCTAAAATGGTTTGCTTATAAACCGTTACGATGTCTCGTTTTACAAAAAGCACAAAAAGATCTCTATATCTCCAGATTTCTTTAAGGTTCAAGTCGACAAACTTACCTTTGGGCTTTATTTCATATAACCATTCTTGCTGTCTACTCATAATTCTACTAACTTTTAACCTGCACTAGGATATGTATAAATATTCTCTCAACTAAAATAATATTTCATTTTTTTATTGTTTAACAGTATAATCTCTCGATACTTTATCCTTAATGGTCCCTTTTACTTTTTGTTATGCACAATTAATGATTTATTATTTGCTTACGCGAAAGTAGTTTTACCCAATTAACCTTTTTTAAACAACTTTCTTATTTTGGATAACAAGCTGATTTTCTTACCATTTTCATGATATCTATTCCCATAAGCGCCGTAACCATAGCCGTAACCATAGCCGTAACCATAGGTGCCTTTTGCATTGAAATGATTAAAAATGATGCTTAGGTTTTTAATTTCCTTGCGCTGGTATTTTTCATTCACCACATCTAGCATTCCCTTTTTAGTATAGCCTTGTCGTACAACGTACAAATTTGCGTCAGCATATTTAGCTATTTCTAGTGCGTCTGCCACAAGACCTAAAGGTGGTGTGTCTAAAATAATGTAATCGTAATCTTTTTTGAGCTGCTCTATCATCATTTCTGCTCTTTTAGAAACAATTAATTCGCTAGGATTTGGTGGGACAGGACCTGATAATATAATATCTAAATTTTCCATCCCTGCAAATCGTACCATTTCATTAAGACTGCAATCGTTTACTAAATAATTAGAAACTCCTAAATCATTATCGATTTCAAAATCGTCAAATATCTTAGGCTTTCTTAAATCCATTCCTACGAGAACTGTGCGTTTACCACTTAGTGCAAATACCGTTGCCAAATTGATACTAGTAAAAGTTTTTCCTTCTCCACTAACACTACTAGTTACCATTATGGTGCGAGAACCATAATCAGATTCTTGATCATAAATAAAGTGCAAACTAGATCGTATTCCCCTAAAAGATTCTGCAATAGTAGATTTAGGTTTATCTTTTACTACAAGATTTGTAGGATGATCCATTTTCCCTATAACTCCTAAAAGTGGAATTTTAGATAATTTTTCTATGTCTTTAGGTGAATTAATAAAATTATCTAGAATAGTTAGAGCAAAAGCTATGGATATTGGAAGAGCAAGTCCAACTAACAGTGCTATTAAATAGTTGATATTAGAATCTTTTCTAGTACCACTACCACCAGTATCTTTTGCCTCATCAATCACAAAAATATCAGACACATTTGCTGCCTTAACTAATTCTGCCTCGGCTCTTTTTGCTTTGAAAACATTATAGGCATTTTGATCGATGGTAAATTGGCGTTGTATTTTCAAATACTCTTGTTGTTCTTTAGGCAATTTTTTAATTTGGGCTTCTACCTTATTAATTTGGCTATAAAGCTCATTTAATTCTCTATTTATTAACCCTTTTGAACTAATGATGTTTTCATAAATAATATCCTTAATGGCATCAATGTCACGATCTATCTCCCTAAAAATAGGTGCGTCAGATCGCATGGCAAATTCACGTTTTTTGCGCTCTTCAGAAAGTAAAATTAATCTAGTTACAGCTTCAGATATACTTCCTTCATCTATTCCTACCACTGATGGTGCTTGAATAAGCGTGTAATCCTTCTTATTTTGTAGGTAAGTTCTTAAATTATCATAATAATTTAATTTACTCTGTAAGCCTCTTTTTTGAATTTCAAAATCGGTAAGTCGTTGATTGAAATCAGAATTTTGAGAGATAGCATCGAGCATTTGAGACTTATCTTTAAAATCTTCCATATCCTGTTCGGACTTCTCTAAAGCTTTTTCTTGTAAAACAAGCGAGCTATCAATATATCTAATAGTACTTACGGCAAATTTATTTTTGCGTTGTAATTCGCCTCTTTCTAGGATTAAAGAACTGGTATTGATGTAATCGATCAATCGTTGTTTATTCCCACCTGACAGACTCAATTCAAGTATAGAAGAACCTACTGGCTTTTGTAATATAGCAATGCTTTTATACTTATTTACTGTATTCCAATAGTTGCCAAAATTAAACAACCATTCTCCGCCAGTTCCTATGGTATTTTCTCTTTTTTCAATGACAACATTTAAAAATGGTAGTTTAATAGAGTCCCCAAATTTAAATTGTTGTTTCCAATCTCCTACAGGTATATTAACAGCAACACTTTTCTTCTGACCATAATGAAAACCTTCTGTACTATCTGAGTTAGGAAAGTTTGCTGAAAGCTCAAAGCCCTCTTGATCTATGACCTTAATTCTTATAAACTTACCATAAATCTGCGCCTTACTGCTGTCTGAATAAATGTAAAAAGGAGTTTGCTTATAAGCATCTGTATTATAATATTCACCTTCTTTAATATAATTAATGTAATACTGTAATTCATCTACTACGCTCTCTGCGTGCGTCCGTGATTTAAATTGAACTATAGCCGTAGTTACCTTATCGGTTGTTCCACCCCAATTAAAAGTAAGACTTTGATTACTTGTAAATAATGGATTAGAATTGTCTTTTATACTTATTAAAGAACTCGCGTAATGTATCGTTTGTATAAACTGATTTTTATAATAAGCATAACATAAACCTATACCTATAACAAGTACAAAAAGCCACCATAACTTGAGTATTTTAACTAGAAATTGACGAATATCAAAAATTCCAGATAAGGAATTGACTTCTCTTTCTTCCTCTTCCATATTATAAATTAGTTACAAATAACAAAGTGGTTATCAAGGTAGTGAATATAGAAATGATAGTCGTAAAGGATGCAAGACCTGTTGTTCCTGTTCCTATTGCTTTTTGTGGTAATGGATCCACTATAATCATATCATTAGGTTGAATCAGATAGTATGGTGAGTATACAACATCTAGTTGTGTTAAGTCTAAATGATGCACTTTAACACCATCTGGATATTGACGTACAATTCTAACATTAGTTAAATCACCAGTAATAGGAACTCCACCACCGTTTGAAATGGCTTCTACGATTGTGACCTGATCTCTAAAAATAACCTGTTCTCCTTTTCCTCCTACCTCGCCAGTAAGCACATAACGTAAACCTCCTAATCTAACAGTTACAAACAAGTTAGCATTATCTTTAAAATACTCTGTAAATAATCGCTTTTCTATAAGTTCTCGCAGTTCTTCTAATGTCAGACCTAAAGCTTTAATTTTACCCAATTGAGGTACTCTTATGTCTCCTCTTTGATCTATAGTATAACCATTGAAATATAAACCAGCTCCTTGAGAACCTTGATTAGCTTGCATACCTTGAGCACCTGCATTTGTATCACCAGATACATTGAACATAGAAACTAGCTCTGGATCAAAAGGAGCTTTTATCTGTATGCTTAGAATATCATTTATTTGGAGGCGATAAGGCGATTGTACTTTTTGAAAAGTAATTAAGGAATCATTCTTAAATTGCTTTGATTCTTGTAAATATGTTATTTTACGAGTAGGTACACATGAGCTAATGAGTAACAATAAGAATAATAACGATATACCTAAAGACTTTCTCATGCTTACTAAATAATTTAAGATGCAAATATAGAATTATTGCAATTAAAAAAAGGGTTTCACCTAGTCTAGTATGTGAATGGATGCTGCATATTACCTTAGGAGCTGTTAAAGTCTCCGCTTTCGCGAAAGCGGAACACTACCTACTAAAAGAACCTATAAAAAGTTGAAATAGATTATGATACTGCCGTAATATTGCAATCTCTAATTAAGCAGAATAAAAATGAATTACATAACCGTAGAAAACGTATCCAGAGCCTTTGCAGACAAAGTCCTTTTCAAAGACTTATCCTTAGGTATCAACCAGGGACAGAAGATAGGTTTTGTTGCAAAAAACGGTTTCGGTAAATCTACATTACTCAATATTATTACTCGTGCCGAAGAGCCAGATAGCGGTAATGTCTCTTATAGAAATGATTTGAGAATGGCGTTCTTACCTCAAGAACCCAACTTAAATCCAGAAATGACTATTGAAGAAGTCATTCTGGACAGTGACGTTCCTACTATGAAGATCATTGCAGATTATGAGCATAGCATGGCAAATCCAGACGATGCTGACATGATGCAAAAGGCACTGGATGCCATGGATGCGGCAAATGCATGGGATTTTGAAACTAAATACCGTCAGATCCTTTCTAAATTAAGACTAGATGATCTGACTCAAAAAGTAGGTAAATTAAGTGGTGGACAAAAGAAACGTATCGCAATGGCAATGGCGCTACTTTCTGATCCACAATTGTTAATCATGGATGAACCTACTAACCATCTGGATCTGGAAATGATTGAATGGTTAGAAGCTTATTTCAAACAAGAAGACTATACTATCCTTATGGTGACACACGATCGTTATTTCTTAGATCGTGTCTGTAATGAAATCATAGAACTAGACCAAGGTCAATTGTATACCTACAAAGGAAATTATTCCTATTATGTAGAAAAGAAGCAAGAACGCATTGAGATAGAGCAAACCAATCAAGAAAAAGCACAACAGCTTTATAAAAAAGAATTGACCTGGATGCGTCGCCAGCCTAAAGCAAGACGCACCAAATCAAAATCGCGTATCGATGATTTCTACGTAATTAAAGAAGCTGCAAATAACCGCCGTAAAGATCATAAGGTAGAACTAGAGATCAACATGCAGCGCATGGGAACTAAAGTGATAGAATTACATAAAATCAGTAAATCCTTTGGTGATAAAAATCTAATCAACGATTTCTCCTATAACTTCCTACGTGGTGAACGTCTAGGTATTATCGGTAAAAACGGTACTGGTAAGTCGACATTCTTAAACATGATTACCGGCGCTCTTGCGCCAGATACTGGAAAAATTGTCACTGGAGAAACGGTAAAAGTAGGATACTACACGCAAAGCGGTATGACCGTAAAGCCTGGTCAGAAAGTCATTGATGTTGTTAAAGAATATGGAGAATACATCCCTTTAAACAAAGGTAAAATAATTAGTGCGAGCCAGTTGTTAGAACGTTTCATGTTTGACAATAAAAAGAAGCATGATTTTGTAGAAAAATTAAGTGGTGGAGAGCGTAAGCGATTGTATTTATGTACGGTTTTAATTCAAAACCCTAACTTCTTGATTCTAGATGAACCTACGAACGATCTTGATATCCCTACCCTAAATGTTTTAGAGAATTTCTTAATGGATTTTCCAGGCTGTATTATTGTGGTAAGTCACGACCGTTATTTTATGGATAAGATTGTAGACCATTTGTTTGTATTTAATCAGTCTGGTAATATAACAGACTTTCCTGGGAACTACAGTGATTTCAGAGCTTACGTAGGAAATACTGATATCGCACTAGATAAAGATGCCGAAGAAGTTGCTCCAGAGCAAATTAAAAAAGTGGTTTCAGCACCAGCCGCTCCTACCTCTGGTCCAACAAGAGAGCAGCAAAAAATGCTTTCTAGAATGGAAAATAAAATCAAACAACTAGAAGAAACAAAGAAAAAATTACAAGACAGTTTCTTAGATCCAGATATTCATGCAGACCAGATGACTGAAAATTCCATTCAGCTAGAAAAGACTAAATCACAGTTAGAAGAATTAGAAATGGAATGGTTGGAATTAAGCGAGCAAATTGCAGCAAATTAGAATTTAAAAATATTGTAAAAATCAAAAGGGGCGGAATTAATTCCGCCCCTTTTTGATGGATTCTAATTTTAGAATTTTACCCTTCTACTGGAACTGCAAAAAGATCAAAGTCTTCTGCCTCAGTAATTTTTACGTTTACAAAAGAACCTACTGATAGGTAATGCTTTTCAGCATCAATCAACACTTCATTATCTACATCTGGACTATCAAATTCTGTACGACCTACAAAGTGATTACCGCGTTTGCGATCGATCATCACTCTAAATTCTTGACCTATCTTCTGCTGGTTCAATTCCCATGAGATTTGAGATTGAATTTCCATGATCTCATTAGCACGTTCTTGCTTAACATCTGCAGGGACATCATCTTCTAGTTTATAAGCATGTGTATTTTCTTCATGCGAATACGTAAAACAGCCCATACGCTCAAAACGCTGGTCTTTCACCCATTGTTTTAAGATTTCAAAATCTTCTTCTGTTTCTCCTGGATAACCTACGATAAGTGTTGTACGTATCGCCATTTCAGGAACCAAAGTTCTGAATTTTTTTAGAAGTGCATTGGTCTTTTCAAATGTTGTACCACGACGCATAGACTTTAATACCGGTGTAGAGATATGCTGTAGCGGTATATCTAGATAATTACAAACCTTAGGTTCGGTTTTCATCACATCTAGAACATCTAGTGGGAAACCAGTTGGGAACGCATAATGCATTCTGATCCATTCGATTCCTTCTACTTTTGCCAGCTCGCGTAATAAGTCTGCAAGTCGTCGTTCTTTATATAAATCAAGACCATAATAGGTCAGATCTTGAGCAATCAATATCAATTCTTTAACACCTTTTGCAGCAAGCTTTTCAGCTTCTATAACTAAATGCTCAATAGGCGTGCTTTTATGACCACCACGCATTAAAGGGATCGCGCAAAAAGAACATGGTCTATCACAACCTTCGGCGATTTTAAAATACGCATAGTTCTTTGGTGTGGTTGTTACACGTTCACCTATCAGCTCGTGCTTATAATCAGCACCTAGAGCTTTTAAAAGTGACGGTAATTCTGTAGTTCCAAAATACTGGTCTACGTCTGGAATTTCTTTTTGAAGATCTGGCTTGTATCGCTCAGATAAACAACCTGAAACAAAAACCTGATCCACCTCGCCTTTTTGCTTACGTTCTACAAAATCAAGAATTGTATTCACAGATTCTTCCTTAGCGTTATCGATAAAACCACAAGTGTTGATCACCACGACATTACCTTCTTCTTCATGCACGACGTCCTTACCACTAGCCTTCAACTGCCCCATCAGCACCTCACTATCGTACACATTCTTAGAACAACCTAAAGTTATTACGTTGATCTTATTCTTTTTTCTTGTTTTTGTTCTCATAAGCGGCTGCAAATTTACGACTTAGTGATGTTAAAATGGTTGTTTTTATCTCGCTTTCGCGAAAGCGGAACACTTATCCTGTTATTCCTTAAAACTAACTTCAAAAAAATCAATTAGCTTTAATGCAAGTTTGCAACAAAGAACCTTACCGAGATGAAGAAAAATAAATAAAAAACTCCTTTCCTTGGCTCTTGCATCCGACGAGAGTAGTTTATGGAACGAGAGGAATGCACTAGTGGGCAAAAGGAGCGGTAGCGCGCTTTGGCCGGAAAAGATAAGTGCAATTTTACTTACAATTAGGTTATAATTTCTACTTTTAAAAATTTCAAAGGTATCAAATCAAACAAATAAAAACCATATAAAATTTGACATGCCAACTATTCGTGTGGGCATGGTCTGAATTTGATCGGGATCTTAGAATCTAAGTAAATGTGGTTTTTTCAACAATTTCAAGATCGCGACACGCAACTAAACATGCCAAGAAAAATACTTTGCATGTTGGTTTCTAAAAGCTTGTTTGAAAATAAAAGATTTTAAAACTTCCTAAAGCTCTTAAATCCTTTCTTTACTCCAGCTTTCACTGATAGCGGTAAATGATTTTCTTTAGGTGGTACAGCACAAGAAAAACGCTTACTGTATGCACAATAAGGATTGTAGGTATTATTAAAATTGAGTATCACCTTCTCACTTAAAGGAGATCTTAATTCCATATATCGGCCAATATCATAAGATCCTTTACTGTTAGTTTCATCAGTAAAATACACCGATAAATAATTGTAATATTCTGGATCGTCTTTTAAGTCAGGACTTGAAAGAACCAGAAGTTTACATTTCTTTCCTTTTAAAGTAAAAAATAAGTAACCGTATTTTACGTAAGAAGCAATGCGAGTCGTAGAAGTTTCCAACTTTAATTCTTCAGTATTACCTAGTGGTTCAAAAGTAGCTTCTACTACAAACTCTGGATCAAATTCATAAAAATTGAGATAACCGAAGTTCTTCTTTTCTCTTTCGGTTAGCACATTGTTCTCACCAGATTTATATTCTTGAGAAAGCTTTTTGCGATACTCTACAGATTCTTGTTCATAATCTTGAGCAAATAAGATTAAAGTGTGGCACAAAAATAATAAGGTCCATAGGTTATTCATCTCAAAGCTTATTTTAAATGGTTGTAGTTAAACTCCAAATATACTCGGCTATCTCGTTGTAATAAAACCTTGTTAAGGCAACTACTAAGGCACAAGATAAAGTAATCGCCCAATGAAATTTCTTTTTTAAAACGCTAACACCACATAGTATAAGAACAACTGCGTGAACAGCAGCCATAAAATAAAAGGGGTCATAGGCATTTTGAGGTGTCAACGGATTATCATCTAACGGATTTGTAAATAGCTGTACAACAATTACACAAAGATAGAATGCTGAATAGATGGCAATGATCTTTGTAATAAGAGCAATATTTTTACTGTTAAGAATAGGTGGCTTGTTGTCTTCCAATGTTAATTGTGTTCTAAGGTTGAATAATGAATTATTTAATTTCTATACTCTTTAGGCATTACACGATGTTGAGTCATTCTCTCATAAGCTGCTGCCCAATTAAAAAGTAATGAATCTTCTTCATTAGGAGCGATAAAAGTAAGGCCATAAGGTTGACCTTTGTCGTCATACCCCATAGGAACTGTCATCGCAGGAAAAAATGCTGCCGCAGCCGCTCCAGCTGTGTAATTATTAATCGATATAAAACCACTTAGATCATGACGTTTTATGTAATCTTCAAAATATTCTTTTACTTTTGTGGTCATGTCTGTTTTGAACTTCCAAAAATCCTCTTCTGAAATAGTTGGTTCATCAATAATACCTTGAAAAAGTTTTTGCCCATAAGGCATTGTTTTTATAGAGTCTTTCTTATTCCATTCCATCACTTTCTCAACATCCCAACCTCTGTACTTAGGATTTGACAACCCTGAAAAGTAAGCTGGTAGATCATTTTTCATATCTGCATTAAGTAGCTTTAGAAACCCATTTAATTGCGGTCTCATATCATCTAGCTCTATAAGCACCGCGCCAGCTTTTTCAATATTTGTAAGTGCTTGCACGTACAATGGATTTTCTTTAAAAGAAGTCCACACTCCAAAGCGAACGCCTTTTAAACTTGCTTCTTGAAAATTATTTGTTCCCGATGCAGTAATTACATCATAAGGTGCGCCCAATGCTTGTGTTAAAATAGCATTATCCATCACGTTTTTTGTCATAGGTCCTGCGGTATCTAGGTAACTAGAAATAGGTATAATGCCTGATCCACTAAAGGTACCAGTTGTTGGTTTATAACCGACCACACTGTTTTGAGAAGATGGAGATAAAATAGAACCAGAAGTTTCTGTTCCTATAGCTGCAACTGCAAAATTTGCTGCCACGCTTACACCACTTCCACTACTCGATCCTCCAGTATCTATCGTTCTCCTACCATAAGGATTCAACGTTTGTCCTCCTACAGCACTATAACCACTAGGACAATCGCCACAGAAAAAATAAGCCCATTCACTTAAATTTGCTTTCCCTAAAATTACCGCACCTTCTTGTCTCAAATTATTTACAATTTTAGCATTTTGTAAGGTTGTATTATCCAGCAATGCAGCTGCTCCAGCCGTAGTAGGCATATCATCCGTATTGATATTATCTTTAAGAAGAATAGGCATTCCTTTTACCGTATAATAAGATAGATCTTCACCTTGTTGTTTTGAGTAGGCTAAATCCTGATCTGCAGCATCTGCTTGTTTTAGAGCGTTTGGATTAATGGCAATGATGGAATTTAATGACTTTTTATTCTCTCTATCGTATCTATAAATTCTCTTTAGGTAAAACAAAGTCAATTCTCTGTAGGAAAACTGCCCGCTAGCGATAGCTTCTTGAATTTCTGGAATGCTCTTTTCGAGAATAAGCTCTTTGAGTTTCTCGCTTTCGCGAAAGCTAACCACTTCATCCAATAAATCTCCAAAAATATCCTCTTTCACTAAGTACATAGAATCTATTACCTTAAAAGTTCTAAAGTCATTGCTAGAAGTCTGCACTTTAGTATCAGAAGATTTACAAGCAATAAAAAGAAAGGGTAAAAAAAGTAGTAAATATTTCATGGATCAAATTTCCATAAAAATAAAACTCTCGTAGATATATTATACTATATCAACGAGAGTTTAAATATAATTTATGGAGTATTTTAATTAAAGAAGCTATCTACAAACTCTACTTTATTAAAAACTTGAAGATCTTCTACGCCTTCTCCTACACCTATATAACGCACTGGTATTTGAAATTGATCTGATATTCCTATCACCACACCACCTTTTGCCGTACCGTCTAATTTAGTAACAGCGAGACTGGTTACCTCTGTCGTGGCCGTGAACTGTTTTGCCTGTTCAAATGCATTTTGACCTGTAGATCCATCGAGAATTAACATCACATCATGAGGAGCGTTAGGAACTACTTTCTGCATAACACGCTTTACTTTAGAAAGTTCGTTCATTAAATTTACTTTGTTATGTAAACGTCCTGCCGTATCAAGAAGTACCACATCTGCATTTTGTGCAACTGCGCTTTGTAAAGTATCAAAAGCAACACTAGCAGGATCACTACCCATGGCTTGCTTTACAATATCAACACCTACACGCTGTGCCCATATATCTAATTGATCTACTGCAGCCGCTCTAAAGGTATCTCCTGCACCTAAAACTACTTTCTTACCTGCCTTTTTAAGTTGATAAGCTAGTTTACCTATGGTAGTAGTTTTACCTACACCATTGACACCTACTATCATGATCACATAAGGTCCATCTGTTTCAGGAATTGTAAATTCAGTTTCATCACCGTGATTTACTTTGCTCATTAATCCAGCGATCTCTTCACGCAAAATTTGATCTAATTCTGAAGTGCCTAAATATTTATCCTTTGCAACTCGAGCTTCAATACGATCAATAATTTTAACTGTTGTAGCAACACCTACATCACTAGAAATCAATACGTCCTCGAGATCATCAAGAACATCTGCGTCTACCGTTGATTTACCAGCTACCGCTTTACCTAATTTATCAAAGAAGCTGGTTTTTGACTTTTCTAAGCCTTTATCTAGGGTATCTTTTTTCTCTTTTGAGAATATTTTTTTGAAAAAACTCATGGTTTGTTTATAATGAGCACAAAAATAGGAAAGTTAATGGCAATTACGACTATATAATTGATTAAAGGAGAGATAAGACCGAAACGAAAAGATAATAAATCGCTTGTATTATACTTAAATAGGATGTGCCGTTTTAGAAAAAATAATCGCAAAAAAAACGTCCTACTTTTCAGTAAGACGTTTTTACGTTTTAATTTATCAACTTATTTTTTATTCAAAAAGTCGTTAACCATATCTGGAGCCATGATAGCAGTTACAAAAGTATAGGCTCCTGTTTTAGGAGATTTTACCATTTTGATTGCTTTTGTTAATCTTACATTTCCCGTTTGTAGGGATGCGATGGATTTCTTTGCCATGTCTTAATTATTTAATTTCTTTATGGAGAGTCATACGCTTAAGAACCGGATTGAATTTTTTAATTTCAAGACGATCTGGCGTGTTTTTCTTATTTTTAGTTGTAATGTAGCGAGACATTCCTGGCATACCAGATTCTTTGTGCTCTGTACATTGAAGAATTACTTGAATTCTATTTCCTTTACTTTTAGCCATCTTATATTACTTTTAAAAAATTACTTAGTAAGGAAACCCTTTGCGCGAGCTTCTTTCATTACCTGAGTAATTCCTTTTTTATTGACGTTTTTTATTGCTCTAGTAGAAACCTTAAGAGTTACCCACTTATCTTCTTCTGGTAAATAGAATTTTTTCTTGAAAAGATTAACGTTAAATCTACGTTTTGTCTTATTCATAGAGAAGGAAACGTTGTTTCCAGTCATTGCTTTTTTTCCAGTAAGTTCACAAACTCTAGACATGATTATTGTTCTTTAAAATCGGAATGCAAAATAACGATATTTTATTTAATCTCACAAGACTAATTTGAAGCCTTTTTTAATATTTCTTTTTGAAGCAATTCAAATGACTTATTTACGGTCTTTTGAATCACTCGTTCTCGATGATTTCCCATCATAAATTTAAAGGCAAAACTTTCATTTTCAGTAGCGATACCTATAAAAACAGTTCCGACACTCGCATCACTATCACCCTTAGAAGGACCAGCATTACCAGTGGTTGCAACAGCATAGTCTGATTTAAATTTATTCTTTGCAGCAACTGCCATTGCCTGAGCTACTTCATGACTTACCACAGAATGTTTCTCAATTAATAATGGATCAATCCCTAAAATATCAACTTTGGACTCTGTAGCATAAGTTACTGTACTACCCCTAAAAAATGCTGAAGCTCCTGGAATTTCCGTTATTAAGTTAGCTATTTTCCCACCTGTACAACTTTCTGCCGTGGCAAGTGTTTTATTTTGTTCCTTAAATAATCTACTTATTTGGTTTACTAGACTCTCTTCATTACTCTCTCCTACAATAATATCTTCTATTAGTTGATAAAGCCTGACAATTTGATCATCTACAGCTTTTTCTATGGCATTTTTATCTTTTCCAGTAGTAGACAATCTTAATCTAACGGTACCTAAACTGGGTAAATAAGCTAACTTAATGTCTAAGGGCAGATTACTTTCCCATTCTTCAATTCTTGTAGCAATCGTGCTCTCACCTTGACCAGCTGTTAAAATAGTTCTATGATGTATAAAAGGTAAATCTGGCACAGCCATAATTCTAGGCAACACACCACTGCTCATTATTTCCTTCATCTCAAAAGGAACTCCTGGCATAGAAACAAAAATAACCTTGTTGTTTTCTAACCACATACCTGGAGCCGTCCCAAAATCATTCTTAATTATCTCAGCCCTAGATGGAACCATAGCTTGCGCTTTGTTCATATCGACCATTGGGTCTTTTACATATTTTGCAAACAACCGTGTGACGTGTTCCAGCACTTCCTGATTAAGCACCAGCTCATCATTTAAATACTCACAAATAGTTGTTTTTGTAATATCATCTTTGGTTGGACCTAATCCACCGGTAATAAGAACTAGGTCTGATTGTGATTCCGCTTTCGCGAAAGCGGATAAAATATGCTCTCTCTCATCACTTATAGAGATAATCTCATGAACATGAACACCTATTTTATTAAGTTCCTGAGCCATCCACGCAGAATTTGTATCAACGATCTGACCAATAAGAATCTCATCTCCTATAGTAATTATAGTAGCTTTCATTTAAAAATCTCTTTTGAGCTGTATCAGCGTCTCTTCTAACTCTTGTTGTAATTTCATGAAGTCCTCGTTAAGATCTTCTGGACCGTTATTTTTTGTCCAAGCTTCTAAAACTAATGCTTGTTGATGCCCTTTTAACCCAAATAATTCTAAAGAAGGTTTTATCTTGTGAGCAAAGCGATGAACGTTTACTCTGTCTTCTTCCACAACTGCGGCTGCAAGTCTTTCTAAATCGACAGGCATTTCTTTAACAAAAGTATCCACCATCATTTTTATAAAATCAGGATCGTTATCAGAAATATTTTTGATTTGAGATAAATCGTAGGTCATTTTTTTCATTTGACCTTGATTTCAAACATTTCTTGACCATTGAGAACGCCTCTTAACACGTCGTTCTCTTCTACTCTAGAAACACCAGCTGGCGTGCCTGTATATATCAAGTCTCCTATTTTGAGGGTAAAATACTGAGATACATAAGCGATGATCTCGTCTATTTTCCACAGCATGTGCGATGTATTACCATCCTGTTGCAACTGACCATTCTTAAACAATTTAAAATCTAAATTATCTAATGCTGGAAGATCTTTCTTATTAATAAAGTCTCTAGAAATCACAGCTGCTCCATCAAAGGCTTTGGCCTTTTCCCACGGCAATCCTTTTCCTTTTAATTTTTGTTGCACATCTCTTGCTGTAAAATCAATACCTAAACCTATTTCTTCATAATATTTGTGAGCAAATTTCTGTTCTATATGTTTACCGATGCGATTGATTTTAACGACCACTTCTACCTCATGATGCACATCATCACTCCATGGCGGAATGAAAAATGGTTGCTTATGTAGTAAAATTGAAGTATCTGGTTTTAAAAAAACAACAGGTTCTTCAGGTCTGTCATTTGCCAATTCCTTTATGTGGTCTGTATAATTGCGACCTATGCAAATAATTTTCATTTTTTAACGGCTATAATTAGGTGCTTCTTTAGTGATGGTAACATCGTGAGGATGACTTTCCATCATTCCTGCACTAGTGATCTTTATAAACTTACCATTACTTTTAAGGGATTCTATATCCTTTGCACCACAATATCCCATTCCAGCCCTTAATCCACCTATAAACTGCGTCATACTTTCATTTAAATCTCCTTTATAAGGAACGCGACCTACAATTCCTTCTGGAACTAGCTTTTTAATATCATCTTCTACATCCTGAAAGTAACGATCTTTAGAACCATGTTGCATCGCTTCTACAGATCCCATTCCTCGATAAGACTTGAATTTACGACCATCATAAATTATAGTTTCTCCAGGAGACTCAGTCGTTCCAGCAAGTAAAGAACCTAACATAACACAGTCTGCGCCTGCAGCAATTGCTTTTGGTATATCACCAGTATAGCGTATTCCACCATCTGCAATTACTGGCACACCAGTTCCTTTTAAAGCATGCGCCGCCTCCATAATCGCACTTAATTGAGGAAAACCTACTCCTGCTACTACACGAGTGGTACAAATAGATCCAGGACCTATACCTACTTTAACTGCGTCTGCGCCTGCATCTGCTAGGTATTTTGCAGCCTCTGCGGTTGCAACATTACCTACTACAACATCTAGGTCTGGGAAAGAGGCTTTTACTAATTTTAAAACATCTACCACACCTTTAGTATGTCCATGTGCCGTATCAATAACAACTGCATCTACACCTGCATCTACTAGTGCTCCAGCTCTTTGAACAGCATCTCCAGTAACACCTATAGCAGCGGCTACTCTCAAACGACCGTATTGATCTTTGTTTGCATTAGGCTGTAAAGTTAATTTGGTAATATCTCTAAAAGTAATCAAACCTTCTAATTTCCCTTCTTCATCTACAACGAGAAGCTTCTCGATTTTATATTCTTGAAGAATAACCTCAGCTTGTTGTAAAGAAGTTCCAGCTTTTGCAGTCACCAGATTTTCTGAAGTCATTACTTCAGTTACTGATCTAGAATCATTTTTCTCAAAACGCAAATCTCGATTAGTAATAATTCCTTTAATATAGCCTGCTGCATCAATAATAGGTATACCACCTATTCCATGTTCTCTCATACTGGCTTTTGCATCACCAATAGTCGCATTTTCTGTTAAAGTGACTGGATCTATGATCATACCACTCTCTGCTCGTTTTACACGACGTACTTTTTGCGCTTGAGCCTCGATCGTCATATTTTTATGAAGAATCCCAATACCGCCTTCCTGTGCCATAGCTATCGCCATGCGACTTTCTGTAACGGTATCCATTGCTGCAGAAATAACTGGAGCGTTGAGCGTTATGTTTCTAGTAAATTTAGTTTTAATACTTACTTCTCTAGGAAGCACCTCGCTATAAGCTGGTACAAGAAGTACATCGTCATAGGTTAAACCTTCACCTAAAAACTTGGAATTGTGAGAAATCATGCAATAATTTTTTATTGCACACAAAGATACCTTTTTAATTCTTGTTACCTATTTATATTATTCTTAATTAAATATGAATTATTTCCCTAAGATTTACTAATTGGTTTTTCTTTAAGGATCAATGACGTTTGTTCATTCTAAATTTAACTATGACTTTAACTGCAAACCAAATTAAAGAATACCTCACACAGCCAGAGGCAGCAGCGCACCTGGCGGACCTTGTGTATATTCAAGACCAACATTTATCTATACATCGTAAGAAATACGGTCGTGGTTTTACTTACCTCATAGATAATACAACTAGATTAAATGATAAGGTTCAATTGAAACGGATCAAATCACTAGTGATTCTTCCAGCATGGCAAAAAGTAAGGGGAAGTAAAATTCCTAATGGCCACCTTCAGGTAGTAGGTCGTGATGAAAAAGGCAGGAAAGTGTATTTATATCACGATATCTGGTCTTTATTGCGCAATCAAACTAAGTTTTTCAAAATGTCCGCTTTTGCAGAAGCGTTACCAAAAATCAGAAAAAGACTGCACAAAGATCTTGATCAAGAGGATATGTCTAAAGAAAAATGCCTTGCTATCGTTCTCTCTATTATGTATGAAACGTACATAAGAATTGGAAATCAACACTATGCAGATAAAAATAAAACTTATGGATTATCAACATTAAGAATGAAACATATCAACGATAGCAAAGACAAAATTCAATTCTCATTCACCGGCAAGAAAGGTGTTTCACAAAATACAACTATTGATGATCCAGTATTAGTCGAATTAATTCAAGAATGTGAAGGAATCCCTGGCTGGGAACTATTTCAATATTATGATGAGAAAGGAAATCACCACTCTATAGATAGCACGATGGTTAACCAGTATATGCAGGAGATTGCAGGAGACATATTTAGCGCAAAAGATTTTAGAACTTGGGGAGCGACGAGAGAATTTTTCATAAAAATGATAGAACTTCCTGAACCAAAAACTATTAAAGAAAGAGAGAAGAATATCTTGCGTGGTTATGACGCCGCAGCAACGGCACTAGGAAACACAAGATCTGTTTGTAAACAATATTATGTACATCCGTAATTACCTAATATTTACACTGAAGGCAGGTTTGAAGCCTTTAGAACAAAATTAAACCGTTATTCAGACACCGACACATTTGCAGCTTCTGAACAATGTATACAAGATATTATTGATCAATTTGAAATTGAATTTGCCCTAAATATAGATAAATAATCAACTAATATCCTAGCCAACTATGGAATAGTGATTTTAATATCCTTATTTAATTCTAATAACTTTTCTACTAATGTGTCATTAGTTCTAGGGCTAATGTAAATTTCCTGAAAGCCTTTATATTTAATAATCAAACCTTTTCTAGCAGTAGCAGGTTTAATGCCTGACCAGAGAGTCTTTCCTTTAATCACTTCTCTAATATCATCAATTGCTATAGAACCTCTTAAAGGACCACTTTTATATTTAAGAGATGTCGCTGTTAATTCATAACTTGTATCAAAGTAAATCCAAAGTAAAAATGCTACAACTAAAACGCTTAAAATATCACCCAATACAAATGCACTGAATAAAGGTGTTTCAGATGTGATTCTATTGACTACTACCACGCACAAAGTTATACAAACACCAAAGGTGACTAACTGAAATAATGGATCTTTACGACTATTAAATTTCATTTTTTCATTTAAACAATTACCATTTATATATAATCACATCATCACCATCTAATGTGGATAGGTATCGATTATGAGATTGAGATAGTTTACTAACAGACTTTCCATAAACTGGCAAATTTGATACAACCTCACCATTTTTATTAAGGATATAAACTTGATGTTCTCCATTTTCAATTAAATGAATAAAATCACCACTTTTTAAATGTGTTACTTGTGCTGGCAAATAAGTACCATAAGGTAGCGTGACTTTATTGCCATTAATTGTCAAATCGTTATTGTATTGAACAACCATCAACTTTTCATTTGCATTTATGATAGATTCTGACCCAAAGGTTTCTAGATATTTAATTGATCCGGTCATTAAATCCAGTTGCATTAACTTTCCTACTTTAGTCATTGCTACTACCTTGTTATTATGAAAGTACAAATCACTTTTTAAGTCTATTTCCTCTTTAACTTTAGTTCTTATTTTGCCTGTTCGACTCAATAAAGCTATTGTTTTGTCCGCTTTCGCGAAAGCGATATAATCTTTAACTCCTAATCTAAAATGCTTAGGTTGGGTAGTAATTTCAGAGTTCTTTTTGTAATTAAAACCCTTAATAGTTTTCCCATCCCTATCCAGCATAGTAAGCTCTTTTCCTTGCGTTACCAAAAATCGATACTCACGTCTATTGTCATAATCAAAAACGCTAAGAGGCTGTGTAATCGTGTTTTTGAATCTTTTAGGATAGGTATTCACATCCTTACCATTTCTATCAAGGAAATAAACCGACGTACTAGTGGCAAACGCCATTTGATTGCGGCCATTTTTATAGGCATCAGTGGCCTCTATCTCTCCTAGAATAACACCATCTAGCTTTTTACTCCACCATTTCTTACCTGTTTCCGATAGTAAGTGTAAAGTAAAATCTTCATCTTGAAAAGCAACGTCGTGTCTTTTACTGATATGATTAAAAAATAGAAAAGGTCCAGCAATGATTTTATTAGGTGATTTATAAGTTCCTAATTGACTCACTTTCAATTCTATATTAGAGTTACCAACTGCAGGTATAATCATGTGGTAGTGCGCATATTCATCTTGATGGACAAACTGACTTATTAATAAAGGAAAATCATTCTCATTGATTTTTTTAATTATTTTCAAATCTGTTGTTGCGGCTGTTTGGGCTTGCTCCTTTAATTCTTTTGTACTAGTAATTTTTAACAAACTGCTACTACTACTCAATGCATCACTTACAGGTTGCCACCATGATTGTTCTGCAAGCACTGTTTTATTTTGATAATTTGAAATAAATTCTTCTGAGGTTGTAGAACTATTTGAGAATATAAGATGCTGGTCTAGGATGGTGACAAACTTATAACTTTTGGACTGCACAAGAGGTTGAAGGGCGCTGGTGCTTACCGGTTGCGACAGTTCATAAACCATGTGATCGCGATAGGTAAATTTTGCCGTAGAAAGACTGTCCAGATTCATAAAAATGGCTTCATAAGGCTTTAAGGTAAATACCAAGGCATTAGACTTATCTAAAACTACCTCACTCATTTCTTGAGTATTATCTAGAATTTCAAGAAGCTGACTTCCTATTCTTACATCTTTACTATGATACCTTCTCAAATTATCTATAAGCTGAGAAGGCTTTTTGTAAGTTACTGCCTTTAGATTTAAGAAATTAACCGGTACAACTTCTTGAATTTGATTTTGTGCAGCATCAATGTTATTGTAAAGATCATGATCCATTTTTAGACTATCCTTATAAGTAATTACACCATCTAATTGTAATGCGATATCATCACCAGTTTGCGCTTCTAGTTGATACCATTGTGCATGGTTACCATTGTCATTGATATTATTGCCTATAATAAATTGCTCCAACCACTTTTTTTCTGTCGCTTTTACGTAAATAGTGTTTCCACTTTTAGTGCGTTTATAGATATCCTCAAAACCATCGTCAAACAAATATTTTGAAACATCTCGACGCACCAGACTTTCTATAACTAATTGTGAAGAACTCGCTAGATGAACACCTTTGTGATTAATGGAATAATAAGGTATTTTATCTTTCTGTCTTTCTATAATCTCTACCTTGTTGTAAGAAATCACTTTTGTTGCTTTAGTAGAATCAATTACCTTATCGACAGGTGTCGTTATTAAAGTAATCACCACTTCATTTTTCCCTTCTATACTTAGGGCGATTAAGGAATCGTCAGTAAGATTATAATCTCTTAAAAAGGCACTTGCCTTTTTTATTTCCTGTATTCTAGAGAGGCTTGATAAATTTTCAAACAACTCATTAGAACTAAAAACTTGATCAAGATCTTTTAAATTATCAGTACGGATAATAATTTTGGAGTCTGTAGGAATGCGATTGATCAACGCGTGATTCACCTCTGGATCTTGTTCACAACCTAAGAGACTAAAAACAATAAAAATAAGGGCAATAAAATGGCGCATGAAAAAAAATTAAAGTGTAAAAATAAAAATGTTCTTATTATTAAAGCTCATAAATAACAACAAGTTATAAGTCTAAAGCAGTTTGATCTGGCAGTAATCTAAAAGTCATGCGGTGATATGGTGTTGGGCCATATTTTTTTATAGCAGCACGGTGTTTTTTTGTAGGATAACCTTGATTATTTTCCCAATCATATTGTGGATACTCCTTTGCTATCTGTAACATAAAATCATCTCGATAGGTTTTTGCTAATATTGAGGCTGCGGCAATATGCAAATATTTCCCATCTCCTTTTATCACAGTCGTGGAAGGTATATCTGGATAGGCATTAAATTTATTTCCATCTACGGCTATATGTTCTGGCCTTAACTTCAAACCATCTATAGCTTGATGCATGGCGAGAATACTTGCTTGCAAAATATTAATCTGATCTATCTTTTCCATCATCACATGCGACACATGATAATCCAGTGCTTGCTCTTCAATCAATGATCTTAAATAATATCTACGCTTTCGCGAAAGCTTCTTACTATCATCTAAAAATACCGATTCAAAGTCTAGTGGTAAAATTACAGCCGCAGCGGTTACAGGCCCAGAAAGACAACCACGACCAGCCTCGTCTGTACCGCATTCTATTATGTTTTTATGAATTTGGTTTAAAAGCATTTTAATAAATTTTTAAAAAGTCACCATATTCTTATTACTAAGATGCCATTCATCTAGATCAGTTTAAAGTCCTTACTTCTATCAAAGATCAAAGATAGACTGGATTTGATTGAAGAGCATTATCAAAAGTACATAATAGCTAGAGTTTAAAGTCGTTTAAATCGTTACTTTTGAACTTTGAGCGACTACTCCATTTATGAAACGATTTGTATTTTTATTATTCTTGATTCCGGTGAGCCTTTTTGCGCAAAAAATAAAACAACCTATTCAAAATAATGATCCTAATAACCCTAATAGACCGTTAAATAATAAAGAAGTAACTGTTGAAGGAGAAAAACCACCTATCACAGATTATTTAATTATTACCCAAAATCGTGACACAACACACCTGGACACAACGCTTACCATGGTGAAAGATTTTAAATTCAATTACTTACGCAAGGATGACTTTGAACTAATGCCTTTTCATAATGTAGGACAACCTTATAACGAACTGGGTAAAAACTTTGATCTAGAGTTACTATTACCTCGATTAGGATCTAGAGCTAGACATCAAAACTATTATGAAATTGATGATATTCTTGATTATTATGTCCCAACACCTCTTACAGATCTCTATTTTAAAACAGTTGTTAATCAAGGGCAACAATTAGAAGCGCTTTTCACCTCTAATATTTCACCACAATTCAACTTTTCTATCAGTTACAAAGGCGTGCGCAGTGCTGGAGATTATGTAAATACACTTACAAGTTCAGGAAACTTTAAGTTCACTTCAAATTATACTTCAAAAAATAATCGATACCGATTGAGATTACATACTGTTTTTCAAGATCATTTAAATCAAGAAAATGGCGGTCTAGAAGAAACATCTCTACAAGGGTTTATTGATGACCTTGAAGATTTTAACAATCGCGGCAGATTAGAACCTAATCTTACTGATGCAGAAAGTATTCTAGACGGTAGACGCTTCTATATCGACCATGATTATGAATTAATAGGCAATAAAGACAGTACATCTTACTACAGCGGCCGTATTTACAATAAAGCCTATTATGAAGATAAGTTTTATGAATTTAGACAGACCACTGCTGACGAGGCTTTTCTAGGAGAATCCTTCATTTCTTCTAACCTTAGAGATAAAACCAACCTAGAAGAAGGAATGATCGAGGCAGGTGTTTCTTACGACCATCATCTTTTAGGATATTATAAAGCAGGAATTGCCAGGCATAAATACAATTATGGATATGACAGATTAATCAATCAAAGTAACGAAATCATTACCAATCGATTGATAGGTGAATTATACCAGTTCAAAGCCGAGTTTGCAAAACGAATTGGTAAATTTAATGTAAAAGCTAACGCAGGTTTAAATGTCGCTGGTGATCTAGATGGACAATACATTAATGGTCAAGCTTCGTATCAATTTAATGATTTTAATGTTAAAGCTGGACTTGCTATAAATTCTCGAGCACCAGATTTTAATTACACCTTGCATCAAAGCGATTACATTAATTACAACTGGCAAAACAATTTTAATAATATTGAAAAACAAGAATTAAGCTTTCAGGTAGATTCTGAAAAGTTTTTTAATGCGCAAATAACCTTAACAACAATCCAAGATCACGTTTATTTTATACAAACCTTAGTTACTGATACTAATGATGAAGTTACTGGTTATAATGCGACACCACTTCAAGCTACAGGCGATATTACTTATTTGAAAGTAAAACTTAATAAAGACATTAAGTTTTTTAATTATTTTGGTCTTGATAACACTGTCATGTATCAAAACGTAACACAAACAGAAAATGTAATCAACGTTCCAGATCTTACTGCGAGAACTACTCTATATTATAAAAACAGGTTCTTTAAAAAAGCACTTTTATTACAAACAGGAATAACTGCCAAATATTTTACAGAATACAATATGGATGGTTACGATCCTGTTCTAGGAGAATTTTACACCCAAAACACAGATCTATTAGGTGGATTTCCAATGATTGATCTTTTTATAAATGCTAAAGTGCGACAAACCAGAATCTTCTTTAAACTAGAACATGCTAATCAACTTTTTGCAAGCAATACGAACTATTTTAGTGCGCCTCGCAATCCATATCGTGATTTCACCATTCGTTTTGGACTAGTATGGAATTTCTTTTTGTAAAATTTTAGATATTTTTAGGAATACATATTACTATATTCGCACCAGTGAAAAACTATACATCTATAATTGCATCTTTTCTATTGCTGCTATTCACCGCAGCACAGATATCTGTTGTGCATGAATTTGCTCATGACGACGAAGAAAGCATAGAATGTTCTGTATGTATTGTTGCTCAAGAGTTTCAATCACAATCCTTTGACACTTCCTTGCCTGTAAGTTATGATCTTGCAGCGCCAGTAATTATCAAACATGATGTTGTTGCTGTTCTCGCTTTTGTGAAAGCAGATTCTCATCCATCTATACATACTACCAGGCCACCGCCATTTTCTTAACTGTTTTTGTTGTAGATCAGTATATTACTATAATTTTATCTATATAGGTGAGACATTATGGTAACAAAATAAATACATGTATTTGATTACTATATAGTTACTAAAAATTTTGTATTTAGGTTATACAACATTTATTTACAAATGTACTACTCATAAATTGGGAACATCTCGTTCCTGTATTAAGTTGTAATTTAATTTTACCACATGTTTTCTAAAACACTTGTGACAATAGTCCTTATCATAGGATTTTGTTACAGTAACGCACAAGAATGTGATTACGTCCTTCAAGGAAAAGTCACAGATTTTCACGATTCAAAGCCACTAGAATTGGCTCAAATTTATATCGTCCAACTGCAAAAAACTTTTATTACAAAAGCAGATGGATCTTATAGAATTGAAAAGTTATGCGCCGGAACTTATGATATAAGTATTTCTCATTATGACTGTGATACAAAGAAAATCATAGTCGATTTAAATGATGATATGATAAAGAACATATCATTAGAACATCACGTGAACGATCTAGAAGCTGTACAAGTTATTGCAGATGTTCACGATAATCATTCCAGTACACAGTCCAGTACAAGAATAAAGTCAGAAACCATCCAAAAATATAGTGGCGCCAGTCTGGGCGACGCACTAGCAACGGTTCCTGGAATTTCTTCTTTAAAAACCGGAAATAGTGTGGTAAAACCCATAATTCATGGACTTTATGGAAGTCGTGTTAGCATTGTAAACGATGGATTAAGGCAACAAGATCAAGAATGGGGCGTAGAACATGCACCGAATATAGATGTAAATACAGCTAGCAATATTCAAATCATAAAAGGTGCCACTGCGTTACGTTACGGCGGCGATGCAGTAGGCGGAACGATCATTATTGAGCCAGCTCGCGTAATTTCTAAAGACACCTTGAACGGTCATATTATTGCACAAGGACAAACCAATGGTCGTGGTGGTAGCATCACATCAACCGTTAATAATTATAGAGCTTCTGGATGGTACGAGCAAGCAACACTTACTTATAAAAAATTAGGTGATTTTGAATCTCCAGATTACGTTTTGAGCAATACAGGTAGTGAAACCGTAGCTGTAAATTTTGGCGTTGGTTTTAAAAAGTTTGAATATGGTGCAAGTTTGAAATACTCTTTTTATGACACAGAAATAGGAATACTAAGAGCGTCCCATATAGGTAATGCGGCAGACCTTGTTACGAGTATCAATTCTGGACAGCCTACTATTATCAACGATTTTACCTATGATATTGACGCACCTAAACAAGCTGTACAACACCACGGTCTTCAGTTAAATACTTATAAAAGATTTGCAGGATTAGGTAAATTAGATATCGATTATTCTTTTCAATTTAATAACAGAAAAGAGTTTGATATACGCCGTGGCGAGAATGCTGGTAGAGCTTCATTAGACATTGATTTACAAACGCATAACATAGCTGGTCATTTCTTGATGGATGCTATGGATCAATTTACTTTTCAAATAGGAACAGATGCCATGTATCAAGTTAATCAACCAGATGCTGCAACTGGCGTAAGACGTTTGATACCTGATTACACAGCTTTCAAAGTAGGTGGCTTCACAAGTGCACTTTATGAACCAAATGAAAAATGGATCATCGATGCCGGTTTTCGTTATGACTATTATAAGATTGATGCAGAGAAATTCTATTTTCAAAGTCGTTGGGAAGACTTAGGCTATGATACACAGTTTCCACAATTTGAAGTAGAGCGACAAGGAAACCAATTACTCACTAATCCAGTTTTGGATTATAATTTGATAGCATTTACAGCAGGTGCAAAATATATTTTTAGCAATCATTATGATCTGTCCATAAACTTAAGTACCGCAAATCGTGCTCCTAATCCTAGTGAGCTTTTCAGCGATGGGCTGCACCACGCACTGGCTACTATAGAATTAGGAAGTCTGGATCTTGAAAAGGAACAATCGTATAAAATCAATACAAATTTTCATGTGCAACAAGGCAACTTTGATTTTGAGTTAAATCCCTATTTAAATAGTGTTCAAAACTTCATTCAGTTGATACCTACAGGAGTTGAAACTACTAATCGTGGCGCTTTTCCTGTTTTTGAATACGAGCAAGTAAACGCTCTTTTGTATGGAATAGACGCTCACGCTACCTATGATTTTTATACAAAAAAGCCGGTAAGAAAGATGAATTCTAATCCTAATGAGATCATATATAACGTTGAAAAATTGATATCTCTTTCTACTAGCTTTTCATACATCTATGGTAATGATACTACAAATAATGAAGCACTTATAGATATGCCACCTGCTCAAATTCAAAATGACTTCACCTGGTATAATGTGGTTGATACTGGATTTGATTTTCAACTTACGCATCAATATGTATGGCAACAGTCCAGATTTCCAGATAATGATTATGAGGCTCGAGTACCGTTAGATGATGGTACTTTTGAAACTAGAACAGTTCAAATTTCTCAATCTCCAGAAGCTTATGGTTTATGGAATGCTGGTATAAGTTACGCTTTCGCGAAAGCGAGATTATCAGTAACATCTAATAACATATTTAACACCTCTTATCGCAACTACCTTAATCGACAGCGTTTTTATGCTGATGAAGTAGGTCGCGATATACAAATTCAATTTATTTATAACCTTTAATTTTTAATTTTTTAACTATGAAAAAAACAATTCAAACCCTAGCAATGGCTGCAATCGCAGTAGTAAGTATGACCTCTTGTGAAGACGACGACACTCCACAAATTATTAATGAAGAAGAAGTAATTACAACGGTAACGTACACGTTAACAAACGCAGTTGACAATACCGATAGGGTAATATTAAGATCTGTTGATGCAGATGGAGATGGTACTATCGATATGGAAAGTGTTTCTGGCCCATTAACTTCTGGAGCAAATTACAATGGTGAAGTTCGTTTTGAGAATGAATTAGAATCTCCAACAGAAAATATTACTGAAGAAGTAATTGAAGAAGGAGATGAGCATGAGGTATTTTACACTACAACTGTCTCAGGAGTTTCTATCTCTAAGACAGATACGGACGTAAATGGTGATCCTTTAGGTGTAATGACTACTATTAATACTGGTGCTGCTGGAACTGGTGTATTGACAATCGTATTGCGTCATGAGCCTTCTAAGCCTAACGACGGTACTTTATCAGGCGCTGGTGGAGAAACAGATATACAAGTAAGTTTTAATGTTGCTGTACAATAATATTTTTATTAATTAGCCCGTCGGAAGCCTTTCAAAACAATTGTTTTGAAAGGCTTTTTTTTTAAAGATTATTCACTTTCTCTCTTCATGTAAATTATCTAAATACCATTTAAGATTTTTATGCTGTAGGGTTCATGTAAAAAGTTATTAAAATAAAAAACCGCCTCAATAATTTGAAACGGTTTCATTCACTTTAATATAAATGTTAATTAATTCACTGCATCTTCAACATCATCTGCTACATTCTCTGCAGCGTCTTCAATTTTCTCTCCTGTAGAATCTTCTCTACAGCTTACAGTTCCTAATGTAAACATGGCAGCTATTGCTACTACTAAAACTTTTTTAATCATTATAATAATTTTTAAGTGAGTGAATATGACTATAATGGCTTTCTACCAGATATAATATTTATTAAAACTACAATTACAGCAATTACTAATAAAATGTGTATTAAGTTTCCCATTCCCATTCCATCGCCGACACCTACCAAACCTAAAACCCATACAATTATACAGATAACGGCTATAAGCCAAAGTATACTTCTCATAATATTTAATTTTATTGATTCACTTTAAAAATCAAAGATGAGAGCGGTACTTATTGTTAATGAAATAGCAATTGAAAAATAATTAACAGAAATATGTAAGGAATAGTCATTAAAACGACGTGGTTAATAAATTTAACATAAACACATTTAATCCGTTGTAGATAAGTTATAAGATTAATATTTTTCAGGGTTTGAAATTATGTCATTTGCTCTAGATTGATGCTTTTTTAACAAATCTGGATCCATTTTTTTAAGCAAAGCCATCATCATATTCATACGCTGGTTATTTTTAAAATAATCTTGCTTTTCTGAAAGGAAATTCCAGTAAAGTGAATTGAATGGACAGGCATCTTCCTCGGCTTTTTTCTTTGTGACCTTGTAGGCACAACCTTTACAATAATTACTCATTTTGTTGATATAGCTACCGCTAGAAACGTACGGTTTTGTCGCTACAATACCGCCATCTGCCCATTGAGACATACCTCTGGTATTCGTTATTTCCACCCATTCTATGGCATCTATATAGATTCCTAAATACCACTCGTCCACATAACTAGGTTCTGTCATAGTAAGTAGCGCATAATTTCCAGTAATCATTAATCGCTGGATGTGATGCGCATATGCATTATCTAGAGAGTTGTTAATGGAATGTTTTAGACAATTCATCTTCGTCTCTCCTGTCCAATAAAAATCTGGTAATTTATTATTATTCTCTAGCACATTTTTAGATTGATAATCTGGCATTTCTTTCCAGTAAATACCACGCATAAACTCTCGCCAACCCAAAATCTGCCGTACAAAACCTTCTACTTGAGAGATGTCTATATTTTCTTTTCCGCTTTCGCGAAAGCGAGATAAAACCGTCTGAATCACCTCTAAAGGAGAAAGTAATTTGCAATTCATCGCAAAACTTAGTCTAGAGTGAAATAAATAATCTTGATCGGTGTGCATGGCATCCTGAAAATCACCAAAGTGAACTAACAAATGCTCGCAAAAATAATTGAGAACATCAAGTCCATCCTGCCTAGTTGTAGGCCAGTTAAAATTTTCTGAATCTATACGACCGATGGTTTTGACACCTTCTTTTTCTAATAAATCAGTAATTTCATTTACATCTTTTCTAAAGCCTCGCTCATGTGGAATCTCTGTTTTTTCGTCCCATTTCTTACGATTGCTCTGGTCATAATTCCATTTGCCGCCTTCAGGTTCTTTGTCACCTTCTATCATGATATCGTATTTCTTACGCATGTCGCGGTAGAAATACTCCATAGTTAGACGTTTCTTTCCCTCAAAAAACTTCTCTACATCTTTTCTTTTGGTCAAAAAATGCTCGGTATCATAACCTTGCCATTCCATATCTAACGATTGACAAAAATCTTTTAGTTGTTGATCCAGTCGCCACTCGTCAGGAGCGAGGTATTCAAATTTCTCAATATCCTGATCTTTAATCAACTGTTTCAAGTTTTCAATCAAATCCTGTGTGTTATTATCGTCATCAAGATTATAATACACGGTGTTCCAACCACGATCCTGCATCCATTCATTGAAACCTCTCATAGCCATGAAAAACGCGACTACTTTTTGAATATGATGCGTCACATAATCTGTTTCTTGACGCATCTCGGCCATGAAATAAATGTTATTATCTTGATCACCATTGAACCATGAATGCTTATGGTTTAATTGATCGCCTAATATTAACCTAAGTGTTTTCATATGTTATTTTGTCAAGCCGTCGCAGGACGGATTTGCTTTATTCTATCTACGGTACTTTTAAAATCTCAACTTCAATATCACTTGCTCTGTAATTGATATTCAATATTTTTTTTTAACCTGATAGATTCCTGCATACGCAGGAATTGGGTTTTAAAACAATTCCTCTTGCAACCATAAGTTTTGAAACTTTCCATCACCATCATAGCGATCTGCTTGAGATTTGATATTAAAAGTTCTATTTCTAGGATCATTTCCTACACCACTATTATACATCCAGTTTCCATAATTAGAATGCACGTCATAATCTATAAGTATATGCTCAAAATAGGCAGCACCTATTCTCCAGTCTTGCTCTTTGTGCATGGACCAATAACTAGCTACATTTTGTCTACCTCTATTACTCATAAATCCTGTTGCTGCTAGCTCTTTCATGTTAGCATTCACAAATCGCTCATGTGTTTCTCCGTTCATCCATTTACTCAACTCGCGTTCGTTAGATTTCCATTCATAATCTGTCTTTAGAATACCGCCTAATTGAAAAATATCACTTTCATGTTTTAGCGATACGTATTTGAAGAAATCTCTCCAGATCAGTTCAAAAATGAGCCAATATGTATCCTGATTCTTCTTAACTTCCTTTTCAAAATGTTTTACTTCCCAATAAATTTCTCGTGCACTGATAGCTCCTACCGCTAGCCAGGCACTGAATTTGCTACTGTAATCTGTACCGACTAATCCATTTCTAGTTTTCTTATAATATTGAAGCTTTTTAGTGTCCCAGAAATAATGATCGAGTCGCTCCCATGCAGCAGTTGCACCACCTTTCCAAGGAAATGCGCTGCGGTGATCCTTTTCAAAACCTTCTAATCCTAAATCGTTTAAAGTAGGAAGTTTTGTTTCCTCTACTTCTGGCAACTCTTGTTTATAATCGTCAATATTGACTAAATCTCTAACCTCAGACTGCTTTTCACACTTCTTGCGGAATTCTGTAAAAACTTTAGGGATTTGATTAAAGTTTTCAAAAGGAACATCATCAGGATGAAATAAAAACTGATCGTAAACTCTTTGCCCTTTTACCTGATCTTTTAAACCTGCAGCTTCTAAAGCCTCACCTAACTTTTCTTCTTGCCTTACTTCATCTCGTGTCCATTCTTTTTGTAAAAAAATATGTTGAACCTCATATTCCTTAATTAAGTCTGGAAATACTTGAGCAGGTGATTTATGAAAAACTAGTAATGGAATTCCATGATTTTGAAGTTGTTTATTTAGATCATCTACAGCCTCAATGATAAATTGTGCTCTGTATTTGCCAGTTTTAGAAAATGGCAATTTGAAATCTATATCAAATCCAAAGTCACTTTCTTGATAAAAAGCAGGATCAAAACAATAAACTCCTATGACATCGCCTTCTTTGTCACAAGCTGCCTTTAGGCTATGGTTATCGGTTACTCTTAAATCATTTCTAAACCAAACTAGGTTACTCATACTCTATAAATTAAATTTTTATAAATGGCAGAATGAATTCTGCCTCTTTTAAATTAAGCTGTCCCCTAACGGCGGTGTTTTATTGAGCCGAATAAATTCGGCCTATTTATTAGAACTACATTTTTTACTGCAATACTTTACCGTTTCCCAATTTTTCTCCCATTTCTTGCGCCAGGTAAATTCACGTTCACAAACGGGACATACCTTAGTTGGTAAATTGTGTTGATTGCGTGCTTTTTGCTTCATAACATTTTCCGCGCATGCGGAGATCATTTATTAATTCTAAATACACCTAACGGACAGATAGACATCTTAATCATTTGCCAGTCTTTATAGCAATCTCTTCTAGCTTTTTATCTACCTGCGCATAACTTAATCGCTTTTCCATTTTTACAGTTGCATAGCCATCTAAACCGTTTATAGTCAATGTACCAGCCTTATCTAGATTGAGCCAACCATCTTCTTGTTGTATATCTTCAGGAATAAAAATATCCGTAATTTTACAAATCACGAGAATACATTTATTCTCTTCTAGATAGTACTCGCTTACGTATTCTGCAGCAGCTTGTACTTTTGCATTTTTTACAAATGGTGCATAAAAACCTTCTCTACGGTCTTTTTCTATACTCAATTCTTCAAATTCTGAGGTGTTTTCTGGATATTTTGCACTGGATTGATGTGCACGATCCATTAAATCAATATTCACGTGATTGAGTGTGATCTTACCAGTTTCTTTCAGGTTTTCATAAGTATGACCTACACCATAACCCAAAGGCCTTTGTACAAAACTAAACATCGCTGGATTACTACCTATATGCGTCACACTACTAAAAATAGCCACATTATCCAGACCGTCTTTTGATCGAGTTGCGAGTAAATTAGCACTTTTAAAACCTGTAACACTATTAATTAAATTGCCGCGATAAAAGCGATCCATTTCATTAATGTCTTTTTGAGAAATATGTTTCATATAAAATCAAAATTACGTTTAATAATTTTATCAAATCGTTAAACAAAAATTAATCGTTGAAATTTATACCACTATCTTAGTCACCATAATTAAAATAAGTAAGTGGTCGAGATATGGATTTTAAAAAAGCATTTGCCATTAATAAAGAAACCTGGAATACTAAGACCTATATTCATTATGAAAGTGGTTTCTATGATAAGCACGCTTTCGCGAAAGCGAGAAACTCATTAAACTCCTATGAACTAAAAACATTAGGAGACGTAAACGATAAAAAACTTTTGCACCTGCAATGCCATTTTGGTCAAGATTCTTTGAGTTGGGCAAACAAAGGTGCCCAAGTTACGGCTATAGATATTTCTGATAAAGCCATTGAATTAGGTAAAACACTGAGTGATGAATTAGACTTGCCTGTAGACTTTGTGTGCTGCAATGTTTTAGACACTTCAGCACACATAGAAAAGCAATTTGATATTGTTTTTACCAGTTATGGAACGATAGGCTGGCTGCCTGATTTAAAACCATGGGCAAAAATGATTGCTGAACGTTTAAAACCTGGAGGCATTTTCTATATTGTAGAATTTCATCCAATTATATGGATGTACGATTACAATGAGCAAATACCATTACTTAAGTATCACTATTCTCAAAATGAAGCTATTTACGATGAATATTCTGGCACGTATGCTGCGCCAGATTCTACTATAATCTCTAAAGAATACGGCTGGAATCACTCGTTGAGTGAGGTCATTCAATCACTTATTGAAGCAGGATTAACGATAGAGTTATTTGCAGAACATGATGGTAGTCCTTATGATGTGTTTCCAAATATGGAATTGCGAGATGATGGACTTTACTATTTAAAGAATCAGTTGTTTCCTACTTTATTTGAGCTTAAAGCAAGGAAGTGAAGTTGAACTTGAGCTTAAGCTTGTGTTTGAAAACTAAAAAAAGTAATCAGTTGGTAATTAATATAAAGTTTTAGCACCCTTTAGGTTTGTAGAATGAAAACTTGATAAGGATGCTTTACATACACTTAGCATAATAAGGTCTAGATAAAACAAAAAATCCCTTTTCAGTTTTGAAAAGGGATTTTAATTAACTTAAAACATAGTTTTCTAAGACTCTACAATCTCTGCATCTGGAGCGTTTTTCATAACGCTTTGAATACCGTTATCGCATGCCGCATCTGAGTTGTACATTTCACTTTTACCTATTACCTGACCGTTTGTAGCAGTAAGATTAAAATATGGCTGTTCTGATTTACTCACGCCTTTCTTAAAGCGTTTCTCATCTTGAGAATTCTTACGTACAGATTCTATACCGTTATCACGAGCTGCTTTAGTAGTATAACCTTCGCTTGCCAGAATACTTTGTCCATTAGATGCTTTTAACCTAAAACGAAACTCGCCTGATTTATTTGTATAAATTTCAAATTTTCCCATATCACAGTTTTTAAATTATGATGATAAAGATAAATAGTTTTATATTTTCTTAAAATTAAAACCTAGCAATAAGTCCCGCATTGATACCGAATGGATGTCCAGGTCTTAAACCAGCTGGTTGTCTGGAAACAGCATATTCATTATCCAGAACATTGATCATATTTAAAGTTCCTGTTAGGTTTTTATTGAAGTTATATCTACCAGAAACATCAATTAAGAAATTACGATCTACACGTTCTGCAGCAGCAATACTTCCAGTTCCCGCTTGCGTTCTCATTTCTCCTACAAATCTTGCGTTTGCATTAATATCAAACTTTTCGTGAGAAATACCTGCTAGAAAATTCCATTGATTTTGTGCGATATAAGGGATCTCATCTCCTACTGCTACTTCTCCATAAACATCACTATCAAATGCGGTTTGAAACTCTGTTTGTGTATGAGTATAATTTAATGTTAGAGGTAATGACCATTTGCTATTATTTTCCAATAGGTCGTAAGAAAAACTAACTTCTATACCTGCAACATCCACATCACCAGCATTAAACATGTCTGTTGTACCGCCGCCACCGCTAGCTGCAAGATCACTTCCTAAAAGGTTACTGTAATCATTAAAGAATACTGTTGTTTCACCTCTCAATCCACCAATTAAAAATCGAGAACCTAATTCATAATTTACACTTTCTTCTGCATCTACATCTGGTGAACTTCCCGGTGGAGAAAAACCTTTATGCATCCCACCAAAAAACGACCAAGTATTATTGATGCGATAATTTGCTCCTACACCTGGGATAAAAACACTTACCGTGTTCTCTCTAGAACTTAAATCGATACCAGTACGACCTGGATCGTTACTTCCGTAATTATCTCTAGTAAGTGTAATATCTTCATATCTCAATCCTGGAGTTACTGTTAACTTCCCAAAATTAACTTTGTATAAAGCATGAAGCGCGATCGCTTGAGCTTCGGAAATGCGATTTGCATCAGTACCTCTTGTTGCAGGAGAAGTTAATGCCATTCTTCCATTTTCAATACCGTATAAATCTACCCATTGGAAACGGTCTTCTTGATCTTCATGGTATCTCACACCTAATTCTAAATCACTTAAAACATTGTTACCAAATCTTATATTTGCCTTAGTTTGTACACCTCTGGAATAATAAACTCTATTGTTTGCTTTTACACCAAAAACGTCTTCTGCCGTATCAGCACCGCTAGCTACAGCATTGTATTCGTCTTGAAAAGTTACTGGATCTACTAGCAAATTATTGATTCCTACGTTTCCATTTCCTGTATTTACATAATCTAACTTATACCAGTTTCTTTTAAAATTATTTGAGTAAGCAGTAGATTGAATCGTTACATTAGACCATGGCTGGATAATATGAGTTAATTGGATCTGATCGTGTTCTGTACTTATAATATCTGCAGCACTAGCTAGATACCTTCTATAAGGGTTCTCTTCAAAATCTGCATCTGCAAGACCTAGGTAAGTTTCATTATCTAAACCTTCACTATACTGCAGCTTTAAAGTTACCGATTGTTGGATTTTTACATCTTTCTTTGTTCTCCAACTTAACTTACCGCTATAATCATTACGATCAAATCCAGTATTGCCACCACCATCTAGATCTTTAAAACCGTCACTACTGAAGTTTAAAAAATCAACCATATAACCCCATTGTTCTCCACTATCGCCTATACGCAACTCTGTCTGTCTAGAATTATAGTTTCCAACGTTCATTCTCGCATAGCCTTTTCTCTCATTAGGTATAGAGCTAGAAACAAAATTAATAGCACCACCAGTAGTGAATGGGCCATATTGAACCTGACTACTTCCTTTCAATACTTCTATGGCCTCCATGCGCGCTACATTTGGAAAATAATAAGCCGCTGGAGCAGAATATGGTGCTGGTGCTATAAGAACACCATCTTCCATCAGTGTGATTTTTGAAGAACGCTCTGCTTGCGTACCTCGTAAAGAGATATTAGGGCGTAAACCAAAACCATCTTCTTCTGTAACATTAACACCAGGAATCGAAAGTAATGCTCTATTGACATCGGTATAATTAAATTTAGTCAGATCTCTTTCTGACATGTAAAAGGAAGAACCTGTTCTATTTTGAGCTTCAAATTTACTTCCTAAAATAGAATTAGGCTTTAAGCGTATTACTTGAAGGTTCTCAACAGAGTCTGCCGGTTTTGTATCTTGAGAATAACCCAAAGAAGAAATACCTACAAAAAGTAAAATGGTATATAATTTATTCATTTATTTAGATTAAATATAAATAGAATTTGATTTGCGGCTGCAAATTTAAAACCCTTATTTAGATTAAATAAACATAAGCCAATTTATTATTAATTGTTATTTCTTATAGTTTATATAAAAGACTATAAGAATATTGTATAGAATTATTCTAAATAGAATAAAGGCAAGTTTTAACAAAACGTATTTTATTGTGTGAATGGATAGAATATTATAACTGTTCTGCTTTCGCGAAAGCGGAATAAAAAATGAATAAAAGCTAAACTAATTGTGCCTCAAAAAGTTCAGAGAAATACAGTTTAATCTTTTCTTTAACTTCATCAAGGTCTACTTCTCTCTTTAGTTCTGCAGCCAAAGAAGTGACTGATTTATCATCAATCCCACAAGGAATGATGTGATCAAAATAACCCAAATTTGTATTAACATTAAATGCAAAACCATGCATGGTAACCCAGCGACTAGCACGCACGCCCAGTGCGCAAATCTTGCGAGCAAAAGGAGTCCCAACATCTAGCCAAACGCCAGTCTCGCCATCACTGCGTTCTCCTTTTAAACCATAATCAGCTAGAATTTTAATAAAAACCTCTTCCAGAAAACGTAAGTATTTATGAATGTCAGTAAAAAAATTATCTAAATCAAGAATAGGATAACCAGTAATCTGTCCTGGACCATGATAGGTAATATCGCCACCACGATTAATTTTATAAAATGTAGCTCCTATATTTTCTAACAATTGCTCGTTTGCCAGTAAATTTTCAAGATCGCCACTTTTACCTAAAGTATAAACGTGATCGTGTTCTACAAATAGTAAATGATTTTCAGTAACAAGCCCAGCTTCTTCTCTCCTATTCTTGATTTTGGTATCTAGAATAGACTTAAAAAGCTGTTCTTGAAAGTCCCAGGTTTCTTTATAATCCCTGCGACCTAAATCCTGGAAGTTTACCTTTTTATTCATGATGCAAAGGTAAAATTATACATGCGGTTTACCTTAATTAAGATACAAAGTTTACTTATCAGGATTATTCAAAATAATCAAAGCCGCAATCACACCAGGAATCCAGCCCAAACAAGTAAGAATAAATACTATAATTATAGAACCACAGCCTTTTCCTATAACGGCTAACGGTGGAAAGATAACGGCAAGAATAACACGCCAGATGCTCATAAAAATACAATAATAAAATTAATAGTTTTGTTTATAAACCAGCAGTTATTGAATAAATAAATAACAATAATTGAAGATCAAAACAATAACAATACGACGATTTAATTACAGTTTTGTTACATCTTAAAAACACTAGTATGTTTTAGTTTTATATTTTGATTTTGACTTTTATTTTATTTTACCTTTGCAAGCTTAATTCAAACACAAATTATGCAACTTTCTGAACAAGAAATCGTACGCCGTGAGAAACTAGGCAAGCTGCGCGATATGGGAATAGATCCTTATCCAGCAGCACTTTATCCAGTAGATATTACTTCTAAAAAGATTAAAGCCGATTTCAAAGAAGGTAAACAGGTGGTTATCGCTGGGCGTTTAATGCGTAAAAAGATTCAGGGAAAAGCTTCCTTTGGAGAGATTCAAGATGCAGATGGTCGCATACAAGTCTATTTTAACCGTGATGAGATTTGTCCAGGTGAGGATAAAACGATGTATAATGATGTATTTAAAAAGCTACTAGACCTAGGTGATTTTATAGGTATTAAAGGAGAGCTTTTTAAAACACAAGTAGGAGAAATTACTGTTAACATAAAGGAATATACAATTCTTAGTAAAGCCTTGAGGCCTCTTCCACTTCCTAAAACAGATGCCGAAGGAAATACCTACGACGAGTTTAACGATCCTGAAACTCGTTACAGACAGCGCTATGCAGATCTTGCAGTAAATCCACATGTAAAAGAAGTATTTGTTAAAAGAACAAAACTTTTTAATGCCATGCGATCGTTTTTTAACGAGCGTGAATACTTTGAAGTAGAAACACCTATTCTACAGCCTATTCCTGGTGGTGCTGCTGCACGTCCATTTATGACGCATCACAATTCACTAGACATACCGCTCTATATGCGTATTGCTAACGAACTGTATTTGAAACGATTGATCGTCGGTGGATTTGACGGTGTGTATGAATTCAGTAAAAACTTCCGTAATGAAGGAATGGATCGCACACACAATCCAGAGTTTACAGCAATGGAAATTTATGTAGCCTATAAAGACTACAACTGGATGATGGACTTTACAGAAGAGTTGTTAGAAAACTGCGCTATAAAAGTGAATGGAGCAACTACTAGTAAATTTGGCGAGCATACCATTGAATGGAAAGCACCTTATCCTAGAGTTACTATGCGTCAATCTATCATCGATTTTACAGGATTTGATATTCATGGTAAAAGTGAGGAAGAGTTGTACGCTTTCGCGAAAGCGGAAGGCATAGACGTAGACGCTACCATGGGTAAAGGAAAGCTTATTGACGAGATTTTTGGCGAAAAATGTGAAGGTAATTACATACAGCCTACGTTTATCACAGATTATCCCAAAGAAATGTCACCGCTTTGCAAGCAACATAGAGATAATCCAGAACTAACAGAGCGTTTTGAGTTGATGGTTTGCGGTAAAGAAATTGCCAATGCATATTCAGAATTAAACGACCCTATAGATCAAAGGGAACGTTTTGAAGCACAACTGGCACTGGCAGATCGTGGTGATGACGAGGCAATGTTTATCGATCAAGATTTCTTAAGAGCTTTAGAATATGGAATGCCACCTACTTCTGGTTTAGGAATAGGAATGGACCGATTGATTATGTATTTAACTAATAATCCATCTATTCAAGAAGTGCTATTCTTTCCACAAATGAAACCAGAAAATACGGTTTCAGTAGAATTAAACGATGATGAGCAACTGGTTTATGACCTTCTCAAAAAAGAAGAAAAAATGGATCTAAATACTCTTAAAGAACAAGCCGGACTCAGTAACAAAAAATGGGATAAATCCATTAAAGGGTTAACTGGTAAAAAAGTAGCCAAAGTAGAAAAAACAGATGCAGGACTATTTGTAGAAATAGTTTAATAATCTAGTTTTAGGCTTTATCAATCTGCTAGTTAACCCTAACTAGCAGATTTTTTGTTACAATTATATTTTTTTTACAAAATGTTTCTTATAGAGAGAATTAATAACCATTAATATAAAATTTAGGAATAAGGTTAAGTTGACTAATATCATAGTCCGTTACGTTGCTTTGAATAATTAATATGAATACATTTGCTGAAATTTAAAAATTTAAAAATGAAGAAATTTATCGCATTAGCAGTCATTTTAATAGGTGCAGCATCTTGTCAAGAATCTCAAAAAGTAGCCTTTGTAGATAGTGAGAAGGTATATGAAGAATATCAAGAAAAGATTGATATCGAGGCAGAAATCACAAAGAAACAAGAAGATTTTAAAAAGAAAACAGATAGTCTAGGTATGGCTTACCAGATGGAAGCAGCACCGATGCAGGCTAAATTTGGTAAATTGAGTCAACAACAACAACAGTCTAATCCGGAAATTGTAGCTTTTGGTCAAAAATGGCAAATGATTGAATCTCAGATTAAAGCGCAAGAGCAAAGCATGCAAGATGAATTGCAAAAAAAGTTGCAAGAACTAGATACTAATGTAGAAGAATTTATTGCCGCTCACGCAAAAAAGAATAATTATTCATTTGTACTAGGAAAAAATAAATCTGGCGGATTAATTTATGGTAATGAGGCTAGTGATATTACAGAAACAGTTATCAAGGAATTAAACGAACAATATAACAGTAAAGAGGTTGTTAAGTCCACTAATTCTGAAACATCAACAAAAACTGATGAATCTATCAAGGAATAAATAAGAAGAATTATTTTATTTTTCACCTATCAAAGTCATGCCTAGTGCATGACTTTTTTTATGTCTTAATTAAACTTAACTAAAAATTCCAAGTCATAGATTTATAACACATAAATTAAAAAGAGAAAGAAATGAAAAAATTAATGATTCTAGTTGCGATACTAACAGTAGGATTAATAAACGCACAACGTGTAGAAAGAAATTTGACACCTGAACAAATTGCATCTTTAAAATCCAAAAATATGACCCTCGTTCTTGACCTTGACGAAAAACAACAGATCAAAGTTGAGCAGCTTTTATTAAACAATGCTAAAGATCGAAAAGCTAAAAAACTAAATAAAGAAGAGCGTTCAAAATTGACAAGCAATCAAAGAATTGCCCTCAAAGAACAAATGCTAGAAAAACAAATCGCTATGAAGAGAGAAATGAGATCTATTCTTAATGCAGATCAATATACACGTTGGGAGAAAATGATGGTAAAGATTAAGAATGGTAAAAAGAAAAGTAGAAAAAAGAAAAGTGGTAGAGGTAATTAATACTGTACATAATTGAGTAAGTCTCAATATTAGATTTAAAAAACACGTCTTAGATATAGAGTTGTTAATACCACTTAATAGATTACTTATTTCACTCTTAAAAAAACGTAAGAATATTAAATGAGCCTATAAAAAACCGTTCTTAGGTAGAACGGTTTTTTTGTGCCGTTTTCATTCAGAATACACTATTTTGATTGAAAAATTAACTCTGGGCTGTACTTTAGCTAAAGCGCAATTACCATGCTGCTACTACTTCTTTACTAGCTTCTATAGTTTTGTCTAGATCATCATAACTTAAAGCGTCGTTCAAGAAATAAGATTCAAAAGCACTAGGAGGTAAATAAATTCCACGCTCTAACAAACCATGGAAGAATTTTTTAAACCAATCATTGTTTCCAGTTGCAGCGCTTGAAAAATCTACCACGTCTTGATCTGTAAAATGCACAGACATCATCGATCCATAACGGTTTATTTTGTAATCAATTCCTTTGTCAGAGAAAACTGAATCTATTCCCTTGTGTAAGTATTCTGTTTTTGAAGCTAGACTATCATATATTTCTGGATGGTTATTAAGATGTGTTAACATAGCCATACCAGCACTCATCGCCAGTGGATTCCCACTTAAAGTTCCTGCTTGATAAACTGGCCCTAAAGGCGCAAGATGATTCATAATTTCTTGTCTTGCAGCAAACGCTCCTACAGGAAGTCCACCACCGATTACTTTTCCATAAGTAACAATATCTGCTTTTACCCCAGTTGTCTCTTGTGCTCCACCACGAGCTAATCTAAAACCAGTCATTACTTCGTCAAAAATGAATAAGGCACCATGTTGATCACACAAAGATCTTATGCCTTCCAGAAAACCAGAATTAGGAACTATACAGCCCATATTACCTGCTATAGGTTCAATGATTACACAAGCTATTTCTCCTTCATTTTGCTTAAAAATATCTGCAACTTGATCTAGATTATTGTATTGCGCTAGCAAGGTATCTTTTGCAGTGCCTTGTGTCACGCCTGGACTATTAGGACTTCCAAAAGTTACTGCACCACTTCCAGCTTGGATTAAAAATGAGTCACTATGACCGTGATAACAACCAGCAAACTTGATTATTTTATCTCTTCCAGTAAAACCACGCGCTAATCGCACAGCACTCATACAAGCTTCTGTACCAGAATTCACCATTCTTATTTGATCGATATTAGGCGCCATGGAAACAGCAAGCCTTGCAATTTCAGTTTCTAGTGCAGTAGGCATTCCATACGAGGTGCCTTTTTCTGTAGCTTTGATAACGGCCTCTACAACAGGCTCAAAAGCATGTCCTAGAATCATCGGTCCCCATGAAGCGATGTAATCTATGATCTGATGTCCATCTTCTGTTTGTAAATAAGCACCTTTAGCTCGCTCTACAAAAACAGGATCACCACCGACCGCATTAAAAGCTCGTACAGGAGAATTGACTCCGCCAGGGATATATTTTTTTGCTTCTTTAAAAAGCACACTACTTCTTTGATATTTAAATGACATGAAAATAATTATTTTACGATCAACACTTGACCTATACTTAAATCGTTAGATTTTAAATTGTTGAGTTTTTTGATATGCTCGACAGTTGTACTGTATTTTTTTGAAATACTATAAAGACTTTCTCCTTTAACGACCGTGTGCTGTTTCACTAGTTCTGGCGTGGTACTTTCTTGAACTTTTTCAATAATTCTAGGCTTTTGATCAACTGTTTTGCCTAGAGTGATGTTATCATATTTATAAAGTTCATAGCGTTCTATAAGACTTATTAGCTTTTGTGGGTATCTTTTATCTGTTGCATATCCTGCTGTTTTTAAACCTTTTGCCCAACCTTTATAATCATCTTCATCAAGTTTAAAAAGTCCTGCATATCTTGGACGATCTTTCAGGAACAACGAATGGTCTCGATACGAATAATTAGCATTATTATAAGTTCGGAAACATTCTTGATCTTCGTCATCATCATGATAAATTCTTCCACCAGTCCATCCTGTATGGCACTTGATACCAAAGTGATTATTTGCTTCTACAGCCAGTCTACCACTTCCAGAACCGCTTTCTAATATTCCTTGAGCAAGAGTAATACTTGCTGGAATTTTATAAAGCTTCATTTCTTGCATGGCGACATCCTTAAAATCTTCTACATAATTAGCAACATTATCTGCACTCCTAGGTGTTGAAGTTGTCGTTACTTTATCATTTTCTTTAACAACCATAGGAGATTGCTTGGTTGTACGTGATTTAGATTTTCTTTTTGTAGTAACCACATTGCTCTTAGAACCGCAGGATACTAAGAAAACACCTAAAAGGAATAAGGTGAAAAAATGTCTATAATTCATTCTCATAACTTAGATTAAGTCGTCGTTTTTTATCTAACATTTTGTTATAACCGGTAATGGATTGCAAGCCGCCAGTATGAATAGCTAAAATACGAGTTTTACCTTTGATAACGCCACTTTCAACCATTTGTTCTATTCCATACATCATTTTTCCTGTATAAATAGGCTCTAATGGTATTCCGCTTTCGCGAAAGCGAGAGTTCATATAATCAATCAATCTATCATTAGATTTTGCATAACCGCCAAAAGTCGTTTCATTTACTATCTCAAAATCTTTTCTTCTCGTGTATTTCTCAATTTCAGCCTGCATAAAGTCGCCTTTCAAAGAAGAGAAAACGATTACTTTTTGGTTTATTGCCGCACTATTTATGATGCCTGCTGCTGTACCACCAGTTCCTGCTGCAACACAGATAATGTTATAATTGATTCTATCAAAATCAGTTAAAACTTCCTCAGTTCCTTTAACAGCCAGTGCATTAGTACCACCTTCTGGAATAGAATAAAAAGCACCAAAAAGAGCAGACATTCTATCCAAAAATGTTGCAGCTACTTTTTCTCGATAATCCTCGCGTGAAACAAAATGAAAATGCATACCGTTATCATGAGCTAATTTTAAAGTAGCGTTTCCTGCTAGGGTTTTCTTTAAATCAATTCCTAATTCTTCACCACGTATAATACCAATAGTTTTTAAACCTAATATCTTTCCTGCCGCTGCTGTTGCTGCAATATGATTAGAAAAAGCACCACCATAGGTAAGAATAGTATCGTGACCTTGATTTTGGGCTTCTATCAAATTGTACTTTAACTTACGTAGCTTATTACCAGACACCTCTTTATGCAGTTGATCTTCTCGTTTTATATCGATTTCAATATCAATATTACGAAAGGATTTAAATTTTTGATTGATAGATTTTTGAGGTTTAAAAAGTTTATCCATCACTATACTTTTTATTGTAAAATTTCAAAAAAGAAAAAAAATTACGAGTAATTAAGTAATCTAAAGAGCACTCATAAAAATAGGACTCTCTTTCAAAAACGATATTGCGATAAGCCTTATGATGATTTTTGTACTTCAATAATTGAATTAAATAATCAGATACATACCACAAATAAAAAATCACAATCAATAATTCTTTTTGTTGTTGAGCATGAATCTTTTCATGATTCATGAAAACTACATCCTTACCATACTTACGATCTTTTACCAACAAAAAAGGCCATAACATCATGCCTTTATAGTTTTTGAGAAGTGAGGTTTTGATTAAAATCATCGTGCAAAGTTATGGATTAAATAAGTGTGGCTTTCTAAGTTATTTTAAGTTTCATAAACTAGAAATACTGATGAGAGAAAGGCAATCTTTACAGGTTACTTCCCTCAATATTTTCGTAGGATTTATTAATACTTTATAAATAAACAAGTTTACATACTGCACTATCTGTCGTATTTTTATGGCATGAAAAAAATTGTACCTGTAGAAGAAGGTGATTATTATTTGACACCACAAGGATACCGCTGTTTTACAGAGCAATATCATCTTAAGCGAGGATATTGTTGTGAGAGCGGTTGCCGTCACTGTCCATATGGTTATGATAAGAAAAAAAACAGCCAAAATTAGATTTTTATGAGTTTAGATAGTTCGTTACAACGCTTTCGCGAAAGCATACAACAAGGAATCCCTAACGATTTGCCTCCTGCACATCAATATGATACCGCTGTAAATCATGCTCCTAAACGTAAGAAAATTCTAAGCCCTGAAGAAGAAAAGCTTGCCTTACGTAATGCTTTGCGATATTTTGATGTGAAACATCATGAAGTTTTATTGCCAGAATTTAAAGAAGAACTGGATACTTACGGTCGTATTTATATGTACCGATTTATGCCAGATTATGAAATAAAGGCTAGAAATATTAGTGATTATCCTGCACAATCCCAACAAGCAGCAGGGATTATGTTAATGATTCAAAACAACCTGGACCATGCAGTAGCACAACATCCTCATGAGTTGATTACTTACGGTGGTAATGGTGGTGTTTTCTCAAATTGGGCACAATATTTACTGACCATGAAATATCTGAGCGAGATGACTGATGAGCAAACACTAGTCATGTATTCTGGTCATCCTATGGGCTTGTTCCCTTCTCATAAACTAGCGCCTCGTTGTGTAGTCACAAATGGAATGATGATCCCTAATTATTCACAACCAGATGATTGGGAGAAATTTAATGCTTTAGGCGTGACGCAATATGGTCAGATGACCGCAGGTTCTTACATGTATATAGGACCGCAAGGAATCGTTCATGGAACAACGATTACTGTTTTAAACGCATTTAGAAAAATAAAAAAATCGCCTACTGGTAACATTTTTGTAACCTCAGGCCTTGGTGGCATGAGTGGTGCGCAACCCAAAGCTGGAAACATAGCAGGTTGCATAACGATTTGTGCAGAAATGAACCCTAAAGCTGTACAAACCAGACATTCTCAAGGTTGGGTAGATATTGTGATTAAAAACACTCATGATCTTATCGCAAGAGTTCAAAAAGCGCAAAAGAATCAAGAAACTGTTTCAATAGCTTACGAAGGAAATATTGTTCATGTTTGGGAAGCTCTGTATCAAGCAAATATTCATGTTGCTATAGGTAGTGATCAAACTAGCTTACACAATCCTTGGGCAGGTGGTTATTACCCTGTAGATCTTACATTTGATGAAGCAAATGAGATGATGAGTAATGATCCTAAACGTTTTAAAAAAGAGGTTCAGCATTCATTAAGACGTCACGTAGAAGCTATCAATAAACATACAGCAAAAGGAACCTATTTCTTTGATTATGGTAATGCTTTCTTACTAGAATCTAGTCGTGCTGACGCTGATATTTCTGGGATTGATAAGGAGTTTAGGTATCCTTCTTACGTTCAAGACATTATGGGACCTATGTGTTTTGATTATGGTTTTGGACCGTTTAGATGGGTTTGTGCATCAAATAATCCAGAAGATCTTAAGAAAACTGATCAAATCGCAACTGGTGTTTTAGAACGATTATCAAAAGACGCACCAGAACGCATCCAGCAGCAAATGCAGGATAACATTAAGTGGATCAAAGGTGCGCAAGAAAATAAACTCGTTGTAGGATCACAAGCTAGAATCCTATATGCAGATTCTGAAGGAAGAATAGAAATCGCAAGAGCTTTCAATAGAGCAATTTCAGCAGGAGAAATAGGACCAATTGTTTTAGGACGTGATCATCACGATGTGTCAGGAACAGACAGTCCATACAGAGAAACTTCTAATATTTATGATGGTTCACGCTTCACCGCAGACATGGCTATTCAAAATGTAATAGGAGATAGTTTTAGAGGTGCTACATGGGTTTCTATTCACAATGGTGGTGGCGTTGGTTGGGGCGAGGTTATGAATGGTGGTTTTGGAATGGTAATTGATGGTAGTAAAGAATCAGAAAATAAGTTGGCATCTATGCTTTTTTGGGATGTAAATAATGGTATTGCTCGTAGAAACTGGGCGAGAAATGAAAATGCCGTATTTGCAATTAAAAGAGCCATGGAAACAAATCCTTCTTTAAAAGTCACTATCCCTAATGAAGTAAGTGATGATTTGATAAATAATCTTTAATCTGTTTTCAAAAATATAGTAGTAGATTACTGCATTAGAGAAAGCAGCCATATAAAAAATAATAGCTATGAAAAAAGTATTTACTCTACTTGCAGTGGTAACCTTCTTGGTAAGCTGTAAAACAGTGCGTGTTTCTCAAGATTATGCTTTAGGAACAGATTTTAACAATTACAAAACCTATGCTTATTTTAAAGCGGGAATAGACGAAGCAGAAGTTTCTGAATTAGACAAGAAACGTATTCTTAGAGCTATCGATAGTGAAATGAAAGCTAAGGGCTTTTCTAAATCCAGCAATCCAGATATTATGGTAAGTATTTTTACTGACTCCAAAGAACGTGTTGATGTTTTCAACAACATGGGCTGGGGTTGGGGCGGCGGCTGGGGCTGGGGCTGGGGCGGCGGCTTTTGGGGCGGTGGTTTCAATAATAATGTAAGCCGCACTACAGAAGGCGTGTTATACATAGACCTTATCGACGCAAAGAATAAAGAATTAATCTGGCAAGGAGTTGGTACAGCACCTTTAAAGTCTACTCCAGAGAAAAAAGTAGAGAGAACTAATGAAATTGTAAAAGAGATTTTAAAACAGTTCCCACCTATGCCTAAAAATTAGATGGCAAATTTGAAATATCTATAACCTCATCTTAATTAGAAAAGATGAGGTTTTCTAGTTTTTATACCTAACGTAATTGCTGAACCAACTACACTCTTTTAAAACATTTTGAGCATATTCTGTATCTAGATATTCTTGTTCTAGCAGGTCAAAATACTCTTGATGATCATCGCAAAGTTGAAATGTGACGTTATTAGTATCTGAATTGTAACCTTCATTAACGCAGCTATTGGTTTTTGCAAGCATAAATAAAATGGCAGCATTAGTTTCTTTTGAACCTTTTTCAGACGCTAAGCCTTTCAAAAGATACGCATTTGCCTGTTCTAGAATAAAACTATGGTCAGATTCAATTGTTAATTCAACATCACCATATTTTGAACCAATTACCGAATTGCGTTGGTCATTAGTGATATAAAAACTATTGTTCATAAACCAACCTAGGTGACTCATATTGTACCAGGCGTTACCCATCATATAGTAATAATCAGCTGTATTGTTTTTATCTCTTTCTGCTAATTGCTTTAATCTTGTAAGTACCTCGGTAAGTTTTATTTTATTATCTCGATAGGCTTCTCTTTCCATACTAGAATCTGCAATAATTACATTCTCACCCAGAACTTCCTCATATTTAATATGAAAATCATTTGAAATATCAGCAAATGTTATATTCATCCATTCTTTAATAGATGCTGAAAACAGTTCTGTTCTCAATCCATTTTCCCAAAAGACCTCAGGAGTCTTTACTTTTATAAATTCTTGCATTGCTTTTTCCAACTGATCTGTTCTTAAATAGTAGGTACCTCTTAAATCATGAACATAATCCTTTGGAGCAGTTTTCATTCGTTTTAAAATTGTTTTTTCAAATAAAGTTGGATTTTTAAGACTTACAAAAGCATCAAAACTATTGATGTACTGTTCATTTAAGTAAAAATATTTAGAATTATATTCCCAGCTATCACCATGAAACTTTCCAACCATATTCCAATCATAAGAATCCTTATTTGAATAGGCATCATAATTAATAGAAGCTAAAACACTAACGATGGGATTATTTGCTTCTTTATACAAGGCACTAATATGATTAAAAAATGCCGCTACTGTAGGTTGATGCGTTTTTAAATCTACATCACTAGAAATACGTTCATAACTTTGATTGATCCTTATTCTATCTAAATACTTGATATCCATAAAAACAACAGCTTCTTTAAGTCTTTTAAAATGCTTAAGGTTTTTCTGTTGAGGATTTAAAGTGGTAATGTAGTTTAAAGCTGTTGTATTCTCTTTTAAATATAAGTGCGTGGTTGTTACAACCAGCGACCATAAATCTTTATTTTTAAGCTTTGTATTATTAAGTAGTCCCTTTGCAAAAAGCTGAAGTTTCTTAGGATACTTTTCATCAATTTCTGCGTCCTCGTAATAGCCGTATGCATTGTGCTCAAAAATAGCAGCTTGCATTTGATCTAGATATCGTACAGCAAGTACCTCTAGATAAGCTGAATTTACATTGAACTCAGCTATATGTTCCATTTCTCTTATAGCATCACCTCTACCATGAAATGTTTTGAAGAAACTTTTGATGTCGCTATTTTTCTGGGCAGTTAGAAATTCTTTATTATTTTCTAATAATTCCCAATTTAAAAATCGCAAGCTAATCGCACAAGTGTTACGTCTATCTGGTAACTGCTTGTATACTTCTAGATAAGAATTTGCAGCAAGTGTTTGAAGATTCTCATTATATGCAGCACCAGCCATTTCTTCCATAGCTCTATAATAAATGTAATTATTAGAAGATTCTTTTTTGAGAATTGTATTAAAATATCTAATAGCAGCTTCATTTTCTTGTAAATAATGCGCCATTTTTACCGCTTGAAAACCTGCACGATTCTTCATGAAATCATCTGGTGCCATGGCTACTAGCTCTAGTGCTCTAGATAACAGTTCTCTTTTATCCACAGATCGTTGTTGATACTCATAATCATATGACTCACCTTGATACCAACCTATGCCACTTGAACTATCACTGGATGTATTTTGAGTTTGCTTTGCAAGAATGAGGTATTCCTTGAAAAAATGATACTTTGGTTTATTAAACCGCTTACCTAAATCGTCATCGTACTTTTCAAAACCTTCTTCACCTAACAACCATTCCACAGGTCTTTTAAAAATAAGATCTACTAATTCTTCTTTGGTAAACTCACCGTTTAAGTAAACAAACCATTCCTGCAAATTACTGGAAGGACTATCACTACTTATCGTATCACAAAAAGGTGTATTAGGGCAGTTTAAAAACGCATGATATTCATTATTAACTAATGAATATTGATCAATGATAGGGTAATAAAAATCATCCCAAGATGGATCCCATCCACAAAACGCACCATTTGAAGAAACCGTACTTCCAAAAGCAATTACTGGCAAAAGCATCAACCAGATTCTACTTAGCAAAAGACGAAAGTTCTTCATGAGAAAATTGATTAGTTAATGGTGAATTTATATGATAAAATATGGTTTCGTACTCCAGGTTTGATTTTGAAGCATCCTTGATCATGGACGCCAGTTCCTCCAGTTTGCTTTTAGTAATCGTTTCAAGTCTTAATACATCATCAGAGTACACAAAAACTCCATTCACGTAAGAGTCAGATGTTGCGATATAAAAATTTTCTTTTTCCGCTTTCGCGAAAGCGGAACTTAACAAATCAGGAGTCACATCTTTAAGAATTCCTTTCAATTCTCCATCGCGATACAAAACACCCCATTCAAAAAGTGGCAACGCAACATCAAAAGGTAAAGGATAATCAGACAATTTTTTCAAATACTGAGATGTCAAATCGTTACTAATAATGGAGTTGGTTTCTTTTACATTACCTAAATCGCCTACATTATAAGCCATCAAAACAACTCGATCTACTGGCGGCACACCTGTTCGTTCTTTAAATTTGACTTGATGCAATCTTAAAGTAGAACTTAAAAAATAACCAGGTAACTGAATCTTTAATTCTTCCAAAAATTGGAAAAAACGATCACGTGTACTAGCCGTCCAATCACAATCTAACTGGATTTGCTTAACAGCAGCTTTTCCTATCAAGTGCTTGTTTTGAATGCGCTTGATTTTATCAGCAGTGTTTTTTGCAAGCTTTTTTAAATTTTCCTCACTTCCATCTTTATGCAAAAATACTTCATTGCGTATATAAATTACTGGTACAATTTCTTGCGCTGTGAACACCACGTTTTGATCAAACTGTACCGTTGCTACCGGAAAAACTTTATCTGCCTGCTGATTGATAACTAAATCAAAAAATCGAACATATTCCTTTGAGGCGCCACCTTGAGAAATTAATTCTTTAGAAATTTTAGTAGGTTGATATGAAGTTTTCCAGTGATAGAAATAATAGTTCTTGTCAGATGAATTTACAGAATCACAAGCTACAATGCTAATCATACAAAGCGCTAGTAAAAAAATGATACGCATAGAAACGTTAAATGTTAGACCGTAAATATACTAATAAAGAGTAATTTAGTATTATTATTTAAATAAACTAACTAATACTTTAGGCAGATTAAAAAAGCTTTATTTAACGATAACTTCCCAACTTATTTTTACTTGTTTATCAAAACTTTTAGAAACAGAGCAATATTTTTCAAAACTTAAATCGGCTGCTTTTTGCGCCTTTTGATCATCTATTTCACCTTCAAGAATTACTTTAACATGCATTGAATTGAATGGCATAGAATCATCTAGTAGGTAACGTTCTCCATCTACTTCTACTTTATAGCTGGTAATTTCTTGACGTTGTTTTTTAAGAATATGAATAATATCAATAGCACTACAAGAACCTACGCCCATAAGTAATAGTTCCATGGGACTTACACCTTGTACCGTTTCCATACCACTATGATCTACCATTACGGTATTACCAGAAACTCCTTTTGCTTCAAGTAGGTATTCTGTATTTTTTCTTTCTAAAGTTACTTTCATAATTGTAATGGGTGAATTTTATAAAAAGCTATTTTTAACTCTAATTCTTGGTCTGTAATACGATATGGTTTCTGAAGCACCCCAATTAATTTTAAGTTCGTTGAAGGTTTGAAATATCAACTTCCCAGAATAAACGTTGTTTTGCTTCAAATAGAAAATACTATCTTTTTTCAAAAAGTATTTATAATTCTCATTTTTAGTAAAGTTGTTTTCTTTATTCAACTCATAACCATCTTTGTAAATAATATATCTCTTGTCTCTCATATAATTAGCAAGCCACTTCCCTTGAATAGCTTCTTCTTTAAATGAATATAGAGTATCTCCTTGCTTTATTTCATAAGTTGATGATTGTAAATATTGATAATTCTTTTTTGCACAAGAGGCAAAAATTATCAATACGATAAGAACTAAAAAATTCTTGATATTTAATAATTCAATAGCTCCTCAATCTTCACCTTCACCTTCTCCGTAGTAGGAATCATTGTTTCTTCAAGAACAGAATTTAATGGAATCGCAGGCATGTTTTCAGAACCTATGACCATTACTGGCGCATCGATGTATTTAAAACATTCTTCTTGAATGCGTCCCTGTAAAGCACGAGAGAAACTATTATCACTAGGTTCTTCAGTCACTACCAGACATTTTCCACATTTTTTTACACTGGTAAAAACGGTTTCATAATCCAGCGGATGCAACGTTCTTAAATCCACTACTTCTACTCTATCCTGCACACCTAATTGCTCTGTCGCATTCATTGCCCAGTGCACGCCCATTCCGTATGTAATGATGGATAACGTCTCTTCTTCCTCTTTTTTCCAGATTTCTTGTAAAACCCATGCTTTACCAAAAGGCAATACATAATCCTCTGATGGCTCGATGCTTGTTGCTCCTTTGGTTCCTTTTACTTTACTCCAGTACAAACCTTTATGTTCAAAAATCACCACTGGATTAGGATCATAATAAGCTGCTTTCATCAATCCTTTTAAATCTGCACCATTAGATGGGTAAGCAATCTTTAAACCTCTGATGTTAGACACCACACTTTCCATAGAACTGGAGTGATAAGGTCCACCGCTACCATAAGCACCTATGGGCACACGCAATATCATAGAAACCGGCCATTTTCCATTACTTAAATAACAGGAACGTGACACCTCTGTAAACAACTGGTTCAGTCCTGGCCAGATGTAGTCTGCAAACTGAACTTCTACAATCGGTTTTAAACCTACGGCGCTCATTCCTACCGTACTTCCTACTATAAATGCTTCTTGAATAGGCGTATTGAACACTCTGTTATCACCAAATTTTTGTGCCAGCGTTGCTGCTTCTCTAAAAACACCGCCTAATCTACCTCCTACATCTTGTCCATACAACAAGCATTCTGGATGTTTACGCATTAATTCCTCGATTGCAAATAAGGCACAATCTACCATCACCACTTTTTCTGCTCCTTCTGGAGATCGCTCTCCTTTTTCTTCGGTAATTGGTGTTGGTGCAAAATCATGTGTGAACAAATCTGCTGGTTCTGGATCGGGCATGTTCATGGCATCTTGTAATGCTTGTGCTACTTCCGCTTTCGCGAAAGCGTCATAACCATCCACATCCTGCTCACTAAATCCATTATCAAGTAATAATTGTCTCATACGCGGATATGGATCACGAGTCCTTGCCTCTTCTAAATCATCGCGATAAAACTCCATTCTTACACCACTAGTATGGTGGTTTAACAATGGTACTTTAGCGTGGACTAAAAATGGTCTGCGCTTTGTTCTTATTTTTTCAATCACCTCATTTAAGGTGTTGTAACTTTCTTCAAAATCGGTCCCATCGATAGAAATAGCTTCTATTCCATGAAAACCTGCAGCATACTCAGCAGCATTTTGGGCACGAGTTTCAGCAGCATTTGCGCTGATATCCCAACCGTTATCCTGCACTAAATAGAGAATAGGTAATTGTTTCAACGCTGCCATTTGAAAAGCCTCGGCAATTTCTCCTTCAGTTACAGATGCATCTCCTAGGGAACAAACGACTATTGAATCTGAACTTGAACTCGAATTTGAACTTGAATCGATTGCCTCACGTTGCTTGCTAGTTAAACTCTCACGGTAATGGAATCCCAATGCGACTCCAGTAGCAGGAATGGCCTGCATACCAGTAGCACTGGACTGATGTGGAATTTTAGGCTTATCGATATCATTCAATGATGGATGCGAGTAATAGGTACGTCCTCCAGAAAAAGGATCATCTTTTTTGGCCAGTAATTGCAACATGAGATCATAAGGTTTCATCCCTATAGCAAGTAACATCGCATCATCACGGTAATATGGAAATGCATAATCTTGTGGCAACAATTGCATTCCTAGTGCCGTCTGAATCACCTCATGACCACGACTGGTGGCATGCACATACTTAGAAACTGTTTTAAAGTTCTCTTCGTAGAGCTCTGCCATGGCTTTGGCAGTAGTTAGGTTTTTGTATGCTTTCTCTAAATTCCTACAAAAGTGGGAATCTGCTTGATTCTTACTCATAACTGTTCTTATTATCTGATATTGCCTTGGCATTTCTATGAAAATCCAAAGTAGCTTTAACTCGTTTACTCTTTAAAGTAAGATGATTGGATTCGTTCCAATTAATCGCTATGTCCATCCATTCTGGATTAATAGTTTCAATCAATTCAATTTTCCAAACTCTCTTCCATTTCTTTAATTGAGACTCTCTTTTTTCAGCATCTTCCTTTGAATTGTGTTTTTCTAGATATACTAATTTATTACAATTATATCTGGCTGTAAAAGATTTACGATTCACCTTAGTTTTATGTTCAATCACTCTAGATTCAATGTCATTAGAATAGCCTATGTACAAAACACCACACTTTTTGTTTGTCATCATGTAACAGTAGTATGTAGGTGTTGAACTCAATTTTCAGTGTATTTTAGTCAGAGATTCCTGCGTGCGCAGGAATTTCAGATAAATTATCAGCCACTTGCTTTAAAAAACTACCTCCTAAAAACCCATCTACTACTCTATGATCAAAAGATAGCGATAGCATCATCATACTTCTTATCTCAATGCTATCTTCTCCATCACGAGTCATCACCTCAGCACGTTTTTTAATAATTCCTGTTGCAAGAATAGCTACCTCTGGCTGATTGATAATAGGTGTTCCCATAAGTGAACCAAAAGTTCCCACATTTGATATGGTAAAAGTTCCTCCTTTTATATCGTCACCACCTAACTTGTTTTCTCTTGCTAGGTTTGCCATACGATTGACATCAGCAGCGATTTGTTCTAAGGATTTTTGGTCTGCATTTTTAACTACCGGGACAATTAAATTCCCTGATGGTAGTGCCGTTGCCATACCTACATTAATATTTTCTTTTACGATAATATTATTACCATCTACACTAGCATTAATATTAGGATATTCCTTTATTGCTCTAGCTACTGCATCTACAAATAATGGTGTAAAGGTTAAACGCTCGCCATATTTTTCTTGAAATGGAGCTTTGTTTTTATTACGCCAATTTACTAAATCAGTAAGGTCTGCCTCCACATAAGCTGTCACGTGTGGACTGGTATGTTTAGAATACACCATATGATCTGCAATCATAGAGCGCATACGATCCATTTTAATAATCGTACCAGTTCCTTTATCCAGTTTAAGTTGTGGAATACGGTATGCCGTAGGATCTGGCTCATTACTTACTGCTTGTGCAAATTGAAAAGGTCTGCCTTCATTGATATAATTAATCACATCACTTTTGCGCAATCTCCCTTCATGACCAGTGGCAGGTATGCGTGCCAACTCCTCATAAGACATGTGATTCTTGCGTGCGATAGCGTCTATTAATGGACTTACGAAAAGATTTTGATTGACGAATGAACTTGAAACTGAACTCGAAGATAAATTTGATCGAACAGGATTTTGCGTTTTTAAACTGTTCTCGACTGCGCTCGAACTGACAGCACGTTGTGAACTTGAATTTGAACTCGAACTCGAATTCACAATCTTCAATTGTTTAATATTACTCGACTGTTCTTTTTTTACAGCTGCTCCTTCAGTTTCTTCAAAAGTCGCAATAGCGCTTCCTATTTCTACGACGTCGCCAGCAGTAAATAAATGCTTAGACATAATCCCTGCCGCTGGTGCTGGCACTTCATTATCTACTTTATCGGTACCTACTTCTACAAGAATATCACCTTCTTCAAAAGTTTCTCCTTCTTGAACGAGCCAGTTAAGTATTGTTCCTTCTGTAATTGATTCTCCCATTTTTGGGAGTAAAAAATCCATAGTCTTTGCCATGGTATAAAAATACAAAACTAACAGTTGTTAGTAATAAAAAGTTTGTTGTAATTCTGCTTTCGCGAAAGCAAACTAAAAACTACTAAACTATTGTCCTTTTATCTCATTCAAGGTTTTATAAAAATCCTCTTGCACCGGTCGGTTTTGTGGAATTTCTCTGAGTGGTTGTACTTCTTTCATCGTTTCATGACAGTCTGCGGGAAGTTGCTGGTACAATTTTGTTCCAGCGGTTTTCCAGGCAATCATCTGGTCAGAGACTTCTTTGATTTTTTTAGCTGGATTGCCTACGATTAGCGATCGTGGTTCAAAAACAGCTTCGGCTTTTACGAATGCCATAGCGCCTACAATACATTCATCACCGATAGTTGCATCATCCATAACGACACTATTCATTCCTATCATACAATTGCGACCTAGATTGGCTCCATGAATAATTGCTCCATGACCTACGTGTGCACCAGTTTTAAGAGTAATACTTTTCCCTGGAAACATGTGAACGGTACAATTCTCCTGAACGTTTACGCCATCTTCTAGTATAATCTCGCCCCAATCGCCACGGATTACAGCACTAGGTCCAACGTAGCAGTTTTTACCAATGATTACATTACCTATTACCGTTGCCTGTGAATGGACGAAACTGGACTTGTGGATTACTGGAATGTGGGATTTGAAGGAGTAGATGGGCATGTGGTATGTGGTATGTGGTATGTGGTATGTGGTATGTGGTATGTGGTATGTGGTATGTGGTATGTGGTATGTGGTATGTGGTATGTGGTATGTGGTATGTGGTATGTGGTAAAATTATTTTTTCTTCATTCTTAATAGAATTTTACCTCTCAAACTTGTCAACATTTTCTGAATTGTTGTGACTTGTTTTCGCACTTCTTCACTTTGTTCAAAATTGACATAACCTCGTCTTCTTGCTTTTTCATTTGCACTTACACATTCGTTGGAACTATAAATTGTATGATTGATATGCTTGACAAACTGTGCGTCGCTTCCTAGATAGCCTTCGGCTATGTTTAGACCGATGGAATCAGATGCTCTTCTATATTGAGAACTTAAAGCATATAATTCTCTTTGAGGGAAACCTTTTGTAATCTCATCAACTAATTCAGCAAAATCCATTGCTTTTTTATAGACTAATAAATCTTCAAACTTAAAATGGTAATCACTTTTCATGTTGTATTATTCAAAATCTCATTCCTCATCCCACATACCTCATTCCTATTTAAACCTTTTCAACGTCTCTTTAGTAAAATCACTCAACACTAATCTTCCTGAAATCTTTGCTCGTTCAAAGAGTAATTGATCCCAATTCTCGCAACCGGTCCAAAACATCTTCTTCATCTCTGCCATGGCGTCTGGATTATAAGTGCATAGATTTTCTGCAAATGCTTGAATACCTGCGTCCATTTCTACTGTGGATTCATAAACCTCAGCAAAAAGACCATTGTCTTTTGCCCATTCTGGTGTATAGAATTCGTTTGCGTTAATGGCAATCTGACTCATTCCAGTAAGTCCTAGTTTGCGTTCTACCGCTGGACCTACTACAAATGGCCCAATACCTATGTTGAGCTCACTTAACTTGATACTAGCAAATTTTGTAGCAAAACAATAATCCGTCGCCGCAGCAACACCTACGCCACCGCCGACTGTTTTACCTTGTACGCGACCTATAATGAATTTAGGGCACTTGCGCATCGCATTGATCACATTTGCAAATCCGGAGAAGAATACTTCGCCAGTTTTTTCATCGTCTATAGCAATCAGTTCTTTAAAACTAGCTCCTGCACAAAAAGTGCGTTCTCCACCAGATTTAAGGATGATCACTTTAGTTGCATCATCAGTTCCAGCATCAGTAATCGCTTGAGCGAGTTGTGCAAGAATATCTCCTGGCAGCGAGTTGTGCGCTGGATGGAAGAATTCTATGGTTTGTATTTGATTTTCTGTGGTTGTTTTTACGTAGGGTTGTGTCATGGCTATAATTCTCCGCGCAGGAGGAGATCTTTTAATTAGTATTTCAAATCTATATTAGTACCGCGTCCCCATCTGCATGAGGATTAAGCGGAAGTCTTTAAATTTTATTCTCAATCATTATACATATATATCTAAATCCCAGTCTTCACTCAAATCCAACCAGTCTTCATTTTGTTCTTGAATCAATCGCATTTTCCATGCACGATTCCATTTCTTAATTTGTTTTTCTCTTTTATGCGCTTCTTCCCAAGTTCCATCGAGTTGTTCATAATAAACCAACCAATCCACATTATATCTGGCAGAAAACGATGTTTTATACTTCTTAGTTTTGTGCTCATGTGTTCTACGTTTTATGTCATCTGTCGCTCCAACATATAGTATCCTGTTGTTTTTACTGGACATTATATAAACGTAGTACGTTTTCACTGTTGTGGATATTAGGTTTCAAGAAGCATTACGATTGTACTTAAAGATTTCCGCCTACGCGGAAATTTGGAACTGCTCAAAGTGATGCGTCAAATGCTTCCGCTCCAGCAACGTCCATTCATACTTACTCAACTCTCCAAAAACAGCATTCTTTGTAGTTGCTTTTGGGTTCTTTTTAAAGTACTCTAGGTATTCTTTTCTAGCTTCTAACATTTTAGCTTTTGCAGTTTCTAGATCTTCATGTTTTAAATCTTCTAGCTCACCATCTTTCATAAGTGGCATTTTGTGGTTTTGTGGCATTTTATCGTAATTCCACAAGGTTGCTGCAACTTTATCCAGGTATTTCTCTGGTGTAGCAACTTCAAAATCTTGTTTCTGGCCAGCAGCAATACGGTAACTCATTTCTAAATGTTCTACCATGTGTTGTGGTGTCATAGTTCCCCATTGAGGTGTCGCGTCAGCGTTTAATTTCGCGAAAGCGGAACGGATATAATCCTCAGTAATCTCTGGAAAAACGGTTTGTTTTTTCTCTACCATGGTAAGAATGGTAGCAACGGCAACTAGTGATGTTGCTTCTTCATCCGTCTTGCCGTTTTCATAGTCTACAGGCTCAGCATCAAAAACTTCTACATACCATTTTACAATTCCAGATGGATGCTCACGACCAGCGACGTCACGTTCGCGTTTTTCTTTACAAGTCAATCGTACATAAATCGTGTCATTATGATACAGTGGTCGTAAAAAACGGATGTCTTCTAGCCCATAATTTGCACTTACTGGTCCTTTATTAGGATACACAAATAATCCTGCGGCCGCACTAATGATGAAGTAACCGTGAGCGGTACGTTTCTTAAAAATACTTCCATCCAGACTGGTAATATCTGTATGCGCATAGAAATGATCCCAAGTAAGATTTGCAAAATTCTGAATATCAGTATCGGTTAATGTGCGTTTGTGCGTTTCCAGACTCATTCCAGGTTTGATATCCTCGTAATGGTATGAAAACGGATGATGTTCCGTCTTTTTGTAATCTGAATTAGGCTGGTAAATTCCGGTGATTTCTGTTAATGATGTCGGACTTCCTTGCACGGCGCATCGTTGCATGTAGTGCTTAATTCCTCGCAGTCCACCCATTTCCTCGCCACCACCAGCACGTCCTGGTCCACCGTGAATCAACAGCGGTAATGGTGAGCCGTGACCGGTAGATTGTGGTGCGCTATCTTTATTTAAGGTCAATATCCTACCGTGTGACGATGCGGCGTTTATGGTGTACGCTTTCGCGAAAGCGTCATCACCAGTAACCACACTGCTCACTAGGGAACCTTTACCCATGTGAGCAAGTTCTATAGCTTCATCTATATTTTTATATGGCATCAAGGTACTGACCGGACCAAAACACTCAATCTCGTGAACGGCAGTGTTTTTAAATGGCTGATCTTCTCGCATCAAGATAGGCGACATGAATGCACCTTGCTGTGCGCGATCACCATGAATCTCTACCTCATCTAGGTTACCATAAACCAGATTTGCAGTTTTGGCTATTTTATTGATTTGAGAAATGGTGGTTTCTTTTTGATCATTGTTAATCAATGCGCCCATGCGTGTTTCTCTCAATAATGGATCACCTATCACGGTTCTAGCAAGTTGTTTTCCAAGAGCAATTTGCACATCTTCCATTAGGTTTTCAGGCACTAGAATACGACGTATTGCGGTACATTTTTGACCAGCTTTACTAGTCATTTCTTTACGAACTTCTTTAATAAAAATATCAAACTCGGCTGTTCCAGGAACCGCATCTGGTCCTAAAACGGATGAGTTTAGAGAATCTGCTTCCATAGTAAATGGCACGGATTCTTCTAGCAATCGTGGATGCGCTTTTAATTTTCTTCCTGTATGTGCGCTACCCGTAAAGGTCACGACATCTTGCGAGTTCACCGTATCTAGAATGCTAGTGGTAAGTCCGCTTAATAATTGCAAAGCGCCTTCTGGTAAAATGCCTGAATCTATGATTTCGCGTACGACAGCTTCTGTAAGAAAGGCTGTTTGCGGCGCTGGCAACACTACTGCTGGCATACCTGCCATCCAGTTCACCGCACATTTTTCTAACATTCCCCAAACTGGAAAGTTGAAAGCATTGATATGTACGGCAACTCCTTTACGTGGTACGAGAATGTGGTGCGCCATAAAACGACCACCACGAGATAAGTCTATAGGATCGCCTTCTACAGCATAGCTTTGATCTGGAAAGAGTTTACGTAAACTAGCATTTGCAAACAAATTACCAAAACCACCTTCTATATCTACCCAACTATCTGCTCGTGTAGCACCAGTTTTATAACTGATGTCATAGAATTTTGCTTTATGCTTATTGAGATACAGCGCTAGTTTCTTAATCATGTTACCACGTTGCTGGAAGGTCATGTCTCGTAACACCTTACCATGATCGCGACCGTATTGCAGTGCGCTAGCAATATCTAAACCTTCTGTACTGGTTAGGCCTATGACTTCGCCAGTAATGGCGTCGTACATATTTTTTGTGGACTTCTCTTCACCAGCTTGCCACTGGCCGTTTATATAGCTTTCTAGGATCATATTATTGCGTGAAAGTTTATGGTAATCTCGCTTTCGCGAAAGCAAAATCGATATGTTCCTACGAAAATACGAAAAGTAGCTGAAAAGACTAACGGTTGTTAGTTGAAGATAATCAAAGTATATTAAAATTTAACGTTGCTGCTTTCGACTTTAACTTCTCTGTATTCATCTATCAATTAAAAAATTAGCATATAGATTCTCTAAGTTTTTATGACTATCAATTTTGAGATCTAATATCTTTAACCGGTCTTGATTAATAAAATTGAAGTTTAAGAAGTAATACCAAGAATTTTATTCATTAATTAGATAATCAAAAGCTTAATTGACAATCAATTCTTTGAACTCATCAATTAACTCTCCATTTTCCGTAAACCCTTGAATATGAAGCAGTAATTTATTCTTACCTAAATAAGGCATTGTAAAAAATGTTTTTCCATCGATTACCTCTAAATCTCCTTGCCAATCAATCACGCCAAACTTATCAAAAAAATCATCGGAATAGCTATAATATGAAGGACTAAAGAAATCAACAGGAGCCGAAAAAGTTAACGGAGGATCGAAAGTACTCAACTTAGTTGATTTTTTTGAAAAGGGATTGAGTAAAGGATTTGTTTTAATTTTAACGACACCTCCTTGACCTTGACCTACTACTGACAAAACCCTTGTCATTGTACTGAGGTCAATTTCAATGTAATCTACATCTGCCATTGAAAAACCTTCCAATACACTGGGGTCTCTATATACTACATCGTCAATTATTATGGTAACATCATAATCCTGACTAGTTCGCCTTGATGTACTATATATCCTTAACGATGTATTTTGCCTTTCTACCCTTAAACCTTCTCTGCGTAGATACTGAAACATACTTACTTCTTTTCTACGATCTTCATCTGTAAAAAAGTCTACTCTACCTTTTGCAGTATTGGTTATTTTTCTTTGTCGTTTTTGGTCGGCCTTTACCTGCAGGACAATTGTATCTAAAGTTTGAGACGAATCTAAAAATGGTTTAAATTCTATATCATTAATCTCTTTTTTAACTTCAATAGGTTTTACATCTTTAGTTGAAACAAAATTTGGAATTTCCTTTGGGAAAAATTGAACCGATAAACGAGGTTTACTAGGCTTACCATTTTTATCCACTTCACTGATTTTAAAATCTTCTTTAGTATACGGAAAATAATTTTCAAAAGAAAAATATTCATCACCCTTGCCTAATTCCACAAAACTAGTTCCTAAATTTGATGAAGGATAAATCATATAACGACCAGTTTTTGTGCTTTTCACATTTGCTTTTACTAATAAGCCTGACTCAAAGGCGTTATTAAAAATCTTTCTCTTTTTGAAAACAAAATCCCAATCGTACATTTCCCAGCCCATGCACAACATTAAATTATCCATTTCATAACGCTTCTTTTTATCTATTCCTTTAAGATAATACAATGGATCCTTAACTTTCCCATATAGATAAGGATACAACTTAAACTCTGCAGCAATACTTTGTGATCGATCTATGGCTAGACTATTTACTGTATGTACAGAAACACTAAGCTGAGCGTTTTTAAACGAATCAAATTCTATAGAAGTTTCCACGCTATCCAATTTTTTGGATGCGAATACAGCATTTGAGTTTTCGATTGAAAACCCTTCAAAATTAAAAAACAATCTTTTTGAAATCACTTTTTCATCTTCTGTCAGTAATGAAATCTGATTTACACCAGGAGCAAAATCTGTACTCGAAAAGGTTAATAAACTACTTACATCTGTAATATTAAGATCATATATATTTAGACCTTTATTACTATTTATTAAAACAGTTAGTTTCTTTGAATCTAATTGATCAAGAGTTTTTTGATTAGTTCTTATCTCTATAAATACTTTATCACTTGATTGATTGCATGACATGACGATCCCTCGATCCTCATAGTTTGGAAGTTTTGTTTTTAACAAAATTTCAGAACCCTCTAGATATACTTCGAAGGAATTATTTATTTTAGGTTGTATGGTAAATCTTCCCATACCGTTTTCATCTAACAGCACTCTATTTCTAGACACACCATCTATAATAACCATGGCGTACTTACCTTTAAGCTCTTGTGAACTTTCTATTTTAAGCCCTACTGTGGTTAACACATTTTCAACTAAGTGACCACCTTCTGGTAGAATATGAGCTATATCGAATTTTGAACTATCCTTTTCACTTCCATCTATAGGACCAGATTCGTCAATTACTTTTATAGCAGTCTCAAAATAATGTGGAGATTTAAAATTTTTCATCCAATTGGTAAAACTTCTAATGGTATAATTACCTGCTGGAATTTGCTCGTCTAAAGTAAATTTTCCATTTGCTTTACCATTTTGAATCAATAGCATTTGCTCTTTTATTATTATTCCCTCATGGTCTAAAACTTGACAATACAAGTTTTTCACATCTAGTGATGGGGTTTGATTTTTATGATCAAAGACATAAGCCGTAAAACCTAAATCCTCACCTTGCATCAATACAGATCTATTTAAATGAAGATAAATATTGGCCTCTGGTATTTTAAGGAAATTACTAAAGTCTTGCGCAATGCTATCATTAGAAACTTGAGCATTTAAGCCTGTAATAGAAAAAACAGAAAGAAAAAGAAAAAAAAATCGTTTCATAGATAAGCCGTTTAAATTTGAAAACAAACTTATTTTATATTACTAATCATAAATATAATTAGGCTATAAATTAATCTTTATTTAACTATCAAAGAATTGTTAGAAATATGAAAAAGAATTTAAACTAACAACTCTCAATCACCATCGCATAGCCTTGTCCTACTCCTACACACATAGTTATAAGTGCAAATTTTTTATTAGTCAATTGAAGTTCTAACGCCGCACTGTAAGCTAATCTAGTTCCTGTTACACCTAGAGGATGTCCTATGGCGATAGAGCCACCATTAGGATTTACACGTGAATCATCATCTGCAAGTCCCCATGTTCTAGTACAAGCAAGAGCTTGTGACGCAAAAGCCTCATTCAATTCAATCACATCCATATCTGCTAGCGTTAAACCTGCCTTTTCTAATGCTTTATTACTCGCTGTAACTGGACCTATTCCCATAATGCGCGGCTCCACGCCTACTACTGCGCTACTTACTACTCTTGCAATAGGTTTTAAGTTGTATTTCTTTACTGCATCTTCGCTGGCAATAATCGTTGCAGCAGCACCATCATTTAAACCACTAGAATTCCCTGCAGTTACAGATCCACCTTCTTTTTTAAAGGCTGGACGCAGTTTTGCTAGAACTTCTTTTGTAGTTGTTGGTCTTATGAATTCGTCATCTTTGAAGATGATAGGGTCCTTTTTACGTTGCGGAATCTCCACGGCTACTATTTCCTTAGCCAGTCTTCCAGATTGTTGTGAAGTGGTGGCTTTTTGTTGCGACCAGGCAGCAAATGCATCTTGATCTTCACGAGAAATACCAAATTTTTCTACTAGATTTTCGGCTGTGTTTCCCATACCATCTACACCGTACATTTCGGCCATTTTGTGATTGACAAAACGCCATCCAAAACTAGAATCATACATCTTTGAGTCAGTACCAAAAGCACTACTAGGTTTTGCAATTACCAGTGGTCCACGAGTCATGTTCTCTACTCCACCAGAAATAAAGACATCACCATCACCAGTTTGTATCGCTCTATGTGCATGCACAATAGCACTCAATCCAGAACTACACAATCTATTTACCGTTTCTCCAGGAACTGTAACTGGTAAGCCAGCAAGTAATCCAGCCATGCGCGCTACATTGCGATTATCCTCTCCAGCTTGGTTGGCACAGCCCATGATCACGTCTGCATAAGCATCTGTTGGGATATTAGGGTTTCTATCTACTAAGGTTTTGATTACGTGTGCTGCTAGATCGTCTGGACGCACTTTTGATAGTGTTCCTTTGTAGTTTCCTATGGGCGTTCTTGCTCCGTCGATTATATATGTATTTTTCATTTGTTTTTTTTAGTCCGCTTTCGCGAAAGCGGAAACTCTTCCATCTATTTTACCCAAAAATACATAAAGAAATTTTCATATCATCTAGTGTTTGTATCGATATACCTCAATTTTGATCTTGATATTTAAGGTTCTACTAAACCACTTTACATCTAAAATCTAGGACATCATTTTAAAAGGTTTGAAATTAATTTGCTTCATAAGTTGGATATTTACTTTACTTTACTTTACTTTACTTTAAGCCATATTAACTAAAACTTTATTTTATGAAAATTTTATTTTTAAGTTTTGCTGCTATGGCGATGTTATCTTTTAGTAGTGTTTCAGAAACAATCGAGGAAGATTTTGGGGATTGCCCTTTTAATTCTTCTGAGGTAGTAGCAACCTGCACAAGTGGTTGTTATTCAACAATGCTTGGTGGCATACAGTTTGCGTTGACTCCAAGTCAACATAAAGAGGCCACAAGAAGATTACAAGAATATTGTAACAATCGTCCAATACTCGAAATCATAGCTCCAGCTCCACCGGTACTTTAAATGAATATAATGACAACTGTTTTAAAAACATTCCTAGCAGCATTTATGTTGCTAGGAATTTACTTCTCAGGTCTAAAAGATCAAAAAAAAGATTTTCAGGTAAAATCTCACGCATTTCTGTACAAATTTGATTTTAAACACCATACGAATCGCCCAGATTTAATTCTTACAGATTACATTATAGTAAACAAAAAAGGTGATACGACGTTTACACAATTTTACAATCAGATGAAAAGAGATTCTTTGTCTTCACTTAGAAGGTTATCTGGTCAAGAACTTTTCGATTATAGAGTTAATGAGTATCCTTACTCCATAAAGACAGTAAAAAACAATAGCGTATTTACTGCCGAAGTAGGAGATCAATATTTTCAATATGAAGAGCAACTTCAATTCAAATGGAATATCACTGATTCTATACGCAAGATCAACTCCTATACTTGCCAACTTGCTACTACTACTTATGCTGGCAGAAAATGGAAAGCTTGGTTTACAAAAGATTTACCTTTTGATTTAGGTCCTTATAAATTTAAAGGATTACCTGGAACCATTGTTGAAATGAATGATTACGATAACATTTTTAAATATTCCTTAACTGCTTTTAAAGAAAAAAAAGAAGTTAGATTAGAGCATTTTCCTAGTGTAACTCAACAACCAATAGAAACGACGACTCGTAAGGATTTTAATACACACCAGCAAGCATATCTCGCCTTAGGTTTTGATGAACGCATGGCTTATCTTAGTAGAGGTAGCGGTGGTATCGTCAAACTACAATCTGCATCCGATGATAATGAAGTGGATTTGAATAATAAATCACTTAATGAGATGGATGATTATCAATTTATTGAAATAGATCATATTGAATAATTCTCATATCTCCAATACCATTTATGTAGTGGCGCTCTTTTTATGGGTGCCATTTTTTTGTAACGCTCAAAATATAATAAAAGGAACGGTTATCGATTCTGTAAAACAGCCTTTATCGTATTCGATCGTTACGGCTTACAAAGATTCAAATTATGCATCTATTGTTGGTTTTAAAACAACTGATGATTTGGGAAAATTTTCCATAGAAATCTCAGAAAATATAGACACACTATTTCTTGAAGCGAGACATATCACCTATAAATCAGAGCAATTCATCATTACTGATTTTAATAGAGAGCATGATTTAGCACTTTACAGGCCCAACAATGATTTAAAAGAAGTTCTCATTAAAGCCAAACGCAACATAACGATAAAAGGTGATACGGTACGCTATGATGTAGAAGCACTTAAAGAAAAAAAAGATTATACCATAGAAGAAGTTATTGATCGCATCCCTGGAGTTACTATTGCAGAGAATGGACAGATTTCCTACAACGATAGACCCATAAGTCATCTTTACATTAATGGTGTTGATTTGTTAGAAGATCGTTACAATATCGCAACTCGTGGCATACCAGCTGGCGCTGTAGAAGACATAGAATTATTAAGACGTCATAATCATGCACGTATTGAAATAGGTAAAACTCTTAGCAGTGAAGTTGCTCTCAATTTAAAAATTAAAAAAAATCAAAGTCTGGTTTTTGGCTCTTCAAAGGCAGATGTAGGAACTCCGCTGCTTACTGCTCGTGGCGAGGTTACTCCTATTTATTTACAAGAGAAGTTACAAAACATTGCTAGCTTACATGCTAATAACTTTGGTAAATCTTTACAAGACTTTGGCACATCGCTAACCAGAGGAAATCGAGATATTTATCAATTAAAAATAAACAAGACCTCAGTTATAACACCACCAGAAGTTAATGGCAATACTATTTCTAACAGATACTGGTTAGACAACAATTCCATATCTGCAACAAATGATATTCTAACCACTTTACCCAAAGACCTAATCGTTAAAGGCTCTGTGGATTATAATTATGAAGATAGTGAAATAGAAAAAAATAACAGAAGTGTGTTTTTTACTGGAAGTGATAGTTTACAAGTGGATCGCAGTTCAAGAAATAAGTTATTGCAACGACGTTATCAGTTAGGGAATACCATAGAGTTAAATAGAGACGATTTATACATCAATAATAAACTTTCTGGTAAATTTTTAAATCAAAATGGTAGTTCTTCAAATCTTTTGAATGGTAATACTATACAAACAGGTTTTAACAACACCGAAAAAGCCATTACTAATATTTTAGAGCTCAAAAACAGCATCAATAATCAAATAGTAGATAGTGGTTTTTTATTTGAATATAGATCAACAGACGAACAACTAACAACAGATCCTGCTGTATTTAGCGATTTAATACCTGGAGCAAACGCTACTTCTACAACACAAGGTGTAGCAATGGAGAAAATAAATTTAGGCGCATATACAGGTTATACATTTCAACTTCTAGATATAGAATGGAAGGCAAAACAACATGTGCGATGGTCTAGAGAGCAACTGGAAAGTTCTCTTAAGAACCAGAATATCGATAACAATACATCGCCATTTGTTACCGACTTCAGTCTTGATACTTTTGAATCGCAAACACAGCTATCTTCAGCATTTAACTGGAAAAGGTTTCGATTCAATCTAAACCCAGAACTTTCTTACTTTAATATCAATCGCTTAGAACAGCTAACTGATTTCAATGAAAAAGACAATTATCTTTTTATGAATATGAATGTGCAGGTATCTCGCAATTTTAACAGGAAATGGGATCTAGGCATAAGCGGTTCTATCAAAAATTCTATTTCTAGTTTTGAAGAATTGTATCCAGGAATTTTTTTAAGACAGTTTGATAATTTGAGTACAAACCCACAAGATATAAATGTAACTCGATCCAATGACGCTTCCATTTTCTTTGGTTACAGCGATGTTCTATCTGGGATTCTTTTAAAAAATAATACGTCTTATAATAAGGCTACTTCTCAATTCATATTTAATAGATCTCTGGATGATAATGGATTGATACAAATAAATGCGATAAGACAGGATAATGAATTCAGCACCCTAAGAAATACAACTACCCTTACAAAACGATTTTTCAAACACTTATCTACTCAAACGAGTTACAACTTTGATCTTTCAAAAATAGAACAGATTTTTAATGGCACAGCACAAGACAACACCATTATTAATCATACAATAAGTACAGAATTGAGCTGGAGTACCGGTGGTTCTTACGCTTTGAATTATAGTGGTACGATTAACTTTGGCTTATCACTAATAGACAGCTCACGAGCAACTAATAATTTTCAGTTGCACAATGTAGGTCTAGATCTTTATTTATCAGATAAAGCACGATGGAATTTTAATACAGAAACCGCAGTCAGTTCTTTTTCTAGCAGTGAAAATACTAATATCAATTCTTTATTCAACACCAGTTTTTATTATAAACCTCATAAAAAGCTCATTCTACGAGCAGAATTATACAATATTTTCAATGAGCGTTTTTTCACGACTGCAACGAGCAGTTCTAACTTCATAAGCCAGAATCAGTTCTCCTTACGTCCATTACAATTTACTCTCGGATTAAATTATACGTTGTAACTAATTGACTATACCACATGCCTAATTTCCCCAATCCTTATTAGTTCTATAAACCACTCCTTTAAAAAGCGCAACAAGTTCATCGCCTTTTTTTACCTCAACGATGTTGAAACCTACTTTGGTTTTGGTTTTGTCTAGAGTGCATTCTGCAGTGATGTAGTCGCCTTCTTCCAGTGCCTCAATGTGATTGATACTCGTTTCTATAGAAACAGCAAATTTACCGTGCGTGTTTGATGAAAAACCAAAAGCAGTATCTGCCAGCGAGTATGTGATGCCACCATGAGCTTTTCCCATACTATTGAGCATTTCTGGTCTTATGGTCATTCCTAATTTTACACAACCTATTTCAACCGACAGGATTTCAATACCCAACCATGTAGAATACGGATCAAGCGAAAGCATTTTTGCTGGTATCTCAGTTCCTTTTAGTTTTTGAGTCATGGAGTTTGTGAGTTTGTGAGTTTGTGAGTTTGTGAGTTTGTGAGTTTGTGAGTTTGTGAGTTTGTGAGTTTGTGATTAAATGTTCTACTTATTCTTGAGACTTCGTCTCAATGCCGAAATCATTTTTCCCATTTCTGTCAACATTCTCCTATTTTCTTCAAACTCTTCGTGATCTATATATTTCCTTAAGAAAGCTTTGGTGTTCCAAGTGACACATTCATGACTGCTATCCCAAGCCATTTTTAGATATCTATTAAAATTTGCATCAGTACTACCGTAACCTTCTGAGATATTTGCGGCAATAGAATCAGCGGCACGAGCAAATTGTGATGATAAGCGATATAATTCTTTTTTAGGAAACTGTTCGGTTATCTCATTAATTCTCTCTCCAAAAGCCATCGCCTTTTGATAAACAATTAAATCCTCAAACTTAAAATGATATTGACTTGTAAACATGATCCTAAATTTTAAACTCAAAGACTCAAAGACTCAAAGACTAAATTACTTGCTTTCATCTTACGCAATATCGGCGAGCATCTGTAGCGATCTTCTCTGTATAAATCATACATCGCGTCCAGTCCGTTTACACACCATTCGATTCCTTTTTCATTTGCCCAAGCGAGCAATCCTTTTGGATAGTTCACACCTTTAGTCATCGCGCTATCTATTCCTTGAGCCGTTGCGATGTTTAAAAACAAGGCATCTGCTGCCTCATTGATAAGCATTATGAGTACTCGATCTTGAATTTCTTTTATGAGTTCAGGAGATTTTACTGGGTCCGCTTTCGCGAAAGCGTGCTCACTTTCCACATCCTTATAATCATAAAAACCTCTTCCAGTTTTACGACCTAACCAGCCAGCTTCTACAAGGCGTTTTTGAGTTAAAGATGGTTTATAACGAGGATCAAAATAGAAGGCCGCAAAAACAGTTTCAGTCACCACATAATTCACATCATGTCCTATATAATCCATCAATTCAAATGGCCCCATTTTAAAGCCTAGTCCTTTCAAGGCATAATCTATAGTGGCAAAACTGGCCATTCCTTCTTCATGAATACGTAAGGATTCACTGTAAAAAGGTCGCGCTACTCGATTTACTATAAAACCTGGAGTATCCTTTGCTACCGCAACTACTTTTTGCCATTTTTCAATAGTTTGAACACAAATATTTGTAACCTGTGGAGCAGTTTGCACTGCAGGAATCACCTCTACAAGCTTCATTAATGGTGCTGGATTAAAGAAATGAATACCTATACATCGCTCTGGTTTCTCAAGAGAACCTGCTATACTCGCGATACTTAAACTAGACGTGTTAGATGCAATAATACAACTGTCAGACACGTAAGATTCTAGTTCTTGAAACACCTTTTTCTTAATATCTAAATTTTCAATAATCGCCTCAATAGTAAGATTAGAGTCAGCTAAATCTTTCACCGTATTCACATAAGAGATATTAGATTGAATGCGAGATTTCTCAGTAGCATCTATTCTACCTTTCTCAATAAGTCGGCTCAATATCTTTTCAAGAGCAGCTTGGGCTTTATCCAGTTGTTCCTGATTGACATCAAACAATTTCACCTGACAACCAGCTGTAGCAGCTACTTGAGCGATTCCACTTCCCATAGTTCCTGCACCTATGACTCCTACTTTATTGATTTTGTTATCTACTTCCATAATATATTTTAAAACAGCATTTCATACATCAAGCAATTAATTGGACTGAATACGTTTGTAATCATTAAAATCGCTACTGCACTTCAAAAATAATGATATGATTATTCAAAAGGCTTTCTTTTACTACTTTTTAAGAATACTGTAAACTTTAAATAAATATATTTGAGTATCAAAAAGCTCATATGCCTAAAAGACTTCTTACGCCGTTTCAAAAATTTATTCAATTAGAATCTTTTAGTGGTATCCTACTTTGTATTGCAACGGTGATCGCACTTATCTGGGCAAATAGTTCTTATGCTAGTGGTTATGAATACCTACTTAACTTAAAAATAGGTTTTGAATCAGATATTTTTAGTTTAAAAAAGCCTCTTATTTTATGGATTAATGATGGTTTTATGGCCATATTTTTCTTTCTCATAGGTCTAGAAATTAAAAGAGAGTTACTAGTAGGCGAATTAAACACTGCAAAAAAAGCAATGTTTCCATTATTTGGTGCTATAGGTGGCATGAGCGTTCCTGTTATTTTATTCTTCATACTCAATAATAATCCAGATACATCTAACGCATGGGGAATTCCTATGGCGACTGACATTGCTTTTTCACTTGCGATTTTAAAAGCTTTGGGCAACAGAGTACCGCTAGCTTTAAAAGTGTTTTTGACAGCGTTTGCTATTGTGGATGATATAGGTGCTGTACTTGTAATAGCCATATTTTACTCTACTAATCTTCAGATAGATTTACTCCTTTACGGTCTAGGATTGATTGCAGTTCTTACTTTTTTCTGTTTGAAGATACGATACTCAAAATTTATCATCGTTTTTGGCGGAATTGTAGCATGGGTTTTATTTTTAAAAGGCGGCATTCATCCTACTCTTGCTGGGATTTTAATGGCATTTGCAGTTCCCATGCATCGTAGAATAAAAGGAAGCGGATTCATAGAAAAACTAGAGCTTATAACTAAAAAGATCACTGCTAAGTCTAATCCTAAAGCGGCACTACTTACTAACGATCAAATTAAAAATATTAACGAGTTAGAAGATTTAACTGATCGTTATCAATCACCACTACAGAGATCTGAAAACAGGTTACATGATTGGGTAGCCTATTTTATCATCCCAACATTTGCACTCGCTAACGCTGGTGTTGCATTATCTAGTGACATACCTCTCAACTGGACTCTTGCTATGAACCTCGCTATTTGTTTAGTCCTAGGAAATAGTATAGGAATAAGCTCTATTGTATTGACAGCGGTAAAACTAAAGGTAGTTCAAGTTCCAGAAGGAATTACCAAGCGTCACATTATTGGTGCATCTTTCATTGCTGGTGTAGGATTTACTATGTCTATATTTATAGCAACATTAGCTTTTGTAGAGTTTCCTCAATATGTAGACAGCGCCAAAGTTGGCATTTTAATAGGAAGTCTGTTAAGTGGTATAATAGGTGCTTCTATTCTCTACTTCTCTGGCAATAGAAATGTGACAAAAAAAGTTGAAAGGTACACTAGTTAATTTTCAGAATAAATTTATAAATAAATTAGAAGTTACTTTCCTTTAAAAACAGGCTTTCTCTTTTCCATAAAACTCGCAACACCTTCAGTATAATCTTCTGTACAGGCACTTTCAATTTGCAATTTACTTTCCAGAGCCAGTTGTTTTTCTACAGTATTGTAATAAGATTGATTAAGAGCCTTTTTAGTATTGGCTAATGCAACGGTAGGTAGCGCTGCTAGTTTTTGAGCTGTTTTTTGAACCGTTTCCAGAAAATCGGCATCAGCAACAGCTTTATATATCATTCCCATTTGGTCAGCTTCTATAGCCGTGATTTTATCTGCTAACATCATCGCTGCACTTGCTTTTCCAAAACCTATTAATCTAGGCAGGAAGAAGGTTCCTGCACTATCTGGAATCAGTCCTATTTTAGAAAACGCTTGAATAAACGCAGCACTTTCTGTGGCAATAACAACATCACAACACAAGGCGATATTTGCACCTGCACCAGCTGCAACGCCATTAACAGCTGCAACCACTGGCTTCTCTAGATTTCTTATTTTTAAAACAATTGGATTATAATGATCGTCTAGAATCGCTTTAAAACCAGGATTTAGTTCTGGATCTGTTATTTCTTGTATGTCCTGTCCTGCACAAAATGCTTTTCCTTCTCCTATGATTAAAACCGCTCTTACCTCATCATTAGATGCACATTGATCTAACGCATCTTGCATGGCAAATGCCATTTCACGATTAAAAGAATTGAATACTTGTGGTCTGTTTAGAGTAATGGTCGCAACGCCATTATCGACTTGCATTAGGATAGATGCTGACATACAGTAAAATTTGATTGATAAATATCAAGTTTAAACAGAATTTGACAACACTTGAACGACACTTCGACAAGCTCAGTGTGACAGAATCGTGTGACAGCTTCATTTAATAGCTTCAACTGATATTTTATAGATTAAAATTGAACTGTAAAGTTAATGGAAGTTCCGCTTTCGCGAAAGCGAGATCGCATCCATATTCAAAGAAATAAACAACCATTTACTTTAATCTAATTTTCATTTCCTATTTTTAAAAGAAATTACTGCCATGAAACTTTCTCAATTTCTGCTATTTACTTTACTTACGGTTTTTGCTACCGCTCAAAACGAACTCGATTTTGATATGGATGTGACGTACGGTAGAGTCGGTGGCTATGCAGACGTAACTTATACAATAACCAATATTTCTAATAATTCAATTAATAGCCTTACCATAAATCATACCGACGCAATAAATCCTGTATTGACGTTAAACCCTTCAACACTTGTTCCTGGTGCAACCGTTTCAGCCACTGGTAAAATCGCCATATCTGGAGACCGATTTAATGGTTCAATTCCTTTTTTAGGTTCTACTCAAGCAAGTGTGAGTGGTATTTTAAACGGTAACACGATTACTGAACTATCTGACGGAATTGATTTTCAAGGTAATCGAGTAGATGACAGCTCTTCTGATTATCAAATCTCTACGCCAGAAAGAATAGGAGTTATCTATATAGATGATGACGGTGATGGTGCTTACACTCAGGGAACAGATACTACTATTTCAAACGCTACCATAAACTTAAGTGATCAAAACGGGAATATGTTTTCAGTTATGACCAATGAAACTGGATGGTGGTATGCAGAAATACCTAGTAGTATGTTAAATACTGCAGGAGATTTTTTTGGCACGATAGATCAGATTTCATTCCCAACAGCATTTACTAATTATTTTTTAATAGATGGTGAATCACCTTTCCCATTAGCTTTCCCCTTAGCCTTACCATTTGACTATGCTCATGGATATTCTGATCAACCAGCGAGCATTGAAGATGTAAACAAAATTTCAGCTTATCCGATACCTATGACAAACAACACACTTTATTTGAATAATTTTGAAGCTGGATCGGCACATCTTTATTCCCTAGATGGTAAAGAGATTTGGAAAGGTAATGTAGAAGATGGAACTATAAAATTCGACGCAATTAATTCTGGATTTTACATTTTAAAAATTATGTCAGATCAGAAGGTAACCACTATCAAATTATCTAAGAAATAATTATTTGGGAATTCCGCTTTCGCGAAAGCGATATTATTTCAAACACTTAAAATAATCGAACGGTTCAAGACAGTCTTCACATTGAAACATCGCCTTACAAGCTGTAGAGCCAAACTGGCTGACTAACTTTGTATTCTGTGAACCGCAGTTGGTGCATTTAACTAATTTCTTTTCGTTTAGAAGGACATCTTTATCGGCTGTTTCTTCTAGCGGTGCAGCGATTCCATATTCTTCTAACGCTTTGCGACCACGCTCAGTTATCCAATCCGTCGTCCACGGTGGACTCATGATCAATTGAATATGTGTTGTATAACCATGAGTTGCAAATGCGCGTTCTAAATCATCACCTATAACATCCATAGCGGGACAACCGCTGTACGTAGGCGTGAGTTTTATGGTGATTTCTTTGTCCTCAACCACAACTTCCCTAATCACTCCTAAGTCTACTACATTAAGTACAGGTATCTCAGGATCGGCAACCTCTTCAAGAATGGTAAGAACCTCTTCTGGCAAGGATTCAAATATTTGATTTGCCATTCTTGAAGAGATTGAACTAGAATTCGAACTCGAACTCGAACCTGAATTTGATAAATTATTCATTTGAATTTTTAATTAGAGTTACTACGATTCTTATCAGTTCATCATTTTCCTTGACTAAATTGTCACAATCCGTTGTACTAATTAAATCAGCTTTCTTTTGAATATTAAGATTTCGTAGACTTTCACGTAATTCTTTTAGAGAAATACGCAACTTATTTATGCGATCTTTACTAGTTCCTGCACCTAAAGCTTCACCATAGTTCAAAGCGGAAGAACATGACGAACGAATGATTTGTTGAGCCAGATATTGACCTGCATAAGAATTTGGCATTTTAGCATACAATTTTATAATCGCAGCGGCAAAATCTTCTAATCGTTCCGCTAAGTCTTGATAAGCCATTTTAGTTATTTTAAGTATCCCGTTTGCGAAATCTGTGATTTAGTAAGCTTTCAATTTCCTTCAAATTCGAGTTCAATTTCAAGTTCAAAAAGTTACCATTTAGAATCTGGATACGTTCTCTGCATATATTGCATATCTGCAAGAATATAGCCCATATGCTCGCTATGCAAACCTTCTTTTCCTCCTTTTTGGAAATATTCTACTTCTGGTATTTTTAGAGTTGCAACTGAGAGTAAATTTTCTACTTTTTCATAATAATAGTCACGCAATTGAAACATATCTGGTGCTACTCCAGCGGCAATCATAGCATCATCTGCTTTTGTAGAGTGAAATAATTCATCTGTAAAAATCCATAGATCGTTTACAGCTTGTTGTACTCGTGATTTACTTTCTTCTGTTCCATCACCTAATCTTTTTAACCAGTCTCCAGAAAAACGCTCGTGATAACTAGCTTCTTTGATTCCTTTAAAAGCGAGTGCTCTCAAAGTCTCGTCAGCACTTTGTTGTAAAGCATTTAAGAATAATCTATTGTAAACATCAAAGAAAAACTGACGTACAATGACATAACCAAAATCTGTATTGGGTTGTTCTACCAGTAATACATTTTTATACTCACGTTCTTTACGCAAAAAGGCAATATCATCTTCAGTGGTTTTATCACCTTTCAATTGTGCGATATACTGATAAAAACTACGCACCTGACCGAGCATGTCTAAAGAAATATTAGTTATCGCAATATCTGGCTCCAGATTGGGTCCATGACCACATAATTCTCCTAGACGCTGTCCTAAAATAAGATAGTTATCTGCTACTCCTAAAAGATAGTTGATCAAGTGTTCTTTGTTTTCCTTGGACTGCAGGAATTGTGGGTTTAGTTCTTTTATAGGTTTCATTATAAAAATAAAATGAGTTAAAAATCAAAACGAAAATCAAAATCAAAATCAATTTTGAGACGCCTATTTTTGGTTCTTAATTATTGTAGCGACGATTTTACTCAATTGCAAAGCTTCGTCGACTAAATTTTGTTGATCAGGTTTTAAAAGATCAGCCTTGAGTTGTATCCTTAAATTGTTTTTGCATTCTTTAAGTTCTTTAAGACAAATTCTCAATTTGTTAATTCTATCTTTTGAAGTTCCTGCACCTGCAAATTCTCCGTAATTCAAAGCAGCACTTCCAGAAGAACGAATTAATTGTTCTGCATAATATTTTGAAGCGTAGGTTTTAATCGGAAAATCAAAATTTCTAACAACATCTGCTGCAAACAGAATCAACCTATCTTCCACATCATAAGGTTTCTTGCTCATTTCTGTTTGATTTTGATTTTAGTTTTGATTTTGATTTTTCTTCCTCCTACATATGCTTCAACTCATCAGGCAATTCATAAAAAGTAGGATGTCTGTACACTTTATCGCTAGCTGGTTCAAAAAGCTCACCGCTATCTTCTGGACTACTAGCAGTAATATTTGCAGACTCAACAACCCAAATGCTGACACCTTCATTTCTTCTAGTGTAAACGTCACGTGCATTGTTCATTGCCATTTCTGCATCTTCGGCGTGTAAACTACCGCAATGTCTGTGTTCTAGTCCGTTTTTGGAGCGTATAAACACTTCCCAAAGTGGAATTTCTTGACTCATAATTAGTTGGAATTGAATTGTCGGCTAGAGCTTGTCAAAGGCGATCATAAAATAACCCAACCTCGACAAGCTCAGCTTGACAAAAATATTATTTAAACCGCTTGTGCAGTCTCTTCTTTTCTTTCTCTTTGTTTTGCCGCGTATGCTGTGGCTGCTTCACGAACCCAAGCTCCGTTTTCCCATGCATTACGACGGTCGTCCAGACGTTTTTTATTCATCGGTCCGTGTCCTTTTACCACTTGCCAGAATTCGTCCCAGTCGATTTCACCAAAATCATAACTTCCAGTCTCTTCATTCCATTTTAAATCTGGATCTGGAATAGTAAGTCCTAAAAGCTCTGCTTGTGGTACTGTTTGATCTATAAATTGCTGGCGCAACTCGTCGTTCGTCTTGCGCTTCAACTTCCATTTCATAGACTGCTCTGTGTGCGTACTTGCCGCATCTGTAGGGCCTAACATCATTAAAGATGGCCACCACCAGCGATTCAATGCATCCTGAGCCATTTCTTTTTGCTCTTCACTACCGTTACATAGCGATAACATGATTTCATAACCTTGACGCTGGTGAAAACTTTCTTCTTTACATACACGCACCATTGCACGAGCGTAAGGTCCAAATGACGTACTACACAAAGGCACTTGATTGATAATCGCAGCACCATCGACTAACCATCCTATCGCTCCCATATCTGCCCAAGTCATGGTTGGGTAATTAAAAATAGAAGAATATTTTGCTTTACCAGAATGTAAATCTTCATAAAGTTGTTCACGAGTGATTCCTAAAGTTTCACAAGCGCTGTATAAATATAATCCGTGACCAGCCTCGTCTTGCACCTTTGCAAGCAATGCTACTTTACGTCGCAATGATGGTGCACGAGTAATCCAATTACCTTCTGGCAACATTCCTACAATTTCAGAATGAGCATGCTGGGAAATCTGTCTGATATGCGTCTTGCGATACTTTTCAGGCATCCAGTCCTTAGGCTCAATCTTTTCATCTCTCGCAATTTTTGCATCAAATTGCGCTTCTAAACTTTTGATTTCTGCTTCACTCATGTTATTTATTTTAAATTCCTGCGCAGGCAGGAATCTCTGTGGATTCATCACCTGCAATTAATTTATACTTTAATTTGTTAAGCCATTTCACAAAACGACTTTAATTTATTTTTCCTTATTGCTTACTGTAATTCCGCTTTCACGAAAGCGAGATGACAACAATCCATATATATCAGTTCAATCTGAGTTACTAGAACCAAGTTCGGGCAACTTAGGTTTGAGATTCCTGCCTGCGCAGGAATTTAATCACACATCATAACTTACTACCAGTTTTTTACTAGTTGGCACGCTCACACAACTCAACACGAGTCCTTTTTCTACTTCTTCTTCGGTCAGTGCATAGTTCACTTTCATCTCTACAGAACCTTCAATGACCTGGCACTTACATGTACTGCAAACACCACCTTTACAGGCGTATGGTAAATCTGCTCCGGCGCCTATCGCACCATCAAGCACGTTATCGTAATCATCGCCTAAAACAAAATTAAACTCACGACTTCCATCTATAATCGTCACCTCTACACCATCTACCTTCTTCTCTAGCGCTGCTGCGGCACGAGCTTTATCTGCATCACTTAATCCACTTACAAAAAGCTCAAAATGAACATTCTCTTTCTTCATTCCAGCAGTGACCAGCTCGTCTCTTATCAAAAAGATCATCTCCTCAGGTCCACAAATAAAAGCATGATCCGTATGTGGTGCGTTGATTAAGGTTTTGGTAAGCATTTGCAGCTTTTCTTTATCAAAGCGACCATTAAATAATTCTGTATCTCGATGCTCACGACTTAAAAAATAAAACACCTCAAAACGACTTAAATATTTATTTTTCAGTGCTTCTATCTCTTCTTTAAATATAATAGATTTTACTGTCCTATTAAGATAGAATAACTTGAATTTAGCATTTGGCTCACTTGCCAGGTGTGTTTTTATAATACTCAGCATAGGAGTAATTCCACTACCTGCGGCAAATGCTACATAATTTTTAGTCTCCTTCTCATCATAACAATCGATGCCAAAATCACCACTAGGTGCAGCAACTTGCAATGAGTCTCCAGTTTTCAATTCTCTATTTACATAAGTAGAAAATTTACCTTCAAAAATTTCTTTTACCGCTACTTTCCACTCATCATCTAGTGGACTACTACATAAAGAATAGCTACGTCGCACATCTTCATCATTGATCATGGCGCGCAATGTCAGAAATTGACCTTGACGGTATTTAAATTCTTCTTTCAGTTCCTGAGGAACATCAAAAGCTAATACTGTCGTGTCATCTGTCTCTTTATAGACTTGCGATAATTGTATGTTATAAAAATTACTCACTTATATTAGGTCGTTGATTCCATACAAAACTAACACTTGTTAGTTTGGAAAACAAATACTGAATTTAGAATTAAATAATTATAATAGTTTCGCTTTCGCTAAAGCGATATTTCCAACAACCTCAAACCTTTAACGCTATTTTCACGACCATAAATAGATAGCTCTCGTATATTGCTAGGTATGCATTATCCTAATCTACAAGCACCAGATTCTATTCTAAAAGAGGCAGAAAAAGCGATGTCTTTTTATCCTGCCTTAAAAAACACTGAAATCGAATTCACGTTTAATGATATGGTGCGCAAAAACTTCATGCAGGCGCAACCTACCTATAAAAGTATTTTTAAATCTCGTAAAAACCGCAGTTACATCATTCTAATAAGTAAAGAATTTAAGGTAGAAAATGAGATTTTTACTATTAATGAAATTCCTAGCGATGTATTAACGGGATGGTTAGGTCATGAATTAGGACACGTGATGGATTACCGTTCTAGATCTACTATAGGAATGATATTTTTTGGACTGAAGTATTTGTACTCACATTCACATATTCAGGAAGTAGAACGTGCAGCTGACGATTATGCCGTGCGTCAGGGAATGGGTGAATATATTTTAAAAACGAAAGAATTTATTCTCAATCACACCAGTCTATCTGAGAAGTACAAACAACATATGCGCAAATTTTATCTCTCTCCAGAAGAAATCCTAGAATTGATTAACCGTTATGGAGAAACTGGAGAAAAACCTAGTGATGAAGAATTAGCGCCTAATTAGTTGGTGAGTTGGTGAGTTTTTTTTGCTTCGCAAAAAAAAATGAATTGGCAACAGCCTTATTTTATCAAGGACTCAAAGACTCAAAACCTAACATTCTCAAAGACTATTAACAAATTCTTCCCATGCTTTGAACTTTTCTTCATCCATAACCTTTTCCATTTTTACTTGACCACCTTTTTTCTTATTGTGATCGTTCCATTGAGCAAACGTTTCTGGTTGCACCTTATAAACTTGCACACCTTTTAAAGCCTTAGTTCTTGCTACTATATAATTCTTATTAGCTTCTTGAAGCGATTGATCAAGTGCCTCAGCAAGTTCTTTTTCTGAGGTTTCAGTTTCAGTTCCTACATACCAGACATGATGAAAGTCTCCATCTATTTTCTTTGCAGAAACTGTAAACTCCTTAATACTAGTATTGAATTTTTCTTGCAGTTCTGTAATCGCGGTTTGCATTTTTAAAACTGATAACTGACTACCTACTACGTTTAAGAAAAACTTTGTTCTACCAGTAATTTTGATTTCTGCCTTTTCTACATCGGTAAACTTAATAGTATCACCTATTAAATAGCGCCATGCACCAGATACCGTAGAGATGATTAGTGCATAATCTACCTCTGGCTGTACTTCATCTATAGTTTTTATTGGAGCATCATTAGAAATACTTCCGTCTTGTTCTACATATTCTGGTTGAAAAGGAACAAACTCAAAATAAATACCGCCATCGGTTATAAGTTGCATAGAACTAGATTCAGGACGTTGCTGGCAGGCAATAAATCCTTCACTAGCAAGATAGGTATCTACAATTTGTACTGGTTTTGTGAAAAGCTTTTCAAAGCTAGATCGATAAGGTTCAAAAGCCACGCCTCCAGAAGTGTACACAGAAAGGTTAGGCCATATTTCATGTATGGATTCAACATTGTGATGATCCATCACTTTTCTAAGCATCATTTCTAACCAAGATGGAATACCACTCAACATTCCTATATCCCAATTTTTTGCTTCATCAGCAATTTTTTGTACGCGCTCATCCCAGTCGTCTATGGACGATATTTCTTTTCCTGGTCTATAAAATGAATCTAAAAATTCTGGAATATTACTGGCAGATATTCCACTTATTTCACCTATTGTAAATCCATTTTCTTCACTCAAATCAGTGGAACTTGCTAACGCCAGCACTTCGCTTTCAAAAACGTCATCAGGCAAATCAAAATTAGTTAGCGCACTTACTTGCTTTGTTCCTGCAGCTTTTATAGCCGCAATCATTTCATCAGTTACCGGAATAGTTTTAGATTTTTTTCCTGTAGTCCCACTTGATCTGGCCAAAAAATTAGGTACACCAGGCCATGTGATATTTGGTTTACCTTCTTTCATACGAGACCACCATTGCTCGTCCATTTTATGGTAATCATAAAACGGTATCGCTTCCGCGAAAGCGTGCTCTAAATCATCATTCTCTAAAATACTGTTGAAATCATAGTACAGTCCGAAAGATGTATTTTTGGCTGTTTTCAATAAATTATTCAGCACCTTTCTTTGAGCTTCTGCATGGTCGGAAGTAGAAGTAACGGACTCGTGTATATTTAATGCTGTTTTAATGATCGGACCTAAAAGCGCCATGAAATTATTGTTTTTTCAAAAATACAGCTAAGCGTTTTTACTTTGGGTTAAGAATGTGGTAAGGTTTGAGGATTTAATATGAGGAATGAAATCAGTCATTGAGTGCACTTCGACAAGCTAAGCGTGAAACCTCAAACCTCATTTATTTCTAAATAAAGTTATAAAACTCCTCGTCTTAAAAAAGGCGAGGACAGGTTTAGCAGCTTTGCTGTAAATCAGGAGTGGTTGAAAATACTAGTTTTAAACTCCATCTTTTTTACGCGATCGCGATTAATTTCTAGCAAAGTTTTGATCCTTTCCGACCAAAGCTCGCTATCGCTCACTTTGCCCACCTTTCCTTTACCAAGGAAAGGAATTTTAAAAACCTCTTTTGTAAGCATTGAGGTTTTCGAAATGCGAAAGTTACTAATGGTACTTACTAAAGATCTTAGTCGCTTCATTATAGCTGCTTTCAAATGACATCGCATTTACATTAGAATCTGCTTTTGCTGTGTTAAAATAGCTTACCATTTTCTCGGTAGGCATGTTACCTGTAAGTTCATCTTTGGCCATCGGGCAACCACCAAAACCTTGAATAGCGCCGTCAAAACGGCGGCATCCAGCTTTGTAAGCTGCATCTACCTTTTCATGCCATTTTGTAGGAGTGGTATGTAAATGAGCACCAAATTCAATTTCTGGATATTTAGGGATCAAATTAGAAAATAAATACTCTATCGTTTCTGGATCAGAGGTTCCAACAGTGTCAGAAAGAGAAAGGATTTTTACACCCATGTTTGACAATTTCTCAGTCCATTCTCCTACAATCTCCACATTCCATGGGTCACCATAAGGATTACCAAAGCCCATTGATATATAAACCACTAGCTCTTTATCGTGCTTTTGTGCAAGATCAATAACCTCTTGTAATAACTCTACACTTTGAGCAATGGTTTTATGCGTGTTACGCATTTGAAAATTCTCTGAAATCGAGAATGGATAGCCTAAATATTGAATCTCTGGATGCTGACATGCTGCTTGCGCACCACGCAAATTTGCAATTATTGCAAGTAGCTTTGAATCGGTTTTAGAAAGGTCTAGCTTAGAAAGAACCTCAGCCGTATCTAACATTTGAGGAATGGCTTTGGGAGAAACAAAACTTCCAAAATCAATAGTATCAAAGCCGCAACGCAGTAAAGACTGAATGTATTGCACTTTCAAATCTGTAGGGATAAATTCTTTTATTCCCTGCATCGCATCACGCGGACATTCTATGATTTTTACCTTTTCCATTGAGATGCAAATATAAGCTTACGCAAAGGTTTGCGGAAATTGAGTTTAATACTTTAATAATTTATTCAATGTATCTTTAATCTGCGCCAATTCTTTACTAGTAATAGTACCCAATTTCTTTTTCAACCGTTGTTTAGAAACACTACGTATTTGAAAAACCATAACTTCTGATTCCTTAGTTAAACCATTATTAGAAGTTGGTTTTATTATAGGATTGCCTCGGTAATATTTTAAACTACTGGTTAATGGACAAATCAAAATATTAGCAGCTTGATCATTAATAACATTCCCAGATACAATGACTACTGGTCTTCTTCCACCTTGTTCGCTGCCAATAATTGGATCTAGAAAAGCCTCATAAACATCATTCTGTTTCATTATCTAATTCTTGTAATTGTGTAAAATAGTCTGCCATTCCTTCTTCTGCCATGGCGATCATATCAGGATCATCACCAGCTCTCTTATAGGATTTTATGTATGCAGCTTTATCTAATTGTTCTAAATAGATAGACAGTGCCTTTTCAATAAGCTTATTTTTAGGAAGCTTGAGTCGTTTTGCAGTATGTGCTAGCTCTTTAAGCAGATCATCTGGAAGTGAGGATGTGAAAGTTGCCATTATGTTTTGTGTTTAAGAATTGTAAATATAAAATATATTTTTAAATGGTAATATATATTTAGAATAGCTTATTGTGCTTTATAACTTTAAATCAACCGCGAAACGCTTTTGGTTGCTCGCGCTGCTCGTCGCCCATGCCGATCTTCATCGGAACAAGCTCTGTTTTCCCTTTGAAGAAAAGGGATATGCTTCCTCAATAAAAAAACAAAAACTATGGAATCAAAATCGCCACTGCAATCCCTATAAAAACCACAATCTGCGTCCATTTCATCGCTGGAGCAAACCATCGTGAAGATTTTATAAAACTTGCTGCATTTCCCGCAAGCAAGGCTATCGTATAAAACGTAAGTAAAGAAACAAGCATAAAAACACCACCTAATATATAGATCTGAATCCAATCTGGATAAGAGTTAGCAATAACAAATTGTGGTAAAAGGGCAAGAAAGAACAAGGTCACTTTAGGGTTGAGCAAATTCATGGTGATTCCAATTTTGTAGAGTTTCCATAAACTTTGAGAAGAAGCTTTTGAATCGCCAAATTCAATGCTCGCGTCAGATTTGAAAATTTTATAAGCGAGATAAAGTAAGTAAACGGCACCAGCTATTTTTATGGAATAAAGTAACCAATCGTTATCTCTAATAATAACCGCAAAACCTAAGGCAACAATGGAAGTATGAACGATGCAGCCAGTTATCAAACCGCTGGCGATTGCTATTCCATATTTAGAACCTCGAGCGACACTCTGAGTTAAAACAAAAATATTATCTGGTCCTGGACTTAGTGCGAGGAGTAAGGTGGCAAAAGCAAAAGAGATTAAGGTTTCTAACATAAAAAGGCTGCCTTTTTGTAGACAGCCTAAAAGTATAACAACTTACTTAATCTGCTAATTTTTATATGCTATTTTAGAAACTCGCCCTTGATCATTAAAAGTAAAATAAACTGGCGTAGTTCTATAAACTTCTATTTCATTTGTTTCTAAGTTTAACCTCTCAGCATCTATCATGAAAGTATGAACTTCATTTCCATCCTTCGACTCAATGTTTTCAGGCTCTTTTCCAAAAGAATCAACTAATTCAGCTTTAGTTAATCCAAGGTACTTATTCTCCATTTTTGCCTGACTATACGCTCTCATTTTAGATGGAAAAGTTAAAAAACTGCAACTTGTTATAGTGCACAGAAATACTAACAGTGATAAAATTTTAATATTTTTCATAATCCTCGAATTTCTTTAGTATCTGTCCACACTGTATCCCCTGCAGGCATAGACTTGTAAACTAAACCTTTATGATTAATAAAATAAGCCGTAGTGGTTGTAATTTGATTTTTAGGAGCTCCAGACGAAGTAGTAAGCCCACCTCTTGTGGTAGTTACAAAAATCAAAACCTCTTCTCCATTTATTATTCTTGTTTCAGAAGGTTGTTCATTTCTTTTATTAATTAATTGAGTTTTAGTAAGACCATTAAACCTTTCTGGGTCAAAATCTTCTGGTTTAAGACTAACACAACTAGATAAAAAGAATAAAAACAAAATGGGCAATAAAAATTTAATGTGTTTCATATTTCTTAAAGTTTTATCAAAAAAAAAAAACTAGCGACTTAACCTAATTATTTCTCGATTAATTTTTTTAATCAACGCAGGACCTTCATATACAAAACCTGTATACAACTGCACAAGACTTGCGCCAGCATTCAGTTTATCTATAGCATCTTGTGCGGTCATGATACCACCTACTCCGATTATAGGGAAAGCACTGTTGCTTTTTTTATGGAGAAATGAAATTACCTCTGTAGCACGATTTGTGAGCGGTGCACCGCTCAGTCCGCCGGCTTGATTTATAAGTGAATCTTCAGATTGCAAACCTTCTCTAGAGATGGTTGTGTTGGAAGCGATCACTCCATCGATTTTAGTGTCTGCTACTATTCCTATGATATCTAGCAACTGATCATCAGTCAAATCTGGGGCAATTTTAAGCAGAATAGGTTTTCTTTTAGGCTTTTTATTGTTTAAGTCTTGAAGTGTTTGAAGTATATGCGTTAGCGGTTTGCGGTCTTGAAGTTCGCGCAATCCTGGAGTGTTAGGCGAACTTACATTTACTGTAAAATAATCCACATGATCAAACAGTTTTTCAAAACAGATGATGTAATCATTTACCGCTTCATCGTTAGGAGTGACCTTGTTTTTCCCTATGTTTCCACCTATCAAAACATAATTAGGTTGTCCTAATTTTGGGTTTTTCTTTAATCGTTCTACCGCTGCATCTACTCCACCGTTATTGAATCCCATTCGGTTTACAATCGCTAGATCTTTCTTTAATCTAAAAAGTCGTTGCTTGGGATTTCCATCTTGCGGTTTTGGTGTAAGCGTTCCTATCTCTATAAATCCGAAGCCTAAATTAGAGAATTCTTTAAATGCTTTGGCGTCTTTATCAAATCCAGCAGCCATTCCTACTGGATTCTCAAACTGCAAACCGAAGAGTTCTCTTTTAAGGGCAGGATGTTGTTGTTTGTAACGCTTTCGCGAAAGCGCACTAAAACCAGGTACCTTGCTCAGTAATTTGATACTCTTAAACGAAAAGTGATGTACCGCTTCTGGATCGAATGAAAAAAGCAGCGGTCTAATAATGGATTTATACATAAGAATAAGGTTGTGCAAATTTACAATCCATTGGACTTTATTCCATATTTTTGTTGCTCTTAAAAAATGACTGATATGAGTAAATATGATGTGATCGTTTTAGGTAGTGGACCTGGCGGATATGTAACGGCAATACGTGCGTCTCAACTGGGATTAAAAACGGCCATCGTAGAGAAGGAATCTCTAGGTGGTGTATGTTTAAACTGGGGTTGTATACCTACAAAAGCGCTGATTAAAAGTGCTGATGTATTCAATTACCTCAACCATGCCGCAGATTACGGTCTTAAGGCTGATAATGTAGATAAGGATTTTAATGCTGTTGTAAAACGTAGTCGCGATGTGGCAGACGGAATGAGCAAAGGTGTGCAGTTCTTATTAAAGAAAAATAAAATAGACGTAATCATGGGTTACGGTACAGTAAAAAAAGGTAAGAAAATCGAGGTGAAAGCTGAAGATGGATCTACCTCTACTGTAGAAGGAAACCATATTATCATTGCAACTGGAGCAAAATCTCGTGTTCTTCCTAATTTACCACAAGATGGTAAAAAAGTAATAGGATATCGTGAAGCAATGACGCTTAAAGAGCAGCCTAAGAAAATGGTTGTTGTAGGGTCTGGAGCAATAGGTGTTGAATTTGCTTATTTCTATAACGCTATGGGAACTGATGTTACTATAGTAGAATATGTAGATCGTATTGTACCTGTTGAAGATATTGATGTTTCTAAGCAAATGGAGCGCAGCTTTAAGAAGTCTGGAATTAAAGTAATGACTTCTAGTGAGGTGACGAGCGTTGATACTTCTGGCGATGGTGTTAAAGTAAACGTGAAAACTAAAAAAGGAGAAGAAGTTCTTGATGCTGACATAGTTTTAAGCGCTGTAGGAATTGAGACCAATCTTTCTAATATTGGACTAGAAGAAGTAGGAATTTCTACTGATCGTGGTAAAGTTTTAGTGAACCAATGGTATCAAACGAACTTACCTGGATACTATGCAATAGGTGATATTACTGCTGGTCCAGCACTAGCACATGTTGCAAGTGCCGAAGGTATTTTATGTGTTGAGAAAATAGCTGACATGCATGTGGAACCACTTGATTATGGAAACATACCAGGTTGTACTTACTCTACTCCAGAAATTGCAAGTGTAGGAATGACAGAAGCTCAAGCTAAGGAAGCTGGATACGAGTTGAAAGTTGGTAAATTCCCATTCAGCGCAAGTGGTAAAGCAAGTGCTAGTGGTGCAAAAGATGGTTTTGTAAAAGTAATTTTTGACGCTAAGTATGGTGAGTGGCTAGGATGTCACATGATAGGTGCAGGTGTTACCGACATGATTGCTGAAGCTGTCTTAGGTCGTAAACTAGAAACAACAGGTCATGAGGTACTAAAAGCAGTACATCCACACCCTACAATGAGTGAAGCGGTGATGGAAGCTGTTGCAGATGCTTATGGTGAGGTGATACACCTTTAGAACTTGAACTCGAACTCGAATTTGAAATCGGACTTGAATTTGAATTTGAAAAGTGAATATCTGGTTTGCTTATTGCTACTTGAATAGTGCAACTAACTAGCGTTCAACTTTAATCTTAAAAAATCCCTTTGAAACAAAGTTTCAAGGGGATTTTTATTTTGAGGGTTTCCCCTTTGGGGAAATATCCGCTAGGACAAAGGGCTACGATGTTAGTACTTTTAAAGTTTTCACACAGTTCTAAAACCTATAATTAATTCCTAAACTTACAGTTCTATTGCCTCCTAAAGTAAAATCTCCTATGTTGCCTGTTCCTTCTGCACGAGGTAATACATCATGTTGGTATCTTAAATCCATAGCCCACTTTTGATTAATTCTATAACGTGTTCCTATCAATAAAAAAGGGTTTACTCCTAACTCTCCATCACTATCTCTTTTAAAGACACTTGTCGTATCTGGATTATAGTAAATTCCCGCCCCTGCATATAAACTCCAGTTATTGCCTATGAAATGTTCTGCTTGAAGATTTAGGTAAGGTCTTAGAAAGCCAGTAGCGTTTGCACCAATTTCTGATCTCAAACCCAATTGTTGATTGATTCTATAATCTGCAAATGCACCTAGACCATATCCTAATTCTGTGTCTCTATCTTCAAAATTATTTAATTCAAATTCTCGTTTTGAAAAACTTACAGATCCATTTGCAATAAGTCCAAAACTCCATTTGGTCTCAGAATTTTCAAAATCTAGTTGGGTATTTTTATTGCTTGGCAAATCTTCTTGAGCCTTTAAAAAGTTAATGGCACAAAGAAATAATAAAGCGAAGATTAATTTATTTTTCATAATGGCTAGTTTATTTTAAGCATGGTATTGTATTTCAAAAAAAGGATATAATACCTTAAAACCTATAATTAAACCCCAAACTAAAAGTGGCTAGTGGACCATCTTTGTTAAAGTTATTAAAGTTAGTAGCTCGTTTTCTAGCATATAAATCTTGCTGATACCTCAAATCTACTGTCCAATTTTTACTCATTTTATAACGTAAGCCCAATTGTACATATGGATTTAAAATAGCTGTTCCATTTTCATCTCTTTGAACCAGATGATCTGCGCCAGTATTAAAATAAGTTCCTGCTCCAGTGTAGAAGCTCCAACGGTTAGTAAATTGAAATTCTGATTGTATGTTTAAATAGGGATCAAATCCTAAATAGGCATTGATTCCAGCCTCAGCTCTTAATTTCCAAACTTTGTTAATTTTATAATCTGCATAGAATCCTACACCTAGACCGATACATCCTTCATTAAAAGAATCATAATTTCTTCCTCCAGATTTAATCTCTCTAAAACCGGTGAGAGCTTGAAAAGTCAAACCTGTACTCCATCGATTTACTGGTTGCTCAAATTCAAAAAGATGATTGATAGAATTAGGTGTGTTTTCTTGAGCCTTTGAAATTTGCGAAATTAAAATAAGGCACAGAATACAAAAAGTAAATTTAGTTTTCATAATTTGATTTATCGGTTAGTTAAAACAAATAAACCTCAATCAACTTTATTAACTACCTCTATTAACGCTTGTTATGATTTCTTAACTTTGGGTTTTTCTTTATAAAACACAAAAGTGACTTCTTCGTTTAGCTTTAGATTAGATGCTAGATCAATGACCTCGCCGTTTTTGTCCACCAGTTGAATTTTTGCAGTGTTGGGAGGTTTAGTCCCTAGGTTGATTGCTTTAAGTGAAACGGTGTTAACAGAATCTTTCAAAGTAAGAATCATTTCTTTCTTTTTACTTACCGGACTGTAAGCACTCAAAATCTTATTACCATTGATCACCAGATCTATCTGGTCTCCATCTACTTCACCATCGTCCCATATCACAAGTTTTAAATATTTATCTTCCCACAATATATTAAGTTGTTCACCACCTTTAAGATCGTTTTTTGAGTACCGGTTAAACATTTTATCCATGTTTATTTTTTCCTTTATACTATCTGCAATACGATCCATACGGTTGACTCGTCTTTGAAACTTATCCGTGCGTTTTTGAATTTTCTTTGCAGCTGTCATAACTAGTTCGCCGTTGACACAACTGGTAAAATCATCGTAAAATCCTTTAAATGTTCCCTCTATTTTAGATTTTCCATTCAATCTTCTCATTTTCCCGGTGAAGTAAACGTTACAAAAAGTAGTTTCCATCATATCAGACTTTGTATACACCAGTTCTACTTCTCTAAACTCTAGAAGATCTTCTTTACTATCGTATTGACCTACCACTTTTGATTTAGTTTCATGCTCACCGTTAAGATCTGTGTAAGAATATCCAGAAACCTTACCTTCCATTTCCTTAAAATCAAGTCTAAATGGAATCAAAGAACTATCAGGTAACTTTAGTAAGCCCAAATATTCATACGTCTGTCCATAAAGATGGCTTGCAGAAAACAATAGGAACAACAACAAGAGTCTACATTTCATATTTTGATATATATTTGGGTAAATATAACTAACTAAATAAGTTCATATGAAAACAAAATTAACTCTTGCTCTTATGAGCGTTTTTATGATGGTAAGTAGTTTTGCTTTTGCCTCATTTCCAGTAGAAAGGCAAGTAACTACTCAAGTAGTAACATTAGAAGATGGTACTACTATGGAAGAATCGACAGCTTCTTTAACTTCTCCTGCTGCGGTTGCCTGGTCAGAAGATCAAACAGTTGCGATATTATTATGGTTTTTCTTAGGAGGATTTGCAGGTCACCGCTGGTTTTTAAAGAGTCCATGGTATTGGAATGTATTGTTTATCTTAACAGCTGGATTCTTTATCGTAGGATATATAATAGATGGTATAGAAATTATCACAGGTAGTTATCCTGGATTATAATTTATAGTGTTTAAATAAAATGCCTGCTAGATTTGATCTGGCAGGCATTTTTTGTTTCTACTGTATTCTTATTTAGAGAATCCACCTAATATTTGGAAATGTTGCAAAAATTAACACATCTACCTATCATTAGCGATATAATAATATAAATGATAGATGTACTACTTATTTTATTGAAAATCTATCGTTTACACAAGAAGTAAGCGATGACAATAATAAAGGTTTAATAAGGAAATTAGATTATCTGAATTATTTAAAACTTTCCACAGCAAGATCATAGCCTTTTAATCCAAATCCACTTATAACTCCAGCTGCGTGTTTTGAGATATAGGATACGTGTCTAAAATCTTCACGATCCATCACATTAGAAATATGCACTTCAACCACTGGTGTGGCAATACCAGCAACTGCATCACCTATACCTATTGAGGTATGTGTGTATGCCCCAGCATTTAAAACGATAGCATCAAAACCTTCTTCTTGGACGGCATGAAGTTTGTTGATGATCTCACCTTCTATATTAGACTGAAAGTAACCCAACTCTATATCTGTGAACTTAAATTGTAGTTCTGTAAAATATTCTTCAAAAGTTTGTGAACCATAAATTTCTGGTTCACGTTTTCCTAGCAAGTTCAAATTAGGACCATTAAGTATAAGTATTTTCATGATGTGAAGATATTGGTAATTCCGCTTTTGCGAAAGCGAAAAATAAAAAAAGCCGATTCAATTGAATCGGCTTTTGAAAAAATATGGAAATGAATTAAAACTTATAAGCTGCACCTATTTGAATTGAATCCCAAGAATCACCATCATTAGAAATACCTTGATAACCGACAGAAAATAATAACATTTCCGTATTAAATACAACCTTAGGTTCGTACATTATACCACCGTCATTATCTTCATTTACTCCTACAGCATAACCCACGTCAGCTCCAACACCGAATCCTGAATCGCCAAAACTGTATATAGCCTTAAGAGCGATAGGTAAAAAAGCAACATCATCAACTTCTACCGATTGACCTAAAAACTCGATGTCATCAGTAAAATAAGTGGTGTAACCTATTGAACCACCGACCATAAATTCATCTGAAACTGGATGTAAATACATAGCCTCTAGTCCAACACCAAATGAAGATAAATCTCCTGCATCACTAATTGGCACAGCTGCTCTCAGACCTACTCCGAAATTACCATCTTGTGCACTACTAATCCCAATCGTTGCTACTGCAAAAGCAGCTGCTAGTAATAATTTTTTCATGATATTTAATTTAGTTGTTAGTTACTCAAAGCTATTAAGTTAACCGATACTAAACGTTAATAAAATGTGAAAATGAATATATACCATAAAAAATACCCATTAATGGGTATAAAAATAAGCCAGGCTACATTTAGCATAAAGACCTCTATTTTTATCAAAAAATATCTTCCAGTATATATTCGTATTTTATAATCATTCATTATAATCAACCTCTTAATAAGCGATGAAGATATTTGTATTATGAACGATAATAACGTAATTGAAATGCGTATGATAAGCCTTTCATTAACTTTCTAACAAGGCAAAAAGCTACTACCTTTGAAACATGAACTGGAAACCAACTCTTAAAGACTTCAGTATCTACTTACAACTAGAACGAGGTTTATCTCTCAACACTATAAAAGCCTATAGGAGAGATTTAAATAAACTGGTTTTATGGCTAGAGCAAAATGAGATGAAAGATGCACCGGTATCTATTTCACAAGATACCTTGCGCAGGTACGTTTATGAACTGGCAAAAACCGTACAACCTAGATCACAGGCTAGAGCTATAAGTAGTTTAAAAGCCTTCTTTGAGTATCTTATTTTAGAACGCTATAGAGAAGATCAACCCATGACACTTATTGAAGCTCCTAAAATAGGCCGTAAACTTCCAGATACTTTAAGTACCAAAGAAATCGACTCGCTTATAAATAGCATAGATCGATCTACTCCAGAAGGAGAGCGCAATCGTGCTATGTTAGAAACTTTGTATGCCTGTGGCTTGAGAGTAAGCGAGTTGATCACTCTCAAAATAAGCGATTTATTCTTCAATGAAGGCTTTCTTAAAGTAACTGGTAAAGGCGATAAACAACGCTTTGTTCCCATAGGTGACTACACTATCAAAATTATTGAATTGTATAAAAATGAAGTACGTATTCATGTGCCAGTTCAGCCTAATCATACAGACACCTTATTTTTAAACAGACGTGGCGCTGGACTAACTAGGGCAATGATTTTTCACATTATAAAAGAACAGGCTATCAAAGCTGGGATTCAAAAAACCATAAGTCCACATACATTTAGACACAGTTTTGCCACCCATCTTTTAGAAAATGGTGCAGACTTAAGATCTATACAAATGATGTTAGGTCACGAGAGCATCACCACTACAGAAATTTATATGCATGTAGATCGCGCACACCTTTCTAAGGTTATCAATAAGCACCATCCTAGAGCTTAAAGTAGCATATTTATTTTCAATCTACTTCTTTATTCGTAATTGATGCTTCTTACTCATTGCCAGTTATTAAAGTTTTGGTAAAGTAGAAGTGGTTTTTTGGTATGCGCTTTCGCGAAAGCTAACTTTATAAAAAACAAAAACGAATTTATGAAAACTCTAAAATTTAGAAACGGTGATCAAATGGACGCTATAGGCCTAGGAACCTGGAAATCAAAACCTGGAGAGGTTAAGGAAGCCATAATTACAGCGCTAGAGTCAGGATACAAACATATTGATTGCGCTTCTGTTTATGGGAATGAAAAAGAAATAGGAGAAGCATTTAATGAAGTATTTTCAAAAGGTAAAATAAAACGTGAAGATGTATGGATTACTTCAAAACTTTGGAATAATGCGCATTTAAAAAATGATGTTGCCCCTGCATTAGATAAAACTCTAAATGACTTACAATTAGATTACCTTGATCTATATTTAGTACACTGGCCAGTAGCGTTTCAACCAGATGTTCAACACCCAGAAAAGCCAGAAGACTATTTATCGCCTAAAGAAGCACCTATTGAAGATACCTGGAAGGCAATGGTAGATCTTAAAAAAGCAGGAAAAACAAAACACATAGGTGTATCTAACTTTTCTACTAAAAAATTAGACGATTTGCTTTCTAAAACGGACGAAGTTCCAGAAATGAATCAAGTAGAATTACATCCATTATTGCAACAAAATGAACTTTTTGAATATTGCTCTAACAAAGGTATTCATTTGACCGGCTATTCTCCACTAGGAAGCGGTGACCGCAGTGAAGGAATGAAACAAGAGAATGAGCCTAATATGCTGGAAAATGAGACTATAAAATCTATAGCATCAAAGCATGATGCAAGCCCAGGACAAGTATTAATCAACTGGAGTGCACATCGTGGAACAGCTGTAATTCCTAAGTCTACAAATGAAGGACGTATCAAGGAAAATCTTGCGGCCGCTGCTGTAAATTTTGATGAAGAAGATTTAAAGCAGCTAGCAGCTATGGATCAACATTATCGTTACGTAACTGGTAAATTTTTTGAGGTACCAGAAAAAGGTTATGATAACATTTATGATGAGTAATATACTAGCTAATGGGTATAAATAATTTAAAAAAAACTCCAATTCACTTTGTTTGAACTGGAGGTTTTTTGATTTACAAATTTTGTGTTGTAAAGAGAATAAAAAAACTCGATAACTATTTAGCTATCGAGTTTTCGCATCAATTTTTAATAATTAATTACTTAGCAATATTTACCGCTCTAGTTTCTCGTATTACCGTTACTTTAACTTGACCTGGATAAGTCATATCCGTCTGAATTTTTTGAGAAATTTCAAATGATAGTTGTGCAGCACGGTCGTCATTGATTTGCTCGCTTTCTACCATTACTCTTAATTCACGTCCCGCTTGAATCGCATAGGCTTTCTCCACTCCTTTGAATCCGAATGCTATATCTTCCAGGTCTTTTAATCTTTGAATATAAGAATCTAGTACTTGTCTCCTTGCTCCTGGACGTGCACCACTTATGGCATCACACACCTGTATAATAGGGGAAAGTAATGAGGTCATTTCTATTTCATCATGATGAGCTCCTATTGCGTTGCAAACCTCTGGTTTTTCACCGTGCTTTTCAGCAAGCTTCATACCTAGGATTGCGTGAGGCGTTTCATCATCTTCTTCAGGAACTTTTCCTATATCATGAAGAAGTCCTGCTCTTTTAGCTAATTTTGAATTGAGACCAAGTTCTGCAGCCATGGTACCACATAGTTTTGCTACTTCTCTACTGTGTTGTAATAAATTCTGACCATAAGAAGAACGGTATTTCATGCGACCTACCATCTTGATTAATTCTGGATGCAATCCGTGAATCCCTAAATCAATTACTGTACGTTTTCCAACCTCAGCAATTTCTTGATCGATTTGTTTTCTCGTTTTTGCAACTACTTCTTCAATACGTGCTGGATGGATACGACCATCAGTAACTAATTTATGTAATGATAAACGTGCTACTTCTCTACGAACACTATCAAAACAAGATAGAATAATAGCATCTGGAGTATCATCAACAATAATTTCTACACCAGTTGCTGCTTCTATCGCTCTAATATTACGTCCTTCACGTCCTATAATACGACCTTTAACATCATCACTTTCTAGGTTAAAAACAGACACACAGTTTTCCACTGCTTCTTCAGTTCCTATACGTTGTATCGTATTTATAATGACCTTTCTAGCCTCTTGAGTCGCTGTAAGCTTTGCTTCTTCAATGGTCGTCTGTATGATTCCCATTGCCTCTGTTTTTGCTTTATCCTTTAACGTCTCTACCAGTTGCTTTTTTGCATCTTCTCCAGACATGCCACTTATAACCTCTAGTTGTTTAACTTGAGATTCATGTAGCTTCTCTACTTCTTCCATGCGCTTGTAAACAGATTCTCGTTTACCTTCTACATCTTTAAGTTTGCTCTCTAGAGATTGAGTTAATTTTTTATTCTTTGCAAGTTCATTAGAAACGGTGGATTCTTTTTCCTTGGTTCGTTTCTCTGCATCTTTCATTTTTTGTTCTCTAGACATGATTTCCTTCTCATGTTTAGATTTCAATTCCATGAATTTCTCTTTTCCTCTGAAGAGTTTTTCACTTGAGATTTTTTCTCCTTTTATTTCAGCGTCCTTTATTATAGAGTCAGCTTCTTTACGTTTTGCTTCTAGCTCTTTATTGATAGCGTCTGCCTCTTTTTTTGCAGCAGCAATAAGAGCAGATGCTTTGCCTTTTTCTACTATTGATTTTGCTATGAAGAAGCCTATTGCAAGGCCTACTATCAGCGCCACGATGGCGTAAATTATTATATCGGTCATTGATTTTTGGGTATAAAAAAACCTGCACAAGTTTGGGTTTTGTATGAACTCCTTAAATATAAGTTTAAGGTTAACTGGCTGATCAAGGATCCGGTTCTTAAGTCCGGCTTGCTTTTACAACCACGACTCACCTTTTTTAAAGAAATACGTGTTGAGTTCACCAAAAAATGAAACAAGTGCAGGTAGTAATTGTTTGTATTAAAAGAACGTTATGATAGCTGTTTATCCAGTAACAGGTTAAGAACTTTTAATTGTTCTTTTGCTTGTTCCACATCTACACTATCATCTATAACTATTTGCTCAGACTTTGCTGCAAATTGCAAAGCACACATCGCGAGAAGATCTTGTTTATCTCTTACCGCATAACTTTGTTCCAGCTGCTTAATCATGGCTTCTATACTTTTTGCTGCTTTACGCAAACCTTCTTCACGAGAAGGATCGATAGTTAGAGGATAAACTCTATCAGCTACTGATATTTTAATTTTTAGTTTATCCACCACTTTTAAGCCAATTGTGCAATACACTGATCGATTTCCCTAATCAGTGAATTTATTTTGAGCTTTGTTTTTGTTTTATATTCATCACTACCTAACATCGCATTAGCGGTTTTAAGCGCCACATTTCTATCTTCACTCTCCTTAAACGAATTAATAAGCGCGTTATTTGCTTTTTCAAGTTCATAAATGCGTTGATCCTTATCACCCATCTGAGCCTTTAATCTATTATTCTCAGATATTAAAGTCTTGATCTTTAGTTCAATTTCAGAAATCTGAGAAGATAATGTAGGCATACTCACTAATTAAATGCTATACTTACAAATTTAAGATTACCTGCAGACAAATCAAATATTTATGGAACAAAGTTTGAAAAGCTTTTATTAATCAAACTTCTCACTTTATATTTATCTCATGATTAGACACTTCTTCTGTTTTCTAGCACTATTTTTATTGATGTCTCGCTTTGGCGTAAGCCAAACTATTAAAAACCTTCCTCAAGATTATTTTGTAAATCCTCTGGATATAGATCTTAAATTAAGCGGCACTTTTGGCGAATTAAGATCTAATCATTTTCATAGCGGTCTAGATATCAAAACCAATCAGCGTACAGGCGCTACAGTCCATGCGGCGGCTTCTGGTTATGTAAGCCGTATAAAAATTGAGCGCTACGGATATGGAAAAGCTCTTTACATTACACATCCTAACGGTTATACGACTGTTTATGCGCATTTGAAAAAATTCTCACCTCGCATAGAAAGTTATTTGAAGAAAAAACAATATGAAAAAGAAAGTTATGCCATACAACTGTTTCCTAGTGATCTAGATTTGAGAGTTGATCAAAGTGAAGTGGTTGCTTACAGCGGTAATTCTGGTGGTAGCGGTGGACCGCATTTACATTTTGAAATAAGAGACAGCGCTGCAAGACCTATCAACCCAATGATGATGGGGATTGAAATACCAGACACTAAAAGACCACTGGTTAAACAAATAAAAGCATATCCTTTAAATGAGACGTCCACCATTGATGGAAAGAATGAAGCAAAACTTTTAAGGTTGATTCCTCTAAAGGGTGGAAAGTTTAAAGTAGCACCGTTTAGCGCCTATGGAGATATAGGAATAGGTGTGAATACTAGCGATCAACAAAACGGTGGTCCTAACCAAAATGGAACTTTTCATATGGAAACTTTCTTTAACGGAACTAAAAACTTTGAAATGACCTTTGATCGATATGCATTTGATGAGTCCAGACATATCAATCAAATGATAGATTATGAACACTTTAAAAATACCAAAAGTCGTATTTCTAGATTATATATTCCGAATGACAGCCCTTTAAGCCTTTATGAAGATCATATAAATAAAGGTGTTTTACAATTATATGAAGCTGGGACAACACACGCCTATCGCATTGTTATCGAAGACTATAAGCAAAATGATGTAGAAATTAATTTGAGTATTACAAATGAAGAAGCACCAGATTCAATTCCGTTTCCAAAAGACAATCATTTAACATTTGTGGATCACAACATGACTTATAATAAGCAAAGCGGTCCATACTCATTAATGATTCCTAAAGGCGCATTATATCAAAGTGCGTTTCTCGATATCGAGCAAAGTGCAGACACCTTAAAGGTACATAAGGATATCATACCTCTACATAAAAATATGATCATCAGTTATGATGCTAGCGCAAAGAAAGATGACAACCTAAAACAATATTACATAGGACGAGTAACTTCCTGGGGCGCCGTTTATCATGTCAATACTAGAAGAAAGGGAAACATTTTAAGTGCCGCAACTCGAACTTTGGGAACTTATGCTATTAGCAAAGATGACTTACCTCCTACTATTAAGCCGCTTAATTTTAAGAACAAACAGTGGATTACTAAAAATAAAACTATAAAATTAAAAGTGGCCGATAAAGACACTGGTATAGATGGCTACCGCGCAACCGTGAATGGGAAATTCATTTTACTAGAATACGATTATAAAACTGGGATACTCACACACGATTTTGACGATGGAATCGTTACAGATACAGAAAATGAGCTGAAAGTGATCGTGACCGATAATGTGGGAAATAGCACTACATTTGAAGCTACATTTTTTCGTAAAAGCTAAACCGACAATTTGAAGAATTTTTTACTAGTATTCGCACTTTTTGCAACAAGTTTAATTTATGCTCAAAAAGCAACCATTCAAGGAATTATTCTTGATGAAAATAATGAACCTATCGCAAATGTGAGCGTAAAAATCGTAGGTACAACAACAGGAACCGCAAGTGATGAAACTGGTTTTTACAGGTTAATTGTACCAGCAAATCAGAAAATCACTATAGTTTTTAGTTCTATTTCATTTAAATCTGCTACTCAAGATTTTGAACTGGATGGAAAAGCACCATTTGAGTTTAATCCTGTTCTAAAGACAGATATTGAGCAAATGGGAACGGTTACTATAGATAACACTAGAACTAAAGAGTTTGCAGGAGTAACTAATATAGACCCAACAGTAGTAAGAGCTATTCCAGGTGTACAACCTGGTGTGGAGAATCTACTAAAATCACTTCCCGGCGTTTCTTCAAATAATGAGTTGAGCACTCAATATGCTGTACGTGGTGGTAATTTTGACGAAAATCTAGTCTATATTAATGAGATAGAGGTTTACCGGCCTTTTCTTATACGCAGTGGACAACAAGAAGGTTTGAGTATTGTGAATTCTGATTTAACTCGTAGTGTGGATTTTAGCGCTGGTGGTTTTCAATCTAAATATGGAGATAAATTAAGTTCTGTTTTAGATATCGATTACCGTCGTCCTACAGAATTTGGCGCAGGAGTAGACGCAAGCTTTTTAGGTGTTAACGCATTTGTAGAAGGTACCGCTTTCGCGAAAGCGGCAACAGGAATTTTAGGCGTGCGATATAGAAACAATAGTCTATTTGTAAATTCTAGAGAAACAGAGGCTATTACGAGACCAGTTTTTATAGATGCCCAGACCTATTTAACCTATCAAGTCAGCTCAAAATTTGAATTAAGCTTTTTAGGAAATATAGCTATCAACAGCTATGAATTTGAACCCCTAAGGTCACAGACTAACTTTGGAACCGTAAATGACGCGCAAGCCCTAGTTATTGATTACGACGGTGGAGAAGATGATCAATATGAAACTTATTTTGGGGCTGTAAAAGCAAGCTATGACGTGAATGAGCATTTGAACTTAAGGTTCTTTTCAAGTATTTACCACACCAAAGAACAAGAGCATTTTGATATTTTAGGCCGCTATAGAATAGGTAGACCCAACACAAATATAGGTGGTGATGACCTAGGTGAAGTAGATTTTACACGTGCTATAGGAAGTGAACTTGATCATGGACGTAATGATCTGGACGCATTAATTGTAAGCCTGGAACATAAGGGAACTTTAGAAGTTAATAGTGATAAAAAAGAAAACGACCAGCTGGATTGGGGTGTGAAATTCAATTCTGAAGACATAAGAGATCGCTTGAGAGAATACACCGTTATAGACAGCGCTGGTTTTAATGTAAGACCGCCATCTGTTCCTGCAAATGATCAACCTTATTTTTCTTATACCGCTCCGCTTGAGTCATTTGAATCTGTAAGTGCAGACAATGATGTACAAGTCACAAGATTGCAAGCTTTTGCTCAATACAGTAGTCGCGGTTACCTAGGCGATCATGAAGTGTATTGGAACGCAGGTGTCCGTTCACATACCTGGAATGTAAGCGGTGCTGGAATTGAGAGCACAACGCAAACGGTCTTTTCACCACGTGGACAGGTAGCCATGAAACCTGACTGGAACAACACCAACATGCTTTTTAGATTTTCCACAGGCTTGTATTATCAACCACCGGTTTATCGAGAATTGAGAGATCAACAGGGAATGGTAATCCCTAATGTAAAAGCACAAAAATCTGTTCATTTTGTCTTGGGTAACGATTGGAGTTTTAACTGGAATACAAATGATGGGAGAAAAAGACCCTTCAAATTAACCACTGAAGCTTATTACAAGGATCTTACTGATGTGAATACTTACACGCTTGAAAATGTAAGAATACGTTATCGAGCAAATAACAATGCAACCGCTTATGCATATGGATTTGAGGCGCGTCTTGCTGGAGAGTTTGTGAAAGGAACAGAGAGCTGGATATCTTTAGGATATCTCAAAACAGAGGAAAACCTAGATGGTCGTGGCTTTATTGCCAGACCTACAGACCAACGATTGAAAGTAGCTTTTCTGTTTCAAGATTACGTCCCTAACATACCTAATTTGAAGGCTTACATCAACATGGTTTACAGCTCTGGACTTCCTGGTGGATCACCTAGTTTTGCAGATCCTTATGATTTTCAGTTTAGATTAAATGATTATTTTAGATCTGACCTAGGTGTGCAATTTGTATTAGTAGATGATAAGAAAAAAGCAAAGGAAGGTAGCTGGTTGGCAGATTTTGAAGAGCTTTCCATAGGAGCACAAATCTTCAATATTTTTGATCGTCAAAATCAAATATCTAACCTATGGGTAAGAGATGTCGCTTCTAGCGCACAATTTGCAGTGCCAGTGAGGTTAACGCCGCGTGTATTTAATTTGAGGTTGATTGCTAAGTTGTAGATGATTTTTAATGTAAAATTAAACTACAACATGCAGAATCAGATGAGACATTTTCTATTATATCTATTACTATCATCTTGCTTTGTGATTTCTTGTAAATCAAATAGTAATCATTCAAAAGAAATTGTCACAACAGCAAACACAACAGAAATTACAAATCGCTTTCCGTCACCTTTAGGTTTCGTTTCTGATTTCGAGCAAATTTTTAGTCTAGAGCAACGTCTTGAGCTTGAAAAAACTCTAAAAAACTATGAAAAGGAGAGTGAAAGAGAGCTTGCTATCGTTACCGTAAATTCAATTGAGACTTACCTTGACATGGCTTCTTACAGTATGGATTTAGCGAATGAATGGGGAATTGGAAAAGCTGATAAAGACAACGGACTATTAATACTAATAAGTTCGTCATTAAGAGAAGTACGCATTTCCACCGGATATGGAACAGAGAAAAAACTGACAGACAAAATTTGTAAAGAAATTATTGATCAAACCATAATACCTCAGTTTAAAAACGAGCGGTATTTTGAAGGTGTCCAATCTGGTTTATCAGAATTGATCAAAAATTAGATTAACAATATTTCAATAAAATTAAGCGCTGCTCTAGAATAACAAGTAATTTTTATTAATTTATACTCTGCATATATTCCTTCAACACACCAACCACGTAATTCAACTCTTCTTTTGTGTTATAAATAGAGAAGCTAAAACGCAAACTTGGTTTATTTAAGTCTTCTTCTGTAAGAACACTAGTTAAAACATGAGAGCCTTTTTGAGAACCGCTCTGACAGGCACTACCTCTAGAGCAAGCAATTCCTTTTAAATCCATGGTAAATAAAAGCATCGCAGCTTTATCTGCTGGACATGGTAAACACACGTTTAATAAAGTATACGTACTATTATCGTGATCACTGCAATTCCCATTAAACTTCACACCTGGTACATGTTCCTCAAGCTGATCTTTAAAATAATTCTTTAAATCAAGAACATAGGCACGATCTTCTATAAGATTCTCATAAGCCATTTTTAAAGCTAGATCCATACCTACAATATTGTGCACACTTTCTGTTCCGGCTCTTATTCCTCTCTCTTGAGAACCACCTAATATCAATGGTTTTAATCCAGTTCCTTTTCTAATGAATGCAAAACCTACGCCTTTAGGTCCATGAAATTTATGTGCAGATACTGCAGTAAAGTCTACAGGTAATTTTTGCAAATCCATTTCATAATGACCTATAGATTGCACACAATCGCTATGAAATAAAGCGCCGTATTTTTTACACAATTCTCCTACTCGATCTATGTCTAATTTATTACCTATCTCATTATTGATGTGCATTAAAGAAACAAGAGTTTTTTTATCACTGGTAGAAAGTAATTGTTCTAAATCGATATAATTAGGCGTACCGCAATCTCTCAATTTTACATGAGCAACCTCAGTACCGTATTTTTCTGCACAGTAATCAACGATGTAAATGACAGCATGATGTTCTATGGATGTTGTGATGATACGTTCTACGCCTAGATCACGAACACAACTATGAATGGCTAAATTATCTGCTTCTGTACCACCAGAAGTGAAAATAATCTCGGCAGCGGTAACATTTAATTGTGCTGCGATATTTTTACGAGCATTTTCTATCAAAGATTTTGCACTGCGACCATAACTATGAGTAGAACTAGGGTTACCATGCACTTCTTTCATTACCTCGGTCATTTTATCAATAACTTCTGGTCTCATTTGTGTAGTTGCGGCGCTATCTAAATAAACTTGTCTCATGTTACAAAAATAAATGATTTACAATAAAAATTACACTTTAACGCTTTAATATGATTGCCTACTTTTGTTATTATGAAAAAACTACTTTACCTTATTTTCCCTATAGTTTTTATAGGCTGTGATGATGGCGATATTATCACGAACGATTTTGATTTTGAAGATGCGGCGGTAGAACTATGTCCTACCACACCAATCATTGGACAACAAAATGATTATGTATTTTACAAAAATGAAGACGATAATTTTGAAACACTAGCTCTTCAAATTAGGACTTCTGATGATATTTTAAATGAAATAGCAGAGCACGGAAGTCTTGTAATAAGTTCAACTAGTTTTAATTCTTTTGAGTACCGTAAACTGGACGCAGCACCAGGCAACGATTACTACTGTAACGATATTCCTTCTAGCTCTCCAAGAGTCATCGAAGTATTTGAAGCTACTGGAGGAGAAATTAGAATAAATACTGTTATACGAACAGATGATGATGGAGATGGAGTACCTTCAAGTGAAGAAGGAGCCATATTTGTAGATGGTGTGATCGATAGAGATGCGACAAATCATCGAGATACAGATCTAGATGGTATTCCCGATTACTTAGACAGTGATGATGATGGAGATAACGTGCCCACAAAGGAAGAAGGAAGAACCTTAAGTAGTCAAGGAGTGATTGTAGGACCTAGTTTAACCACCAATACCGATGGAGATGATTTTCTTGATTACCTTGATAACGATGATGACGGCGATGGGGTTTTAACAATAAACGAAGATGTTAATGGAAACTTCAATCCACTCGACGACACGATAGATATCTCAACTATACTACCTAATTATTTGGTAAACAATCCTAGTCATACTGCTGTTGTCCCACCTATTGAAACGTATATAGAACACGAGATTCAAAGAACTTTACAGGTTTCTATAACCATAAATAATCTATTGTTAACTAATGGATCAGAAGAAATTGCTTTTGAAACCTATAATTTTGGTGATTATATTCTAAGTGCACAAAGGTTAACTTGTACACCTATATTTAATAATTCTGATGAATGTATATTTCAGTAGCACCTCTTCCATATTTCTGATAATCGGCATCATAAAACTTTAATTGCTCATAGCGTTGAAAGAGAAATTTCAATTCTTCTTTGAGCACACCTTGCCCTACTCCATGAATGAAAACCAATTTTGGAACTCTATTTTCAATGGCCCATTCAATTTTATATCTAGCCGTATCTAATTGAATATTGAGTTTATCGTAAGCATCCATACCACTCTCAGATTTGACTAACCGGTGAATATGTAAATCGATTTCAATTGCAGGAATAAACGCTGCTTTTTTTCTAGAAACTTGACGTGTTTTAGATTTCTTAATTTTAGGCTCTTCTTTGATAACCACACGAGAAACATTGAAAGATTCGTCTAATATTAACTCGCTAGAATTGTATGTAATTTCTATACCGTCGTCAGAAATGATGGTTATTTGTTCCGCTTTCGCGAAAGCTACCACACCACCAAATTCATCGTCTAGCACCAGTACTCGATCTCCTTTTTTAAACTGAGACATAACTTATTCTTCTTCCTCAGAAAGGTGGTCATCTTTATGCGCAACCCAATGATTACTTGCTCTATAGGCGCCAAACATAATCATTATAAGACCTAAAACCTTAAAATAGACATTAGTATCATCAAATATCAATGAATACAATAAGAAAATGGCACCTATAAATATTAAAAATCCGTTTAAAAGTTGCTTACTATTGTTCTTTATCGACATTTTGTATATTTAATCTAATTATATGTGCAAAGTAGATAACTTCCATAAAAGAATTGAATTTTAGCCTCTTAAAATTCTATTTTTGTGCTACCAAATGTGGTATTATGAAAAAAGGTTTACATCTATTTTTATTTGTTTTTGCCTGTCAAATGGCAATGGCACAACTTAATGTAATAGGAGATAACTTTATTTATTCTAAAGGAACGGATATTTTTGTAAAGCAAGAGATTAATTTACAAGCCGCGGACTCTAAAGTTTTCCTTAGAGAAGAAGCTCAATTAATGCAAGATGACAATGTGCAAAATACTGGGGCTGGATTTATCTCATTATTTCAAGAAGGAACATCTAACGAATTCACTTATAATTACTGGTCTGCACCAGTAAGCGACGCATCTACTGGAACAAATGGTAACGTAGGTTTCAAAAACACACAAATCAGCTATCCAACGGTAGACTTAAGTTTACCTACTCCACCTACTTCAACAGATTTAACTACAACAAATGGTAACGTAGTTATGTTGCCTGTAAACGAAAATAATGGCATCTCTGATGATGCTAATATAGGCGGTAGTGCTTTGCGAATAGCAGGAAGATGGCTGTACACTTTCGATAGTGGAGGAAACATTATCTCTGGAAACGCCTATTCTGGCTGGTCACGGTTTAATAGCACAACAGATGTTGCTAGAACAGGTTATGGTTTTACAATGAAAGGTGTAAGAGAAATCTCTGGTGGATCACTTAATTACAACGGTGGTCAACGTTATGATTTTAGAGGAAGAGCTAATAATGGAACTATACAAGTAGGAGTAGGTGATGATAATGGAACTCTTGCAGGTAATCCTTATCCTAGTGCATTAGACTTAAAAAGATTTCTAGAAGTAAACTCACCTACAACGGGAACACGTAGAATAGATCCGTGGGTAGAGTTTTGGGAATCTCAAGTGGAAACAGACCATAATTTAGTTTCATATCTAGGAGGTTATGCACGTTACGTGCCTCTAGGTTTTAGTCAAACAGCTGGTGTTTATGATAATAACGGAACGTATTTAGAACCTATTTTTAGAAGAACAGATAATGATGGAAACATTATAACAAGCTCTGCACAACTTGCTGGCGGTGGCACAGCAACTGGACCTCCTGGAGATCAAACCTCTTTTGGTGCAAATGACATCGATGGCAAACGAAGATATGCAGCGATAGGACAAGGATTCTTTATTTCCAGAACAAATACGACTGTTCCATTAACGTCATCTTCTTTTTATCAAGAAGCGACACCTAATCTTAGCACAGGAACACCGTCACCAGTAGTAGCAGGAGACTATGCTACATTCAACAACTCTATGCGAGTTTTTCAAAGAGAAAACACGACAAGTTCTATCTTTAAATCAGCAGTTAACCCTTCAGGTTCAGGAAGTGCAGTCACTAGACAAATCCCTAAAATGACTATCAATGTTGTACCTGGTGGACTGTATGCAAGACCTTTAAAATTGATCTTTAGCAACAATACAACCCAAGAATATGATTACGCATGGGAATCACCAGTTTCTGGAAGAGTACCAACAGATGCTTACATTAAAATTGGTGCAAATGGAGAATACGGTTTGTCTTCGCAAGCTTTTGACGAGAATATGACCATCCCATTAGGAGTTCAAGTAGCAACTACTTTTACCTCACCAATAGATGTTGAGTTTGAAATTGCTTCCATGATCAACTTTGACCCTGCAAATGTTTATCTTCATGATATTGAAACAGGCACCTATCACGATATAAAGTCAGGAAACAAAACACTACTTATAGCACCAGGACATTATAAAGACCGATTTGAAATAACTTTTAAGGATACTTCTGGAACATTGAGTAACGATTCTTTTGAACCAACTAATTTTGACGTGGTTCAAAATAATAGAAATAAAGAATTAACCGTACTCAATCCAGATTTACAAGATGTTGCAATTATTTCTTTATATGATCTTTCCGGAAGACAGATCTTTTCAACTAAACCAGAATCAACAAAAGATAGTTATAGTTTTGATACAGCAACTCTTTCTAACGCTATTTATATTGTAAAAATCACTACTTTTAGTGGAAATGAAAAATCTGTAAAAGTTAATATCTCTAATTAATATGACATTATTACTCATAGAGGATAGCTGGATGTTGCCGTGTATGAGTAAACAATTAACTGGAATGGACTGTCCTGGATGCGGAATCCAACGGTCCATTTCTTTTTTACTAGATGGTAAATTTATAGACTCTTTTTTAATGTATCCAGGACTGTATCCGGGATTATTTCTTTTCTTTTTCCTAATATTTGACTGGTTCAAAGACATCAAAAATGGTGAGCAAATTAAACTTTGGGCCACTATGATAACCATTGGAACAATTCTTAGCAGCTATTTGATTAAAATGGCTATTCACTAAAAAAATTGTAACATTGTTTCTAAAATTACAACTAACCTTTTAAACTAAATCAACTCTATTATGCAAAAATTAAACACTACTCTAGTCTATATTCTATCGATTGTTGGTATTATGTGTTGCTGGGTTTATGGCCTAGGTACAGTTGCTGCCATTATTGCTATAGTTATAGCGAGTAAAGAACTTAAAAAATACAATGCAAATCCAGAACAGTTTGTAAATGGACCAGCAATGAAAACTGCGAGAACAGTTTCTATTGTAGCATTATTTATTTCATTCATTGGACTAGCTCTTGTTATATATGCAGCTCTTAATGAATGTGCTTTTAACGAATGGATGTACACATGGTCTCTTGAAAATGGAGCGTCAGAAGAACAACTAGCTCCTATGTTAGAAGCTATGGAAGAAGCTGGTTGTAGGTAATATTTATTTACTATTCAATAAGGAAAAGCACGTGCTTTTCCTTATTTTTTTTAACAATTCATATAAAGTCATGCAAAAATTAAATACCACTTTAGTCTACATACTTTCCATAATAGGATTTATATGTTGCTGCTTTGGAATAGGATGGATCCCATCTTTAATAGGTCTTTTGGTCGCTAATTCTGAACTTAAAAAGGGAAAAAACAACACAGACCTATATGTTAATATCAATGCTATGAAAAGTGCAAAAGTTGTTGCTATTATAGCATTAGCTATATCATTGTTATTAGGACTATTTATTATTTACATTATCTATATGGTTTACAATTCGCCAGAATTTGCCTGTGAATTTTGGACCAAAATGGTAGAAGGTATGCAAGACAATCCTAGCGTAACTTCTGAACAACTTGAAATGTACATAGAATTGCGCGACAAAGCTTGTTCAAAGGCCTAAAGCTATCTGTTTTATTATTATTACTATTATATCAACATGTGAATTACTATTTTTTTGTATTGATAACACTACTTAAAAGTAATTTAGATATGATTTTAGATCTAGACATTGCGCCAAACGGTAAAAATCACAATAAAAGCAAAAACTCCTAGAACCACATATCTATTAATTATAATTCTTCTAAAACTAGTATCTCTTAAAGAAGGAATCCATTCAAAAACTCCTACTAATAAACCATAGGGCAATAAGAAGAAGAATAAAGAATTATAATCAAAAGCCTTTTCTAAATTTCCATTTAAGGCAGCATGAACAGCTCTTTGAGATCCACAACCTGGACAATCATATCCAGTTACGTACTTACTCGGACATTTGGGAAAAAAAGCAGATTCTTCTGGGTTATAATTTTTAAACACAAAAATTGCGGTACCCATTACTATCAGAGCACCGCAAATAAGAATAATTTTATAATAGATCTTAATCATTAAAATCCACCATCTGCAATAGCAGCAAGAACACCTGTGAACATGAAAATTATAACTAGGGCAAAGCCAGTTACGGCTGCCGCAATCACCCAATTCTTTGCAGTGTTACTAGCTTTTATAGCTCCTTGAAAATCACCTACTCTATGTTTACTCTCTACCTGAGAACTATAAATTATCGCAATAATTCCAAAGATCTGACAACATAAAATCGTAACAATTATCGATTCTGCCAGCCATGTTTTAGGCGGCGGATTATAATTATTAGGATTATTTCCTGAATTAAATTGCTGTGTATATTGAGGTTGATTTTGCTGCTCCATCTTATTCAAATTCTTTTAAAGTATTTATGATAATAGAAATACAATCATCTAATTGTTCTTTGTTCATTACAAGTGGTGGAGCAAATCTAATGATATTTCCATGTGTAGGTTTTGCAAGCAATCCATTATCTCGTAATCTTAAACAAATATTCCACGCCGTATCACTGTCCTCAGAATCATTTATAACTATAGCGTTCAATAACCCTTTACCTCTAACAAGGCTTACCGTATCAGTAGTCTCAATATATTTTTGAATCTCAGATCTAAAATAGTTTCCTAAAGAACGAGCATTTTGAATTAACTTTTCATCCTTAACTACTTCAAGAGCAGCCATTGCTACAGCTGCAGCAACAGGATTACCACCAAAGGTAGAGCCATGTTGACCTGGTTTAATGACATTCATTACTTCATTATCTGCAAGAACCGCACTCACTGGGTATGCACCACCAGAAAGAGCCTTTCCTAAAATAAGCATATCAGGACGCGCATAAGTAGCTTCTTGTCTTTCACAGTGTGCGTCACAAGTACAATTACCGCAAACAGCAAGTAATCCGCCAGTTCTTGCGATACCAGTTTGGATCTCATCTGCAATGAATAACGCATTATGCTTTTTACACAAATCACGAGACACTCTCATATAATCGTCATTAGGAGTGAAAACTCCTGCCTCACCTTGAATAGGCTCGATTAAGAAACCTGCAACATTTTCCTCTTGCAATGCTTTTTCAAGAGCTTCTGTATCATTATAAGGTATTTTGATAAAACCTGGAGTGTACGGTCCAAAGTTTTTCCGAGCACCTTCATCATTTGAAAAAGAAATAATGGTAGTCGTACGACCGTGAAAATTATTTTCGGCTACAATGATCTTTGCCTCATGCTCCTCTACTCCTTTTTTCTCATAGGCCCATTTACGTGCAATTTTAATAGCTGTTTCTACAGCTTCTGCACCAGTATTCATAGGGAGCACCTTATCAAAAGAAAAATATTCAGTCATATATTTTTCATATTGACCTAACTTATTATTATGAAATGCTCTTGAGGTAAGCGTTAAAGTTTGAGCTTGCTCATTCATCGCATTTACTATAGATGGATGACAGTGTCCTTGATTTACAGCACTATAAGCGCTCAAAAAGTCAAAATACTTTTTCCCATCTACATCCCAAACATAAACACCTTCTCCTTTTTCCAGTACTACAGGTAAGGGATGATAATTATGTGCTCCGTGCTTATCTTCTAAATCAATATAATGTTGTGCTTTGCTTTTAGTATCTACGCTCATTTCCGTGCTTTTATTCATTTGCCGCAATTTAATCAATTCAATTGCAGGATTAAAATATAAACCTTTAAGAATTTGCGAAAATCTATTTCACCTCATCACACAATAACACTAGTAATGTTCTCTAAAAAGGTGGATTTTAGTTAATTTTGAATCCTATGTCAAAAAGAAGAAGAAGAGCGCAAAAAACATTTCAAAATGTACCAGTAGTAGATGCTGGAGCGAGAGGTAAAAGTGTTGCAAAAACAGAAGAAGGAGAGGTTATCTTCTTAACAGATGCCGTTCCTGGTGATGTGGTAAACATTCAAACTTTTAAAAAAAAGAAGTCTTTTTATGAAGGTAAGGTTACTGAATTTATAGAATTAAGTGATCGCCGTGCACAGCCTGTTTGTAAGCATTTTAATACTTGTGGCGGCTGTAAATGGCAACATATGACTTATGAAAGTCAGTTGTATTTCAAACAAAAAGAAGTGGCAGAAAACCTGAAACGAATAGGTCACTTAGAGCTTCCAGAAATGACTCCTATTGCTGGGTCATCAAAGCAATATCACTACCGTAATAAGATGGAATTTAGCTTTTCTTCCAGCCGCTGGTTGACTTTGGAAGAAATACAAAGCGATATAGAAATTGAAGATAAAGATGCACTAGGTTTTCATATCCCAGGTATGTGGGATAAAATCTTGCACCTAGATGAATGCCATTTACATCCTCAAATAGGTGAAGATATTAGGTTGAGTGTGCACGCTTTCGCGAAAGCGGAAAACATTTCCTACTTCAATCCTAGAGAAAAATCTGGAACTTTGAGAACTTTAATGTTACGCATGTCTTCCACAGGAGAAAACATGGTGGTGATTCAATTCTATCAAGATAACGAGGCTCAAAGAGTGGCATTATTAAATCATTTAAAAGAATCTTTTCCACAAATTACATCTTTACAGTATATTATTAATGAGAAAGCAAATGACACAATTTATGATCAAGACGTAATTTGCTACCATGGTCGCGATCACATTTTTGAAGAAATGGAAGGTTTACAATTTAAAATCAATGCAAAATCTTTTTACCAGACCAATAGTAAACAAGCTTTTGAACTTTACAAAATAACTAGAGATTTTGCAAGATTAACTGGTGAAGAACTCGTTTACGACTTGTACACTGGAACTGGCACCATTGCTCAATTTGTAGCAAAAAAAGCAAAACATGTAGTAGGAATTGAAGCCATTCCTGTTGCTATAGAAGATGCAAAAACTAATGCCTTACACAATAGTATCGAGAACACGACATTTGTTGCAGGTGACATGAAAGATGTTTTTAATGAGGCTTTTATAAGTGAGCATGGACAACCAGATGTTGTTATCACAGATCCACCTAGAGATGGAATGCACAAAGATGTAGTCGCACAGTTGATACAATTAGGTGCTGAGCGCATCGTTTACGTAAGTTGTAACAGTGCAACACAAGCACGTGATCTTGCGTTACTAGATGAGAAATACACCATAATAAAAGTACAACCTGTAGATATGTTTCCACAAACGCATCATGTAGAGAATGTAGTTTTACTTGAATTGAGAAAATAAGAGCATGAAGAATACCGTATTAGTTGTATTGTTAGTTTTTCTAGCGATCTCTTGCGACAAAAGCGAGGTTTTAAAAAATAAAAAGATTGTAATTTCTGGAAACGTGCAACTTACAGACTCGCTCGAACTAGATAAAATAACTATTTACGGTTATGATATGACTCGTAAACAATCTTTTCAAGAAGATGCTATTGTTCAAGAAAATGGAAATTTCAGCTTTAACATTGATTTGAAAAGAGCAAATTCACTCACTTTTTACGGTAATAATAGTTTTCAGATTTTGGCGATCCCAGGTGATACCATTAACGTAAATTATACAGAGAGTAAGGATCTAGACGTATTTAACAATAGTATCAAATTTAATGGTAGGTTAGCTCGTACTCAAGAAAGGTTTCAGCAATATTTGAATAACAATCCTCTCAAAACAGATACATTTTATACAGAGAACAATGATCTGGATTATACAGATCTAGAAGCCTTTATAGGCAATAAACAAAATGATCTTAAAAAACATTACAAAGAGTTTCTAGATGATAAGACTTCTAATAAATTTTTAAAAAATTATATAGAGGCAGATAAAAAATATGCCATTGCTAATTTAAAAATGGACTATATCGCTTATTCTACTTATTATGGAAAAAAAGTTCCAGAAATGAATAGCGCTTATTATGAGTTCTTAAATAACATGCCTAAACTAGAAGAGGAAGACTTAGTAAATACTACTGCAGTCAACAACATGCTTGCAAATAATTATTCTTTTGCTTCTAGAGAGATTGAGAAGAGATCTCCTGAGGCGACACCGCAAGAAATTAATCAGGCGATTATAGATACGGCTATTAAAAAGGATAGTTATTTGAATCAACACACCGTATCGATGTTAATCATGGGTGATTTAAATGATCATTCTGTTGATTTGTATGAATCCAACTCTGATCAAATAATGGATTATTTCAAAGACAGCTCTCTTCTAACTTCTATTCAAGAAGAATATTTAAAAACAAAAGAACTTATTGATAAACCTCAACTTCCCGAAGAAACTGAACTCTTAACATTTAAAACGGATGATGCTTCAAAATTTATCGAAGAAATAATTGCCAATGCAACTGGTAAGGTGGTTTACATTGATAACTGGGCTACCTGGTGCGGCCCTTGCAAAGCAGAATTTAAAGAAGCTTCTCCAGCATTACATGAGAAATTTAAAAAAGATGTAGAATTTATCTATTTATGTCATGAAAGTAAAGAAAGTGCCTACTTACCATCCATCGCAGAATTTAAGATAAAAGGAAAACATTATTTCCTTACTAAAGAACAAGGAAACATAGTGCAACGCCAGATTAAATTAGAAGGTTTTCCAACCTACACGATTATTGATAAAGAAGGAAATCAAGTTTTATCTGATTACATTCACAGGCCTAGCTATGGTGCAACATCAGATATTCTCACCAAGCTAGTTGAAAATAAGGAGCTTGATACATCTACTTTTACTCAATAAAGATTTTAGAATGAAAAAAGTATTTAATCTTCTGTTTTTAACCCTATTGCTTTTCACTTCAAATAGTTGTGAAAAGGACGATTTATGCACACCTGATCAAGCAGTCACTCCTAGATTAGTAATAGAGTTTAAAGATGCTTTAAGTCCGCTAGAAAATAAGCCCGTAGAACGTTTACAAGTACAAGAAATAGGAAGCACTGAGTTTGCTCCTTTAAATAATGAAGGCGCAACTACATTAACTAGCGTTGAGAATATTTCCATTCCATTGCGTACTGATAGAAATAGAACAAGCTATAACTTTATATTGAATGAAAGCGGTGTTTTAAATTCTGATAATATAGATTTCACTTATAATCTTGGTGAAGAATATGTCAGTAGAGCTTGTGGTTTTAGAGTCATTTATGATGGAGTTATTGCAGTATTAACGCCAGAATCAACCGGAACTCAATGGGTTCAAAACGTTGCTGTTGTAGAACAAAGTATAACCAATAATACAGACATACATGTTCAAATACTACATTAGTATTCTATTCGTTTTGATTGGTTATTTTGGACACGCTCAAGGCAAAAACGAGAAACCAAAAGATAGCATAGTCCACAAACAATCTTATGGTTTAAGAGCCGGTATTGATCTCGCTAGCTTAATAAGAACAGGATTAGATGAAGAGTACAATGGCTTTCAAATCCTTGCAGACTACCGTCTTTCTAAGAGGTTATATATTGCTGGAGAAATAGGTAATGAATCATTAGATAGAACAAGTGAAAGTGTCGATTACGAAACCTCTGGATCGTTTCTAAAAGCTGGTGTCGATTATAATTTTTACGAGAACTGGTTGGACATGGATAACATGATCTACGGTGGCGCAAGAATAGGTTATGCTACCATGACGCAAACCTTAAATAGATACGATTATAATATTGACAATAACTATTTTCCTATTGATACAAATATCGTGGATAGGGAATTCTCGGGCTTAAACATGATATGGCTAGAAATTCAGTTAGGTATTAAGGTGGAAGTCTTGAATAATCTGTTTTTAACTGCAAACTTTCAATTAAAAAGAAGTATCACACAAAAAACGCCTGATAATTTTGACAATCTATTTGTACCAGGTTACGGTAGAACATTTGACACAGGCAGTATAGGTGTTGGTTACTCATATGGAATCATGTATCGCATTCCCTTTTTTAAGAAGTAAAACTTAAAAATTTTAGCATAAAAAAAAGCCTTTCTATTTTTTAGTAAGGCTTTTTTTATTTTTGGTTTGATTATGTTATTCTTCTTCTTGTAGGAAACCTAAAAGTCCATTTGATTCTAGAAGATTGTACCATTGAACAATTTTTTTAATATCACTAGCATAAACTCTTTCTTCATCATAATCGGGAAGAACTTCATTAAAATAGCTTTCAAGTGCTTTTTTATCTACTTTATGATTGATCGTTGGTCCATTGGACTCTTTCTCTGCTATTTTTTTAAACACCTCTTTTAATGGCATTTCCTTTGAATAGGTATAGATAGAAATATCTTTAAGAACACTTACGTTTTGATTGATTCCCACGATAGAGGTCTTTTTATCAATTAACGATTCTACTACAAAACCACTTTTAGCTTTGCTCTTTAACTGGTATAAACCTGGCTTACCAGTAATGGAAAGTATATTTTCTAAACTCATTGTATTTTTTTTTGCGGTGGCAAATATATGTAATTACACCTAACAAGATTTGTTCTCTGACAAATTCAACATTTCTTTATGAAAAACGCCTTCTCTAGCTCCTTCTTCCTTTCACTTCTGGAAAACGCATACGATAATCTACATTAGTTTTTCCTTTTGAGATGTTTGTTAGCTTTCCTTTTATCAGACGCTTCTTAAGACTAGATATTTTATCCGTAAACAACACACCTTCTATATGATCATATTCATGCTGGATAACGCGAGCAATAAGTCCGTGATAGGTATCCGTATGTTCTTTAAAATTCTCATCTAAATAACGTATCACAACTTCTTCTTGACGAAAAACATCTTCCCTAACATTAGGAATACTCAAACATCCTTCATTAAAAGCCCATTCCTCTCCATTCTCTTCAATGATTTGTGCATTGATAAATGCTTTCTTGAATCCATCCAACTCAGCAGACTCTTCTGCTGATAAATCTGGATCGTCTGAAAATGGTGTTGTATCCACTAGAAATACTCTAATAGGTAATCCTACCTGTGGTGCAGCTAGTCCTACACCGCTAGCATTATACATGGTTTCCCACATATTCTCAAGAATCTCCTTGAAATCTGGATGCTCTTCACTAATATCCTTTGCTTTCTTTTTTAAAACGGGATCGCCGTAAGCGACTATCGGTAAAATCATATTTTTAATTTCTAATGTTTATTCTATACATCAGTGCGTACTTTCTATTTTTAGACTTGCCTGAAATATTTTTGGTTAGACATAAAAACGTATTTATTTCAACGCTTCCTGTCCATATAACTTTGTAATATAATCGTTGCGGCTATTTCATCAACAAGTGATTTATTTTGCCGTTGCTTTTTCTTCAAACCACTCTTTAACATACTGGCATGAGCCATTTTAGAGGTAAATCGCTCGTCCTCACGCTCGATCTTTATATCTGGAAACAACGTTTCTAACTGCATGGTATATTTTCTTAACCATGGTCCCAACTCACTATCAGTATAATCCATTTGTTTAGGTTCACCTATAACAATTACCTCTACCTCTTCCTTACCTACATAATCTAGAAGAAAGTTGGTCAGGTCTCTTGTGGCAACTGTGGTGAGACCAGATGCAATAATTTGCATAGGGTCAGTTACTGCAATACCTGTTCTTTTCTTACCGTAATCAATTGCTAATAATCTTGCCATAACTAGTGCAAAAATAATCAAATGTAAAAGGATGCCCTAATATGCTGGCTTCAAAGTGTCAATTCAAAAGCACAGCTATTATATTTGTAAAAAATAAAATACCGTGGATCAATTAAGAAATGTAATAGAAAGTGCGTGGGAAGACCGTACACAATTAGAGAATAGAGTTACTAAAACTGCCATAAGAGAAGTAATTGACATGTTAGACCGCGGTACCTTGCGTGTTGCCGAACCTACAGAAAATGGATGGCAAGTGAACGAATGGGTTAAAAAAGCAGTAGTCCTTTATTTTCCTATTCAAAAGATGGAAACTATAGAATGTGGTCCTTTTGAATACCATGATAAAATACCGCTCAAGACCGGTTATCAAAGTAAAGGAATTCGTGTGGTACCAAATGCAGTAGCTAGACATGGCGCTTACATTTCTAAAGGTGTGATCATGATGCCTTCTTACGTGAACATTGGTGCTCATGTAGAAGAAGGAACTATGGTGGACACATGGGCAACAGTAGGAAGCTGTGCCCAGATAGGTAAAAATGTACATTTAAGTGGTGGCGTTGGGATAGGCGGTGTTTTAGAACCTTTACAAGCATCTCCAGTTATCATTGAAGATGGTGCTTTTATAGGCTCTAGATGTATCGTTGTAGAAGGTGTTCATGTAGAAAAAGAAGCTGTTCTAGGTGCAAACGTAGTGCTAACAATGAGTACTAAAATTATAGATGTTACTGGTGAAGAACCTGTAGAAATGAAAGGTCGTATTCCTGCAAGATCTGTGGTTATACCTGGAAGCTACACAAAAAAATTCCCTGCTGGAGAATATCAAGTCCCTTGCGCACTAATTATCGGTAAACGCAAAGAAAGCACTAATAAGAAGACGTCACTTAATGATGCATTAAGAGAATATAACGTCGCTGTATAGTGCGTATATTACTCATTCAATATCAAATGCTGGGTGATGTTCTAACGAGCACTATCATCGCAGATCAGCTTAAGATCACCTATCCTAATGCTCATCTCGATTATCTAATAGTAGCACATGCACAAGCTCTTGTTGAAAACCATCCAGCTATTGACGGACTGATAAAAGTCTCTAAGTCTGATTTTGAAAAAATAAATTTTATCATCTCGCTTTCGCGAAAGCTGAAACAAAATAAATACAACCTTCTCATAGATGCTTATGGAAAGAATAATAGTGCTTTGCTTTCTTTTTTATCTGGTGTAAAACGAAGAATAGGCTATAAGAAATGGTTTTCTGATATTGCTTACACAAATGCTATTAAAAATAAACCTGATACTAATATTTATAAGACGGGAGCTGCATTAGGTAGTAGAATGTTACTTACTGTACCGGTGACTAATGATGTACAATGGCATTTGACACCGAAAATTTATCTTACTGAAAATGAACATAAAGAAGGAAAAGACTGGCTTTTGAATTCAGGAATAGATCCTAAAAAGCCACTTACTATGATAAGTGTATTAGGAAGTAGTGAGATCAAAACTTTACCTTATACTGCCATGGCAAAAGTACTAGACGAATTTGTTTCACAAACAAAATCGCAGTTACTTTTTAATTATATACCTAATCAAAAAAAGGCTGCAGTAGCTATTTTTAACTCTTGTTCGCCAGCAACGCAAGAACTTATTTTCATTGATGCTTTTGCACCTAGTATTAGAGGTTTTCTCAAAGTACTTTATCATTGCGACAGCATTATAGGAAATGAAGGTGGCGCAATAAATATGGGGAAAGCACTAGACGTTCCTTCGTTCACTATTTTCAGTCCATGGATTAATAAGTCTTCTTGGAATGTCGGTGAAGATGGTAAAAAACATATTTCTGTCCACCTTAAAGATTATAAACCTGAATTGTACAAGTACACCGCACTTAAAAAAATGAAATCAAAATCAATAGAATTATACCAGCAATTTGATGCCGAGTTAGTTTTTGAAGATTTGAAGAAATTTATAGAGATAAATTATTGATTTTTTATTCAATTTATAAAATCAACTATTTGATCCCTTAATCTTTAACGATCCCAAAAGGCGTAAAATCCTTCTTCTCGCCTCTTGTTGCTTTTCTTATCGCCTTATTTTTATTGATGGACGCTTCATTTTTGTAACCACGAGCATGATCCAGATGTAGACAGATAGCACTATATCTTATTTGCTTAGACTTAAGCCCAAAGTTAAACAAACGCTCTCCTAGTTCTCTATCCTGGCCACCATATTGCATGCGCTCATCAAAACCGTTAACTGCCTTTAAATCTTCTAACCAGCCGCTTGAGTTATGACCGTTCCAGCTAGCGTTTGTAGGTGTTAAATTCTCCATGATTTTTGCAGTAACAAAACCAGAGGTTAATTTTTGGTTCTTATAAGAAGCAGGTAGTCCATTTTCTCTTAACCAGACTGCATCAAAACATCGTTGCGTCGCGATATCGTCTTCGGTAATTTTTTTAGATAGTTCTAATGGTAATTTATAATAACCGCCAGATAAAAAGTAACCAGGCTCACGGCGCTCATAATGGATTTGTAAAAAATCTTCTCGAGCTATACAATCACCGTCTGACATAACCACATACTCAGAATTACATGCTAACAATGCTTTATTCAAAATAGCACTTTTTTGAAAACCATCATCTTCATGCCATACGTGAATGATTTTCTTATCACTTTTCTTTATGTAATTTTTGATAAAGTCTTTAGTTTCATCGTTAGAACCATCGTCTGCAATAACAATTTCAAATTGTCTAAAAATTTGATGTTCGTAACTCCATAAGGTTTTTTCTAACCATGGTATAGAATTATATGTACTTATAACAACAGAAATTGATGGATCTTTAATCATAAAACGACACTTGTATATCAGATTTTTACAAATTTAATCATATAATACTAAAGTATTTTAAAAATTAAGGTTCACTGTTTTTTTCAAAAAATCTGCGCAAATAGTATTTTAGAAACCTTTTTAATCCTATTGAAATAGCAAATAATCAAAACCTAAGCGGCGTACAGTACTGTCATTCAAAGTTTAAAAAACTAATAATAAGACTTCAATAGAATTTTATTTACTACAGGATAGGTTTTTAATATAACAAAGCTATTTTTGCCACTGTTTGATTTTATTAATAAGATATATTTATCACAATGCCAAAATATCCAATAACAGCTATAATACCTGCTTATAATGAAGCCCACAATATTGTTGAGGTTCTCAAAAGCGTAGATTTTTGTGACGAGATAATTTTGGTAGACAGCAATAGTACTGATAATACAGTAGAACTAGCACAACCTTATTTTGATAAATTACTTACTCGGGATTATGTACACAGTGCATCTCAAAAAAACTGGGCTATTCCTCAAGCCACTAACGAATGGATTTTACTAGTAGACGCAGACGAAAGAGTTACTCCTGCTTTAAAAGAAGAAATCATAAAGCTTATTCCTAGTTTAGATACTCATGGCTATGTAGGTTACTGGATGGGTAGAAGAAACTTCTTCATGGGCAAGCAAGTTCGTTACAGTGGATGGAAAAACGACAAAGTAATACGCCTTTTCCGTAAGTCAAAATGCAAATATGTCGATAAGCACGTACATTCAGAAATCGAGGCCGATGGTAAAGTAGGATGGTTAAATAACAAATTACTACATTATAAATATGTAAGCATTGATCATCATGTTAGAAAATTACAACGTTACGCTAGTTTACAAGCTCGTGATTTTGATAAAAAAGTAGGGAAAATCACTCTTTTTCATGTAGTGATAAAACCATTATGGGGTTTTTTAAAGCACTATGTCGTACAGTTAGGTTTCCTAGATGGTTTTGTAGGGTTTACCATAGCCTATTTAAGAAGTTATGGAATCTTTATGCGATATGTAAAGCTATGGCTTTATAGACGTGGTATAGATTAAGAAAGTGAGGTCTCAATTTTATTTTTAGTCCAATCATAATGAGAACAAATTTGTTCCCACTGTACACGGTTAAAATCCTGACCTTTATTAATTTTCTTTAAAGCAACAAATTGTGTACCCATGATTGGTACCGGTATATCTGGTGCTGTAAAATTTTGACGTGACTTAGTACCGTTTAAAATGGCCATTGCTTTAAACCAAAGATCATCTGCTTTAGGAGCTAATTGGGTAAATAAATCAACATTTTGAACATCTTCATGTAAACTTCCTACTGGATAAAGAACACAAAAAGCGCCCACTGGCATGTTATGTGCACTTTGCAAAGGCGGTTCTACTACAAAAGGCCATTGCCCGTAAGATGTTATTTCCCCATTACTATAAGTCATTTTCCTACAACGATTCCCAATAACCTGATTAGGAAATCTAAGGTGTTCTTCAAAAATTATTTTTAAAGTATCTGGTTGATAAATAACATCATCGTCACAGGTTATAATAGCTTTATCAGGGAAAGCCTTAAGACTATGAATCAATTTTCTATGGGAAAAACCATACTTTGAATACCTTATTTCAAATAAATCGCCCTGCAATTTTGATAGCTGTTTAGGTATTTGATTTTTTAAATCTTCTTTAAGCCATAATACGATTTTCTCTGGTTGGTAATCTTGTTGCATCATACTACGTATAGTGATATGCAAAGTTCTTAATCTAGTAGGAATAGAAGTTAACGAAACAACAACCGGTATCTTTTTTAAAGCAGTTTTTCCCAATTGAGAAGTAGGAATAAGAAGCATTTTAAGACTTGTACTTATAGACTTAGGAATTTCAGATAATTTCATTTTTTAAAAATACCTTTTAATTTTTTCTTCATCAGCTTCTTTTTGTGAAATGCTTCTTGAAATTCTTGAGTATACTTCCACATGGTTTCTATGGTAGTAGTTGCGTCATTTGCAGTCAACCTAGCATACTCTGCACCCATGATATCGTACATCCACTTTTTAGGCGAGAGTCTCTCAAAGTTTTTTAACCGTTCTTCATAAGGAATATCATAAAACTTCATTCTATTTAAGTCTACCAGATAAAACTGATATTGATCACCTACCTTTTTAATTAAGGTATTTCCTGGAGAATGATCTAAAAAATAAACCCCAGCTTCATGCATTTTAAACATGAATTGTGTAAACTGTATCAAAATATTTTCTTGATCCTTTAAGTCATCATCATTTGTGATTTCTCGATAGGTAAAATCGTGATCTGTGTACGCGCTAACATAATAGCTTTCATGTAATCCTACTGCACTTAATTGCTCTAGATAAGCGACTGGAGATGGAGTTCCTATCTCGTTTCTCTCTAGATATAGAGCATTATAGTAAGATCGTGCTGCTTTAGATTTTCTGAAAAACCGATAAGCGATTTTATTAATAAAATTAGGCGTTCTGAAAGATTTTACAACAAGGTTTTGACCTTCATACGTGACGATTTTGATCTTATTGCGATCATCTCCTAATTGTTCTGTAGATTTATTAAATAAAAGGAGTATTTCTTGAAACCGCTTTCGCGAAAGCGTGCTACTTACAAATTTTTCTCTACCCATTATAATTTATATCTCTTCTAACTTGCAAAGAAACGAAAAAACAAGCAAATGCTTATAATTACTTATTATTGCAGTAAACAATAAACACCTATGTCTATAAATTGTTCACTTGTTACGCCTACTTACAACTGGCCCGAAGCATTAGAATTATTGCTTTTAAGCGTACAACGACAAAGTGTACTACCTAACGAAGTTATCATTGCTGATGATGGATCTACATCAAAAACACTTGAATTAATTCAAAAATATCAAAAAAACTTTCCCGTACCAATCATACATATCTGGCATAAAGATAATGGTAATCAAAAGCCGGCGATTATGAATAAAGCGATTGCAAAAGCTAGATACGAGTATATAGTGGAAATAGATGGAGATATCATCCTTCACAAAGATTTTATCAAAGATCATCTTTCAATGGCTCAATCAAATACTTATCTATTTGGTAGTCGTGTAAATATTCAAAAGACATATTTAGAGCAACTATTTAAAAATAAACAGATAGACTTTAATTATTTCTCCTCTGGAATTAAAAAAAGAAATCGAACATTACGGTTACCATTTTTAGCAAATAGAGCAAAATTAGAAACTAAAAGATCAAAGAAATTACGTGGTTGCAACATGTCTTTTTGGAAAACAGATTTTATTGCGGTAAATGGTTTTAATGAAGAATTGATAGGCTGGGGAATTGATGATAGTGAACTCATTCAACGTATGATCAATAATGGTGTTTTAGGAAAACGCATTAAACACAAAGGAATAGTTTACCACATCTATCATAAAGAACAAGATAAAAGCCAGGTGCACTTAAATCTAGAAATTGAAAAACAAATGGAGCGTTCTGGAAATACTTATGCTAGTAAAGGTGTGGATCAATATTTATGATTGTTTCTTTTTAAGTACACTATGATAAACGTCTAAAGTTTTTAGAGCACTTTTTTCAGCAGTAAAATATTCTTTAAAATGATCATATCCTGAAAGACCAAATGCTTTTCTTTTATTGCTATTTAAACACAAATAGTGCAATTTTTGAGCTAACATTTTAAAATCTCCTATCGGTACAATAAATCCTGTTACACCGTCGATAATAGCTTCTGGAACAATCCCTACATTTGTACTAACAACAGGTTTTTTAATACTCATAGCTTCTAGAAGTGATGAAGGTCCACCTTCTCGTTTTGAAGAGACCACGACTATATCCATATAAGCAAATGTTTCTATCGCATCTTTAATAAATCCGTGAAATGTTACATAATCGCCTATCTTTAATTCTGTAACTAAAGTTTTTATACCTACTGTAAAACCTGTTTTTTCTTTTCCTAATTGTTCTAATCTAAAATCTTTGAAACCTAAATCATAAACTAAATAGTGAATTGCTTTTAGAAGTGTAGGGATATCTTTAGCCTGATTATGATTTGCCACATGCCCTATATAAACTTTAGCATCGTCTTTTTGAATGCCCGAAAAATAATTTGATTGTTTCTCAACAGGTCTTTCTGTGTCTACCCCATCGGGAACCACAATTAATTTATCAATGTTTTTCTTGAACATAACACTAGCTTTCATAGCGTTAAGAGTTGTAGAAGAAACACAGATGATCTTTGAAATTAATCTAAAATTATACTTGAGCCTACTCAACATAGTCATACTACTACCCATGCCTTTTTTAGAAAACACTACTGGAATATTTAATTTTGATAGGAGATAGGTATAAATAAAAAGAGATAATGAATTACTATTATGCAAGTGGATTATGTCTGGCTTAAAAGCTAGAATTGTTTCTTTAAAGAACTTTCGGTTTACTGTAGATTTAAATTTTCGATCTCTAGCTTCAAAAGAAGTTACTTCAACTTTATCTCGATAAAAGCTAGAAAGAACACTGTTTTTAGCACAAAAAACAGCGTTATCTACACCTAGTGCAGACAGTTTAACTGTAATATCCATCAACTGTTGCTCATTGCCTCCATAGCCCGTTGCTCCATTAACATGTAATACTTTCAAAAATGATTGATTTTTAATTGATTGATTTTCAAAGTTAATAGTTATTCATTAAAGCAAGGTTATGATCTATAAAATGAATACTAATAACATAAAAATAAATAACAATGATCCACAGTATTCAATAAATCCGTTAGTGATGTATAAAATTAAGTAGGTATTAAAGCTGGAAACCTTAATTTTGCGTCCTATGGCATATAGTGATCGTAAAAAGAATAGAAGAGACCAGGTAAGAGGTCGTAAACCTAGTAAAGAAAAGCAAATCGAAGTAGAATTACCTCGTGAAGCGATTAATGTTGCAGTTGCCGAATTAAAAAAAGGAAACTCCATCATTTATCCCACAGATACTATCTATGGATTAGGTTGCGATGCTACTAACTTTGATGCAATTGAAAAGTTGTACGATATAAAAGGACGCGATAAATCGATGCCTCTTATCGTTTTAATAGATAGTTTTCAAATGTTAGATTCTATCATAGAAGACGTTCCAGATATGGCCTGGGAAGTTTTAAAAGTGAATAAAAAACCACTGACTATCATTTATGACAGGCCTAAAAATGTAGCAGAAAACGTTATCGCAGAAGATGGTACTCTAGCTGTTAGAGTTACTAACGATCCACTTTGTAGATCCATTATTAAGAAACTGCGTAAACCTATCGTATCTACTAGTGCAAATTTAAATAAGCATAAAACCCCAGTTCACTTTGCTGATATAGGTGAAGAATTAATTTCAAGGGTCGATCATGTAATGGATATTCCTTTAGTCCATAAAAACATAAAGCCTTCTTCAATCATGAAGATTTCAAGCAATGGTATCATAAAAATTATACGCGAGTAAAAATGGATCAAAAAACACATTATCCTGAAGCGATTCAAGAAAACGTTTTTAGAACCTTGAGTCAAGCTGCCGAAGAGTTAGAACTACCAGCATATGTTATCGGTGGATATGTAAGAGATTTTTTCTTACAACGTGGTCAAAAAAAAGATATTGATGTAGTTGCTGTAGGAAGTGGTATCTCGCTTGCGCGAAAAGTAGAAGAACTTCTTCCTCACAGCACTAAAGTATCTGTTTTTAAGAATTTTGGTACCGCAATGGTAAAAACAGACGATCTAGAATTAGAATTTGTGGGCGCTCGTAAAGAAAGTTATGATCGCAACAGCCGCAAACCGGTTGTAGAAGACGGTACTCTAGAAGACGATCAAAACCGTCGTGATTTTACTATTAATGCAATGGCTTTTTCATTAAATAAAAATAGCTTTGGCGCATTACTAGATCCTTTTAACGGGATGAAAGATTTAGAGAAAAAAATCATACGCACACCTCTTGATCCAGATATTACCTATAGTGATGATCCTTTGAGAATGTTGCGCGCCATCAGATTTGCTGCTCAATTAGGTTTTAGAATAGAAACATCATCTTTTCAAAGCATTAAGAAAAATGCACATCGATTAAAAATTATATCTAATGAACGTATTGTTACAGAGCTTCATAAGATAATGATGTGTGACGAGCCTTCTTTCGGTTTTCTACTTTTAGAAAAAACAGGATTACTTCAATTGATCATGCCAGAATTGATTGCTTTAAAAGGAATTGAAGAGGTGGAAGGTCAAAAACATAAAGACAACTTTTACCACACGCTAGAAGTAGTAGATAACATCTCTCGCAATACGGAAGATGTATGGTTGCGATGGGCCGCTTTATTACACGATATAGGAAAAGCACCTACAAAACGTTTTAGTAAAAAAGTAGGCTGGACATTTCATGGGCACGAGTTCAAAGGTTCTAAAATGGTTTATCATCTTTTCAAAAGATTAAAAATGCCTTTAAATGAAAAGATGAAATTCGTGCAATTAATGGTACGCATGTCTTCACGTCCTATTGCAGTCATTGATGAAACAGCAACAGACAGCGCAGTAAGAAGACTAGTCCATGATGCTGGAGAATATATAGAAGACTTGATGACACTTTGTGAAGCAGATATCACCACAAAAAACCCTCGTAGATTCAAACAGTATCATAATAATTTCCAACAAGTAAGAGATAAAATTGTTGAAGTAGAAGAACGCGATCATGTGCGCAATTTTCAGCCACCAGTTACAGGAGAAGAGATTATGAAAGCTTTTGATTTAAAGCCATGCCGTGAAATAGGACAGATCAAAATGGCCATTAAAGACTCTATATTAGACGGTGTGATTCCTAATGAACACGATGCCGCTTATGAGTTTATGATCAGCAAAGGAATCAGCATAGGGCTTACACCTAAATAATTTCAGACTGTTTTAACATAATCATTTTTAAAAAAAAAGTATATTTAATCACTTTAAAATGATGTGTTTATGAAAGTTTCTCAGTTTACTTTGTTATTTGTTTTTACGATGATAAGCGGCTTTGCGTTTGCGCAGCAGGAGCTACTTAAAACGCCCATTTCAACAGATCTTTCTTGTGAAATTAACTTTGTACCTACCACATCCATTGCAGATCTTGAGTTTTTTGCAAAGTGTTACGTCTATAAATCTCCAGAAGTTAATGTTCAATCAACCATAATGAATGATCAGATTAATTTTAAACAATTACCACTATTAGTGCCTCAGCACGAATTTCCTACCCAGCAAAATGTATATAGACAAACATTTTTTCTAGGAGCTTTTGACCAAGATTTTGCAAATGCCAAAACCAATAACGTTGCTTTTTTTGAGGCAAATCGCAATAGTGTGATGGGAACTGCTTTTTACAACTTCACTCCAGATCCTATTTTTTAGATAACACGATATAATGTTTACAAAAGTTACCTTTTGAATTTTTTTATAAAACTTTATAACGATATTATTATTCAGACCTATTTTGAAAAAAGACCTTAATAAAAAGTCAGACTAGTCTAGGATAAGTTGTTCTAATCACCACAAAGTAATGTGAGTAGGTTTTATTTGCACATTTCATTAACATGATTTATTTTTAGAAATATGAAAATCAAAACAACTCTTTTTCTATTATTTATATCAAGTTTGTTACTTGCACAAAATCCAGATGTTGATGAATTAGATGGTTATAATTTGTTTCTTCTACCAGCGCCACAAATTAATATCACCCTTAGTTTAAATAGTAGTAAAATTGTAAATCCTAACACAGGTTTCTCTGTCACGCCAGGAGCAAAAACTATAGATATGGTAGCTGCTTTCAACGAATCTCAACTATTACAGCCTAAACCTTACACACCTAATTCTAATACAGATTACAGAAGACTGCGATTTAAAAGTAACGATAGAAAATCTGGTTTTCAATTAAACGGCAACGATGATTTTGCACGTGAGTTTCGCTCTACAAATCCGGCTTTTTTTGAGGCTAACAGAAACACAGCTCTTCATAGATCCTACAATCCTCTTTCTTGCTATAACAACGGTTGGTAATTTTTTTTATTTATCAAAAATTAAATCTTAAACAAGTGTAAAGGTTTTTAGTGCTCTCGCTTTCGCGAAAGCGAAACCAACCACTATCTTTACAAAACAATTTACAATCTATGAAAAAGCAAGATATTCTTGAACGTTTTATAAGTTACATCACCATAGACACAGAGTCTGACCCTAATAGTGACACTACACCTAGTAGCGAAAAACAATGGGATCTAGCGCGTAAATTACATCAAGAGCTCCTAGAGATGGGAATGAGCGATGTTACGATAGATGAAAATGCTTATATCATGGCTACGTTGCCATCAAACCTCGACCATGAGGTACCAGTAATAGGTTTTATATCACATTTTGATAGCACGCCAGATTTTACTGGAAAAGATATAAAACCACAAATTATTGAAGATTATGATGGTGGTGACATTCTGTTAAAGGGATCTGATCTAGTTTTATCTCCAGATTATTTTGAGGATTTGAAACTTTACAAAGGACAAACCATCGTCACTACAGATGGTACTACCCTACTGGCGGCAGACGACAAAGCAGGCATAACAGAAATCATGACGGCGATGAAACACCTGATTGAAAATCCACAAATTAAACATGGTACTATAAAGGTAGGTTTTACTCCTGATGAAGAAATAGGACGTGGCGCACATAAGTTTAATGTAGAAAAATTTGGCGCAGACTGGGCTTATACTATGGATGGTAGCCAGATAGGTGAACTGGAATATGAGAATTTTAATGCGGCAGGCGCTGTAGTTACTTTTCATGGTAAAATTGTACATCCTGGATATGCAAAAGGAAAGATGATCAATTCTATGTACGTAGCACAAGAGTTTATAGACTCACTTCCTAGAATGGAAACTCCAGAACATACAGAAGGTTATCAAGGATTTTTTCACTTACACAACATGAATGGCGCGGTAGAAAAAACAGAACTTCATTATATCATCAGAGATCATGATAAAGGTCATTTTGAAGCTCGCAAAGACGTGATGCGCAGACTAGTGAACACCATTAATGAGCAGTACGATCGTAAAGCGGTAAGTATTGAAATTGAAGATCAATACTACAATATGCGTGAAAAAGTAGAGCCAGTTATGCATATTGTAGATGTGGCAGAGCAAGCAATGAAAGATCTAGGCATTATACCACTAATAAAACCTATACGCGGCGGTACTGATGGATCACAATTAAGCTATATGGGACTGCCATGTCCCAATATTTTTGCCGGTGGACATAATTTTCACGGACCTTATGAATACGTTCCTGTAGAAAGCATGATTAAAGCCACAGAAGTTATAATAAGAATAGCAGAGTTAGTAGCTATAAAAAAGTAATTATGATGAAGGAATTATTGACCTTGTCTTTTATTTTCTGCTTTACTTTAATCAGTGCTGCTCAAGACAAAATTTGGCTAGATAACGATAGGAAAGAAGTTATAGATTCTACTGCTGCCATTTTCTATAGAATCAAAGAAATTGATGACGATGCACCATTGATTAAAGAAGAGACTTTTTATAAGAGCAACGATCAATTATTTTCTAAAGGCTATTTAGAGCAAAGAACTTCTTACCGCACAGGAACATGGCAATGGTTTTATTCTAACGGTAATAAAATGAGGTACATCAACTACTCCAGCGGCCGCATAGTAGGTTTCTTATCGACCTATAATTCAAATGGACATCTTATGGAAAGTTATTCTTATAATAAATCGCGTCCAGGTGAAATGCCATTCAATTATAAGTTTAAAAAAGATAATGACGGGACTTTAAGAATAGCAAAAGGCAAAGGCCCCTTTAATGGAGCGTATGTAGGAAATGATAAAAATATAGACAGCCTAAGCGGTAATTATAAAGACCATAAAGCTACCGGATTATGGAAAGCTTATAAAAATGGCGTTTTAATTTATGAAGAAGTTTATCAAAATGGTGAAATACAATCTGGTAAACGATATGAAAATGGAACTAGTTATTCCTACAATGAATATTCTAAACCAGCCGAACCGGTTGTAGGCATCAAAAAATATATTCGCAAACTTTTTTACAATATAAATTACTACTATGAACAAATAGATTTAAAAAAGAACGATTATAGAACTACTTTTCAAATCCTTTTTGATGTGAACATAGATGGAAGTATAGATAACATTAGAATCATGAACGGAATGGGAAAAGGTCCTGATGAAATGGCGATTAAAGCTATCCAAAACATGAAGGCAAAGTGGAATCCAGCTCTGGAAAGAGGTGTGAAAATTAAGTCAACGGTCAGTATTCCATACGCGATGGAAAGTAGAGAATGTAATGACTGTTAATTACAGTTTTACACTAATCATGACATCTTAAAAAGAGAAGTATATAATCATTTTTAAATAGTTAAATGCCACAACTACATCTTAACACAACTGTAAATGCTCCAATTGAAATAGTTTTTGACCTGGCGCGCAGTATAGACCTGCATATTTTATCTCTAGAACATACTAATGAGAAAGCTGTTGCTGGAAGAACTACAGGATTAGTAGAAAATGGAGAAACGGTTACCTGGCGAGCAAAACATCTAGGAGTAACTCAAGAACTTACCAGTTTAATTACAGATGTAGAACCACATCACTATTTTGCAGACGAGCTTGTAAAAGGTGCTTTTAAACACTTTAAACATGAGCATTTCTTTGAAAAATTAGGAGATGACTCTACGCTCATGAAAGATATTTTTGATTACACCTCACCATTAGGGATTATAGGAAAATTAGCCGATTTTCTATTTCTCGAGAAATACATGACACAATTGTTAGAACAAAGAAATCATACTTTGAAACAAGTCGCTGAAGATGGCAGGTGGAAAAAGCTGCCAGGAATGAAGTCTACTTTTTGAAATAAGTACACAAAAAAACCCTTGATTTCTCAAGGGTTTTATAAATGAACATTGCTCGCTGTTCTTAATCTTCTTTATTAATTGCAGTCTCATTAAGTTTCTTTGAAAGTTCTGCACTTATTGCGTTTCTTTCAAAGACTATTTTACCAGCTCCTGTTTCAATCATCACAGTACCTTTATCGGCATTGATTTGATTTACTTTACCGTGAATACCACTTGTAGTAATCACTTTAGAACCAACCTTAAGAGAGTCTGCAAATTCTTTTTCTTCTTTACGCTTTTTTGATTGTGGTCTCATTATTAAAAAATAAAAGACTGCTATAATCAATACATACGGCGCAAAATTTATAATCGTATTAGTATCCATAGACAAAGTTATCCCTTATGCGTTAGGCGTCGTAGCCTTAGCCTTAGGAGTAACAAAACCTTTAATACGGATAGACTCAGTACCAGATTCTGTGTTAGCCTTTATTGTTACTGTTTTAGTCTGTGCGTTAGGTTTACCATTAGTATTAAATTTAACTAACATTGTCCCTTCTTCACCTGGAGCGATAGGCTCTTTAGACCATGTAGGTACTGTACAACCGCATGAACCTTTTGCATTTACAACAATAAGTGGCGCATTACCGGTGTTTTTAAAAGTGTAAGTGTGTTCTACAACTGTACCTTCTTCTACAGTACCGAAATCAAATTCAGTCTCATTAAAAGTCATTTCAGGAAAATCACCAGCAACTTCTTTATTTGCAGCAGCTGCAGTAAGGTTTGCTTGGTCGATAGTAGCAGATTCCGCTTTCTCGTTACAGCTAGTTAAAGCCATTGTAGCTGCAACAGCTACCATTAAAACTAATTTTTTCATTTTATTTTATTTTAAATTTCTTAAAAATGTGATACAAAAATACTTAAAAACATTATTTCAGACAATTCAATTAACAATTTAGATTAATCCTCTACCCATCTTATGCAGCTGGTCATTTTTTTCAAATTCTTTCAAGAGGTTATCTAGAATACCATTGATGAAATTTGCACTCTTAGGTGTACTATAATCTTTGGCTATTTCTAGATATTCATTAAGCGTCACTTTAACTGGAATATCAGAAAAATAAAGGAATTCTGCCTGTGCCATCATTATAAGGACTAGATCTATTTGGGCGATACGATCTTTATCCCAATTAGGAGTTCGTTCTTCAATACGTCCTGCGAGCTCATCTATATTAAGAATGGTTTTTCTAAACAGACTCATTGTAAACTTTGCATCGTCTTGATCCTTAAATAAATCTGGAAGTTTTACATCTCTAGTAGGTTTTACTTTTCTTAAAAACTGGATCATGGTAGAGTTTACAAGGGGATAATCATCTGTCCATGTAATGTTAATATCCTCCAGATAATCTAATAGCTCATCACTAGGCGCTATAATATCCTCATAGATATAAGTTAAGAATTTAAGATCTTTTTTCAAAGAAGGCTCTTCATCCATAGCATACACTACAAAAGTTTTACTTTCTTGGATTTTGAAGTATAAATTCTCTACGTATTTAGAATCTAGATGCCATGGATTTAAATCGCGTTGCTGTAAAGCATCTTTGATATCCTGGCTTTCTCTTAATTTTAATAGAATCCTGTTATCAATAAGTTGTCTAGAAGGATTGTGTTCTACACTTTTAGAAATTCTTTGTTGCTTCTTAGTATGCTTATCGACCGCAACTTCATGAATTTTAATCAATAACTGAGTCATGTAAAGAAACAAGGTATACGACTGTGTCATACTCGAGTTAATAAACTTCTCAAGATCGTTTAAATCATCTGGACGTTGACGTTGAAAAGAAAAAACTGCTTGCATAACTTTGATGCGTAACTGTCTTCTGGTAAGCATAAGAACGATTTATTTGTTGCTTAAACGTGGCTAGTTTTGTGGTTAGCTTTCGCGAAAGCGGAATTATAATAACTTGTAATCTAATTTTATAATCTAAAACATGTAAAAATACTGCTTTAATAAGCAGTATTACCCTTGATGTTCGTGTTTTCTAGAAGCAATACGAGCCTGAGCTATTTCTAATGCCGCTTTATGAGTAGTGACACCAGATTCTTTTGCACGATTAAGAATCTCTATAGTTGTTGTATAGATGTTCTCTGTTTTTCTCATGATCTCTGTACGATCATAACCTTCTAATTCTGCATAAACATTGATAATTCCTCCAGCATTGATTAAAAAATCAGGTGCATAAACAATACCTTTATTTTGTAAAAGCTTACCATGTTTAACCTCATCTGCCAGTTGATTATTTGCGGCACCTGCTATAATCTCTGCCCTGATTTTATTTATCGTTTGATCATTAATCGTTGCACCTAATGCACATGGAGCATAAATATCCATGTTCTCAGAATGTAAATCATTTCCACCATAAATTGTAGCACCATATTTATCACGTACTTCTTCTAGTCTGTCTTGATTAATATCTGAAATAACCACATCAGCTCCTTCTTGTGTTAAATACTCTACAAGAGTTTCTCCTACATTACCTATTCCTTCTACGTAGATTTTTTTGTCTTCAAGGACATCCGTGCCATATTTGAATTTTGCAGCAGCTTTCATACCCATAAACACACCGTAAGCGGTAATAGGAGAAGGGTTTCCTGCACCACCTTTATCTTGAGAGATTCCTGTTACATAAGGTGTTACCTCTCTTACGGTATCCATATCTTCAGTAGTCATTCCTACATCTTCTGCAGTGATATATCTACCGCTTAAAGAATGCACAAACTCACCAAATTTGCGCATCAATTCTGGTGTTTTTTGTGTTTTTGCATCACCTATTATCACCGCTTTTCCACCACCTAAATTTAATCCGGTGATAGCACTTTTAAACGTCATACCTCTAGACAGGCGCAATACGTCGTTAAGTGCAGCCCATTCATTTTCATACTGCCACATACGTGTACCACCTAATGCTGGACCTAATACTGTGTTATGAATACCTATTATGGCTTTCAATCCTGTATCTTTGTCATTGCAAAAAACGATTTGTTCATGATCATCAAAAGATACCTGACCGAATACAGGATCTTGACGAACTAATTGTTCTAATGAGTCAAATTCTTGAGACATAAAAGAGTGTTTAGTGGCTTTTTGATTTGTTATTAAAAAGCGTGCAAAAATAACTTCATTTTAGGGATTTGGCAATTTACCATGCTTAATTTACGCACTAAACATAATAATAGTTTCCAAAAGGAAATTTTATCTTAAATGAAAGAACTTAAAAAGCTCAATAAACTTTTTGCCAAATACAAATGGCAACTTATAGGAGGAATAATTGTAACTATAATATCTCGTGTTCTATCACTTATTTTACCAAAATATGTAGGTAAAATAATCAATCTTCTTAATGAATACAGCAGTGCAACTGAAGCGCAAAAGGAAACCATAGGTGACGATCTTACGATCTACATTTATTACATATTAGGATCTACCTTATTAGCAGCAGTACTTACATTTATAATGCGTCAACTAATCATTGTAGTATCAAGACACTTAGAATATGACCTTAAAAATGTGGTATACCAACAGTATCAACGTTTATCATTAGGATTCTATAAACAAAATCGAACAGGCGATTTAATGAATCGTATCAGTGAAGATGTTTCTAAAGTACGCATGTACATGGGTCCTGCAATCATGTATAGTATCAACATGTTGACTCTATTTGCAGTAGTGATACCTGCGATGATCAATACGGCACCATCATTAGCTGTTTATACCATTATACCATTGCCTATACTATCTGTAGCTATATATGTAATTAGTAGAGAGATCAATAAAAGATCTACACTTGTACAAGAATACTTGTCAAACTTAAACACAATTTCTCAAGAGTCCTTTAGTGGTATTTCTGTCATAAAAGCGTACAATCTTGCACCTTTAATGACAGAGCAGTTTACTCAAGTTGCAAATGATAGTAAAGATAAAAATATAGATTTAGCACGTATTCAAGCATTGTTTTTCCCATTGATGGTATTACTTATAGGCTTAAGTAATATTATGGTCATATATGTAGGTGGTCAACAAGTTATAGACGGAACGATTGAAGTAGGTACCATTCCAGAATTTTTGATTTATGTAAACATGCTTACCTGGCCAGTTGCTATTGTAGGATGGGTAACAAACATGATCCAGCAGGCAGAAGCCTCTCAAAAAAGAATTAACGAATTCCTAGATATTGATCCTACCATCAAAAATTTAAAGGAAACAACGACTCCTATTCAAGGTAGCATTTCATTTAATAACGTGAATTTTATTTATGAAGACACTAATATTCATGCTTTGAAAGATGTTTCTTTTGAAATAGAAGCTGGTAAAACATTAGCAATATTAGGTAAAACTGGAAGCGGTAAATCTACTATTCTAGAATTAATAGGTAGACTTTATGATATTGAAAACGGATCTCTTAAAGTAGATAACAGAGAAATAAGAGATTTAAATCTGGATAATTTGAGGTCTGCTATAGGTTATGTGCCGCAAGATGCATTTTTGTTTTCTGAAACCATAGGAAGCAATATAGCATTTGGTAAAAAAGATGCCACTCAAGAAGAAATAGAAAAAGCCGCAAAAAATGCCGTGGTTCATAAAAACATTGCAAATTTCACAAAGGGATATGAAACTGTTCTAGGAGAAAGAGGAATCACTTTAAGTGGTGGACAAAAGCAGCGCGTTTCTATTGCTAGAGCCATAATTAAAGAACCTCAAATCCTCCTGTTTGACGATTGTTTAAGCGCAGTGGATACAGAGACTGAAGAAAAGATTTTAAACAATCTTAAAAAAGTAACTAAGGACACGACTACTATCATCGTGAGTCATCGTGTAAGTAGTGCTAAAAATGCAGATCAAATCATCGTTCTCGATAATGGTAAGATCATTGAACGAGGCAACCACGAATCCCTTCTCAATAACAATGGCTATTATGCAGAACTTTTTGCAAATCAAATGCTCAAGGAAGAAGAAAAATAGGTTTTGAGTTTCATTCTATTTAGTTGAAAGCTAACATACTATTACCAGATCCTTAACTGATACCCATTTCTTAAAACTTCTAAGAACACCACTTAATTAACACACTATCTAATAAGCTATAAAACAACATCTTACTACATTAAATCATATTTACCTTTTCTTTATACCTTTTTTTTCTATTTTTGGTAATATCAAATCCTACTTAAAGAACATGAGCGATAGAGATTACCAAGAGCAAGAAGAGATATTTTCAAAAGTAGTGCGAGCAGGAAGACGTACTTATTTCTTTGACGTAAGAGCCACAAAGGCCGACGATTATTACCTAACGATTACAGAAAGTAAAAAATTCACAAATGATGATGGCAGCTTTCACTTCAAGAAGCACAAAATCTATTTGTATAAGGAAGATTTTCAAGAATTCGGTGATACATTAAAGGAGATTACAGACTTCATTATAGAAAAAAAAGGTGGAGAAGTTATCTCTGACCGTCATCAATCAGATTTTAAAAAGGATGAACCAACTCCTGCCTCAGATAACGCTGCAGAGCCTAATCATCCTGCTAGTTTTACAAACATCAATTTTGAAGACATATAATTGAGACCTTAAAATTTACCCAAAGCCTTTCTACTTGAAAGGCTTTTTTTATTTTTAGGTTTCCACACTGAAATACAAATTATGAAAAAAGTGATTTTACTTTTATTGGTTCTCGCTTTCGCGAAAGCGTTACCAGCACAAACTATAGTTGATCCAACCTTAGATTATTATTTACCTACAACAGTATCTTATAATTCAGATATTCCTACACCTCAAGAAATTATAGGATTTGTGCCTGGGAAATGGCATGTTACTCATGATAAATTAGTACAGTACATGATGGTTCTTGCAGATAAATCTGATCGATTTACTATTGAAAATCGTGGAACGACCTATGAAGAACGACCACTTTATTTACTGACAGTAACGAGTCCAGAAAACCACAAAAACATAGATCAAATAAGAAAAGATCATGTCGCTGCGACCGATAAAGATCAAGTAGATAACTCTAATGCGCCTATTGTCGTTTATCAAGGTTTTTCTATACATGGAAATGAACCTAGTGGTTCAAACGCTTCTCTCCTTCTCGCTTATCATCTTGCCGCTGCTCAAGGTCCAGAAATAGAAGCTTTATTAAAAAATACAGTAATTCTTTTAGACCCAAGTTTAAATCCTGATGGACTACAGCGTTTTGCAAGTTGGGTGAATCAAAACAAGAGTAAAAATATAAATCCAGATACTTACGATAGAGAATATAATGAAACCTGGCCTGGTGGAAGAACTAATCATTACTGGTTTGATATGAACCGAGATTGGTTGCCAGTACAATTACCAGAATCGCAAGCTCGCATAGAGACTTTTCATAAATGGTTGCCTAATATTCTTACCGATCATCATGAAATGGGAACTAATTCTACGTTCTTTTTTCAGCCAGGAATACCATCGAGAACACATCCTTTAACACCTGCGATGAATCAAAAACTAACCAAAAAAATAGGAAACTATCTCGCAGAAGGTTTTGATAAAATAGGTTCTCTTTACTATACAGAAGAAGACTACGACGATTTCTATTACGGAAAAGGATCTACTTTTCCAGATATTAATGGTTCTATAGGAATTCTTTTTGAACAAGCTAGTTCTAGAGGTCATGCACAAAACTCTGATAATGGCGTATTGACATTTCCTTTTACAGTTAGAAATCAATTCACCGCAGCTTTGAGCACATTAAAAGCAGCAACGAGCATGCGCAAAGAAATACTTGATTATCAAAATAAGTTTTATCAAGATGCTAAAAAAGAAGTAAGAGATGGCGCTATCATTTTTGGTGATCATATGGACGCTGGAAGAACAAGTGCCCTTGCTGACATTTTATTAAAACATAACATAGAGGTGCGTTCTCTTAAAAACGATATTTCTAAAAATGGCAAGAATTATAAAAAAGGATATGCTTACATCGTTCCAAAAAACCAAAAGAACTCAAGATTGATCAATGCGATGTTTGAAAAGCGCACGACTTTTCAAGACAGTTTGTTTTATGATATCAGTGCGTGGACATTTCCACTAGCTTTTGATATGGATTATGATGAAGATGCTAGTTTGAGTGACTCTGTGCCACTAAAATTAAATGAGAATTTGGGCTCTAATAAAATTAACTCTTATGATGTTTTTCAATTATCAGACTATGCTTATTTAATGCCATGGAATGAATATCTTACTCCTAAGGTATTACATAGTATTTTATCAAAAGACTTAAGAGCCAAAGTTGCGATGAAAAAATTCAGCATCAATGGAATAAACTATGATTATGGCACCATTCTTATTCCTGTGAAAGGTCAAAATATAGATAGTAAAGAATTAGGAGTATTATTAGGGAAATTACAGTCTGATAATAAGGTGAAATTTACACCTGTTGATACAGGCCTTACAGAAGGAATCGATCTTGGATCAAGACAATTTAGAGATATTCAACAACCAAAAATCGCTCTATTAGTAGGTGAAGGTATTAATCCATCTGACGTAGGAGAAATCTGGCATTTAATGGATCAACAGTATGATATTCCTGTTACTAAAATAGATCTACAGGATATTAATCGTAAAGATTTATCTCGATACAACACCATCATTGTTCCTGCAACCTATGGAAGCCCAGAAAACGAAGTGATGGATCAATTAAAAGAATGGACTCGAGCAGGTGGTACTTTAATAGGTTATCGCAGCGCATTAAGATGGATGAGTAGTTCTAAATTACTACCTCTTGAATTTAAAAGAACTGAGAACCCTACTAAGAACATCACTTTTGAACAGCGCAATGATTTTTATGGAGCGCAGAGAATAGGTGGTGCTATTTTTGAAACAAAGTTGGACCGCAGTCATCCTATTGCTTTTGGTTTTAAAGACGACCAATTACCTATGTTTAGGAACACAACACTTTTTGTAAAACCTAACAAAGACTCTTTTAAAAACCCTATAACGTATACAAATAGTCCGTTGATGAGTGGCTATATTTCTAGCATAAACTTAGAAACATTGAAAAATACCGTACCGTTTCAACATAACAATTATGGAAGAGGCGATGTCATAGGATTTACAGATAACACTCAATTTAGAGCCTTCTGGTATGGAACTAACAAGTTATTGATGAACGCTATTTTCTTTGCTAAAGAGATGTAAATGGTAAATAGTCAATGATAAAAAAAAGCTTTTGAAATATTCTTTCAAAAGCTTTTTTTTATGATGATATATGAAATTGCTAACCTACTCGGTCTCCATTTTTTGCGTTTGTATCTGGTTGAAGAAGAGTGACATCATTGTCTTCTCCAACAATGCCTAAAACAAGACATTCACTCATAAAATTAGCTATTTGCTTTTTAGGAAAATTCACCACTGCAATAACTTGCTTACCTACTAGTTCTTTTTTATCATAGCGTTTTGTGATTTGGGCACTAGTCTTTTTGATACCTATAGGTCCAAAATCGATCTGTAGTTGGTACGCAGGTTTTTTAGCTTCAGGAAAGTCTCCTACTGTAAGAACGGTTCCTACTCTCATTTCTACCTTTTCAAAGTCATCCCATGAAAGCTTCATCAGTTCATTTTAAGTTTTTGAATCATTTCTGGAGATATATAAACATCTGCACCATAACTATCTACTAACAATCCTTTTTCACCACTTTCACAGCTAATAGCATATAAAATAGTATTATCGCCAGGATTTGTCATTCCTTCAAATCTAAAAAACTGATCTACCGTTAGGTCACCTGCTTCCCATTTCTTTTTTAAATCTTTAGAGTGTACACCATCTTCTACTAGATCAAAATTAACAGAATATCCTTCACTTTGTAAATCTTCAATCGCAAGAGATAATGAGTCGTAACCTTTTTTCATAATTTTTTATTTTAAATTTAAAAAAGTCAAGCGATTTTAAAGAACGTTTAAAAAAACATTAGCATTAAAAACTATGACATTACAAAATTCTTCATGATAGTTTCATCTAGGTTACTCAAATAAGTGTAGTAAAGAGATTGTTGTGGTCTCGCTTTCGCGAAAGCGTAACAAAACCGCTACTTTTACTACTTATAAATAAAAAGTTATGTCCTTAACACCTTCTACGATGTTACCACTGGGAACAAAAGCTCCCGATTTCAACTTATTAGATACTGTAAGCGGCAACAGGATGAGCCTTGATCAGCTTAAAGGTCCTAAAGGAACTGTGGTAATGTTTATATGCAACCACTGTCCTTTTGTTGTTCACGTAAATGAAGAGTTAGTGCGAGTGGCAAATGATTATCGTGTTACAGGTTTTCATTTTATCGCTATATCGAGTAATGATGTAGTTCATTACCCACAAGATGGTCCAGAATTAATGAAACAACATGCAGATAATGAAGATTATCCATTCCCATATTTGTACGATGAAACACAAGAAGTAGCAAAAGCTTATGCAGCTGCATGCACGCCTGATCTATATTTATTTGACGCTAGTTTAAACCTAGTATATCGAGGTCAATTAGATGATTCAAGACCAGGAAACGGCATTCCACTAACAGGAAGATCTTTAAGAGAATCAATGGATGCTATACTGGGAAACAAAAAAGTTCCTGAGCCACAAAAGCCTAGTATAGGTTGCAATATTAAATGGAAGTAATTGAATGTAGAACTAATCGATATTTTAAGCGATAAAATGTAATTTAGCAACTTATCAAAATAGAACATATGTTTTCACTAAAAGTGATCTGGAATCCGTTAGAAGGTATTGATTTAGGCTTTTTTACTTTACATTTTTACAGTCTTACTTATGTAATTGCATTTGTCTTTGGTTTATACCTCATGAAAAAGATGTTTAAACGTGAAGGTATAAGTGCAGAAAAACTAGATCCACTTTTTATGTATACGGTTATAGGTATGCTAATAGGTATGCGTTTAGGACACTTTTTATTCTATGAACCATCTACTTTTTTAACTGATCCATGGAGAGTATTTCTACCGTTTGAACTTTCTCCATTCAAATTTACCGGTTTTGCTGGCATGGCTAGTCATGGCGCTGCCATAGGTGTTATTATCGCCATGTTTTTTTATAGTCGCAAACATTTAGAAGGTAGGTTTTTATGGATGCTGGATCGCATTGTTATACCTAGTGCTATAGGAGGAACATTTGTAAGATTGGGTAATTTAATGAATAGTGAAATTAACGGTAAAGAAAGCGGTGACTTTTTTGCTGGTTTTAAATTTGTAAGAGATTTAGGCGATGAAAAAGTTAGAGATGCTATAAGAGCAACTGGGGTAAGTGATACTGATAACGCCATAGAAGCGCTAGTTAATGATCCTCAATATGCAGATTTACTAGCTAATATTCCTTTCAAACATCCAGCACAATTATATGAAGCAATTTGTTACGTAGGTGTCTTCTTAATCTTAGTTTATTTTTACTGGAAGACAGATAAATACAAGAAACCTGGCTTTCTAGTAGGTATGTTTTTTGTGTTGCTATTTACCGTTAGGTTGTTGATAGAAAACATTAAAGAACCCCAAACAACTAAAGATGCTTTTGAATTGTTAAGCATTCAATTTAATACTGGACAATTATTAAGTGTGCCATTTATCATCTTAGGGTTGTATTTAATCTTTAGACCTGTCGAAAAGAATTCAAATGCCTAGATATTTGTTAATTGCACTTGCTTTTTACGGCCTATTAACTAGCTGTAAACCTAATCAAGAGAACGAGATGCGTTCACGAGATTGGTCTTTTAAGACAGAGGCTACTTTGCAATTGATCAATAAACATAATGACACTATAAAGTCTTTACAAGTAGAACTAGCAGATACCGATTATTCTGTTCAATTAGGTATGATGTATAGCGACGAGCTAACAGAAGACCAGGGAATGTTGTTTGTTTTTAATGAAGCAATACCCAGGTATTTTTATATGAAAAACACGGATGTTGCATTAGACATCATTTTTATTACCGCAAACAAGCTTGTGGATAGTTACTCTTTGAATGCTCAACCTAAAGATGAAACCTTATTAGAAAGTAAAGGTGCTGCTCAATATGTTCTTGAAGTAAAATCTGGTATGGTAGAGAAATGGGGCTTGAAGGAAGGTGATAGAATTGCTTGGTAATGAGATTTATTAAACAAATAATTGAATAAGTTCAAAAAAGGTAATTATAAAATTTGCCAGTTTAGGTTTTTATAAGTTAAATCAAGGTCTACAGACTTGTGCTATTTAAGGTTACCATTACACTCTTTCTAATTACATAACTAAAGTTTTAAAAATTTAAAAAACGTAAATCCTAACTGCTATTTTATGTTTTTCTTGATCTATTGTCTTTTCTAAAATTGAAGGTGCTTATTAAAAACATAAATGTCACAGGACCTTTTATCAGTTAAAGGTTGCGCCACTGTACAAGCATCCATTACATTTTTCTTCAAAAGGTACTTTTTGAATTCTACCAACTCTTTAATATTGATTTTATGTTTTACTTAACTGATCAATCTACTGCTCGTTTAAGAAGTTATAATAAGTACTAAAATTAATAAGGCCATCTTTTTCATAGCGATTGGGATTAATAATTTGGTCAAAAAGCATAAAAAAAATGCCTCTCGATCTGAGAGGCATTTTTAAAGAATTAATTTGTTTTGTTGACTTCGCTTTCGCGAAAGTGAGACAACAATTTAATAATTAATATACACCCAGCTAGCGATATCTGCAGTATCTGGATCATTAAACTTGATTACATAGAAATAAGTTCCTGTCGGTAAAAGACCATCTCCAGAGTTTAATCCTGAATTAGGAATACCTGCAAATTCTACATAATTACTAGCTTTTGTTTCATACACAACCGAACCTAATCTATTGAATACTTTTAATTCAAAGTTTGCAAATTGATCTATTCCAGGAATAGAGAAAGTATCGTTAATCATGTCTCCATTAGGAGAAAACCCTTCTGGTACTTCCACCTCACAAGTTTCAACAATAAAGTTAAAAGTAGAAGTGTTAAAACAACCTGTTGCATTGTCTACAATTCTAGCATACAACGTACCACCAGAAACAGTTGAAGTAGCAGATATAGCGCTAGAGCCCGTATCTGCATCTGCTTGATTGGTATGGTAAGAAATAGTAAAAGCGGCAGCAGACTGACCATTTAAGACTGCGGCATCATTTACTGTAAAATCAAAGGATGTTGCTCCATCAATAGGAGATTCATCACATTCCGTTACATCAGGAGCAGTTCCTATTGATGGAAGGTCATTAATAACCGTATCAAAAGAACCTACTGCAAAACAACTTGGGTCTTGAATATTTGATACTCTAACAAAAATCGTCTCCCCTATTGACTCAAAAGCATCAGCGTTCATGATAGGATTTGCATTTGAATCTGCATCAGATTGACTTAAAAAGTAGGCTACTGTATATTCTGTACTGGATTGGGTACCTAGGATACCTGCATCTTGAGATGTAAGGTCAAAAATCTCAATTCCATCAATATTTACTGGGTCAAAACACGCTTCTAAATTTGCTACCGTATTAAATTGCGAAGTAGAGTACTCTATATCTAATTCTACTGTATTGAAACAACCAGAGGCCCTTTCTTCTACTCGTACAAATACGGTTTCGTTAGCTGTAACATCATAAGCAGTAGGAGTAGCTATTGCATTTGTAGCAGCATCTGCATCTACTTGATTATTATAAAAAGTAATGGTGTAGGCATTAGAATCTAAACCATTCAGAATATCGTCATTTCTCTCAGTCAAATCTACAGTTGCTGCTCCAGAAGGCTGACATACAATAATGTTATCTGGTACAGTAATTGTAACCTCGGACGCAACATCTATGCATACAGTCTCTGTATAAGTGCAACCAAAACTATCTGTAAAGTCAAAGTCATAACAATTTTGACCAGCAGTAGTAGGAGCTACGGTAATTACGTTACCGTTAGTAGCTGTAATGTCTGAATTTGCTGCCCAAGCCTCAGTAACTTCATCTGGCTCATAACCTCCCGCAGTAGGTATGATAGCTGGGTTAAAATTAATTCCCCATTCAAATATATAACCATCATCTATTGGTAATGTATCCGTAATATTTAGGCACCAAAGTCCATTTAAAGTTGTACCGATGAAATTTGAAAATGGGTCTACAGTTAAATAATCGCCCGCGGGAATGGTTGCTACTCCTACAGATGCATCTTCTAGTGTTTGTGTGGCAGAAGCGGCCTCAGTAAAATTGTACACAAATCCTGTACCAGGACCTGATGTAGTATCATCAATTGGAATTCCTAAAAAAGTTCCTCCACCTGCAAAATTTCCTGGCGTAATTTCAACCTCCGTTCCATCTGGAGCGGTTAGAACCATTAACAGGTCTCCTAAGAAGGAATGCTCCATATTGATAAAGAAACTTACTAGATCTGAACTATTTTGAAAGGTTGCACCTGCCGGAAAACCGCTAACATCTATACATGTCTGATAGGATGTACCATCACCATCTGGAAGAAATGTTTGACCAGTAATAGGTGGAGCAACTTCTTCAAAAAACTCTGTTGTTTCAACCATTCCAGTGATTTCGGTAGTCTCTCCAAAACAAATAGAAGTATCTGCTGCAAAGGTACCTGTAAAATCTGGTGTTGTTGAAACTTGAATTAAAATATCACTAGCCTCTCCTATTGATCGATCTCTACATCCAGTTGGATCCATTGCAATATAATCAACTCTATAAATCCCTGGACTTGCATATGTTTCTGATGCTGTTGTTCCAGCAACTGTTGTACCATCGGCTAGTAAATAATTAAAAGTTGCACCTGCTGGATCAATACTAAAATTAGATGTACCAGTAAAGTTTACTGTTTCCCCTTGACAAATTCTTATAACGCCGTCTGCATCTGGTGCAGGATCTGCCTCAACTGAAGTGATTATGGTCTGACAGTTATCAATACAGACTATAGTTGCTTCCCAACCAGGACCAACATTTGATCCAGGAGATCTAAATCTAAAAGTTAAACAAGATGAAGTATTTGCAGCACTAGAAATTAAAACCCCAGGAGTATTTTGTTGGATAAACACGCCTAAAAGAGGTGCCGCGGTACTATCACCATCGTATACAAATAACAAACCACCGGTAGCTAAATCAAATGAATTAAAAGAAATTTGCATATCATCAGTAGCAAAAGGAGAACAGAATGTTATAACAGAATCTTCTCCACTAGTGTAATTCCCTGTAAGACCACCTGAATCGGTAAAGCTTCCTGAACAAGTTGTAAAATTACCATCTGTCATGGTAAACTGTGCAGAAGCAAAGGCTGTAAAAAAGACCATGCTTAAACAGCTAAGGATAAAATTTTTCATAAAAATATTATTTTGCTTTTTGGATAAAGTTTTAACTACTGCAAAATAAACAATTTCATTAACTCATTATTAAGATTTTACACTTTCTATCAACTGTTTATTAAAATAAGTGGCTTTTTTAGTTAAAAAGTAATTTTTAATCGTTTTGAAGCATAAAAAAACCGCTTGAGTGATCAAGCGGTCTCTGAATTTGTTAGAAAAGAAATTAAGCTTCCTTTTTTACTTTAGTCTCTTTAGGTGTCAAAATTCCTTTTGATTTATTCATACTGTCGTACATTACTGGTGTCGCAATAAATACAGATGAATATGTACCTACTACTACTCCTATTATCAATGCTAGCATGAACCCTTGAATAGATTCTCCACCAAAAATAAAGATGGATAATAACACGATTAATGTAGTTAATGAAGTATTTAACGTACGTGAAACTGTACTACTTATCGCAGCATTTACTGTTCTAGTGAATTCCCAGTTGGTACGCTCATTAATAAACTCACGTATTCTATCAAATACAACCACCGTATCATTTAAAGAATATCCAATAACTGTTAAGATTGCCGCAATAAACGCTTGATCTATTTCCATATTAAATGGTAAAAATTTATATAATAATGAAAATGCACCTAATACAATTATAACATCATGAAATACTGCAGCAACCGCTCCTAATGAAAATTGCCATTTACGGAAACGTATTAAGATGTATAGAAACACTACAATTAGAGATCCTAAAATAGCATAAAGCGACCCTGTGAGAATATCATCTGCAATGGTTGCACCTACTTGAAAAGAAGATCTAATTCCATATTGCTTGTCTTCATTACTTACATCTGCAAAAGCTACTTGATCCATTCCTTCTGGAAGGTATGGCTTCAACACTGTAAACAACTTATCCTCAATCTCTTGACTCACTTCACTATCATCTCTATCAATACCATATTTAGTACTAATTTTTAATTGATTATCAGCTCCATAGGTTTTTGCTTCAGCACTACCAAAGATATCATCAGAACTCAATTGCTTTGTTATATCAGTTGCGTTTACATCTTGAGCAAATCCAACAATAACGGTACGACCACCAGTAAAGTCAATTCCTAAATTCAATTTGTTTGTCGCAAGAGAAGCTAAACTTCCAACGATCAAAACTCCAGAAATGACATAAGCAACTTTTCTTTTGCTTAGGAAATCAATATTTACGTTTCTAAACCAATTTTTAGTAAGTCCAGTAGAGAAATCAATCGTCTTACCATTATTTACATAACCATCTACAAATAATCTAGTAATAAAGATTGCTGTAAACAAAGAAGTAAGAATACCTATCATTAAAGTAGTTGCAAAACCTTGAATAGGTCCTGTTCCAAAGATGTAAAGAATTACAGCAGTAAGAAATGTAGTAACGTTTGCATCAAGAATTGAACTTAAAGCATTATTAAAACCATCCTTAATACTATCTGCTTGAGACTTTCCTTTTGCTAGCTCCTCACGGATTCTCTCAAAAATAAGAACATTTGCATCTACAGAAATACCTATAGTTAAAACGATACCTGCAATACCTGGCAAAGTAAGAACCGCTTTTAAAGATGCTAATGCACCAAAAATAAATAAAAGGTTTACCAAAAGAGCAACGTCTGCATATAAACCAGCACGACCATAATAGAAAATCATCCAGATCAATACTAATAAAAGTGCGATACCAAACGACCATAAACCACTATCAATAGCTTCTTGACCTAATGATGGCCCGATCACATCACTTTGAATGATTTCAGCTTTTGCAGGTAATTTACCAGCTCTTAAAACAGTAGCAAGATCTTTTGCTTCATCAATTGAAAAGTTACCAGAAATTTGAGTTTGACCACCAGAAATAGCACCGTTAGTTACATTAGGTGCGCTGTAAACCGTATTATCTAAAACAACAGACACTTGACTTTGGTTTTGATAAGCCTCGCCTGTCATATCTTCCCATACTTTAGCTCCTTCTCCATTCATAGACATGCTCACTACTGGTAAACCAGTATTACCATATTGCTGGCTAGCGTCTGTAATTACACCTCCAGAAAGTGGTGCTTCATTTTGTGCGTTACCTCTTAAAGCATAAAGTTCCACTACTTCAAAACCTAATTGCTCATTCAGAACAGGTAAGCCCCATGCAAATTTTACGTTACGTTGATCAGACGTTAATTTACCTCTTGTTTGAGGATCGTTTAAATAGGAATCAATTAGATCTTTGTCACTTTCTTTAAAAGTTATTAAACCTCCTGAAGAAGGGATAGGTAATGCTCTTCCGAAAATAGGATTATTATCAAAGTTTTGAGCTTCAGATGCATCTGCTGTGGCATCATTTCCATCTTCCTGATTTAATAAATCACCAAGACCTGCTTCTGTAGAATCGTTAACGACCTCTGTTTCTGCAGCTACCTCATCAGTAATTTCTTCTGCTGTTGCAACTTCATTATCAGCAGCTAACTTTTGAGCCCAATAAGTATTTGCTTCACTTAAGTAGGAAGAAATTTCTTGAGACTTATATACATGCCAAAATTCTAATTGTGCGGCCTTAGTAAGAATATCCTTAATACGCTTTACATCAGTTTCACCTGGTAGTTCAATAAGGATACGACCAGAAGTTCCCAGTTGTTGCAAGTTAGGCTGTGTAGTACCAAATTTATCAATACGCTTTCTCAATACATCAAAAGCACTAGTCATGTAATCCTTAAGTTCTTCTCTCAGAATTGGTTCTACTTCTGCATTACTCATTTCAAATTCGATACCACGAGTTTGCATTTCTTGATTTGCAAAAATATCTGGAGAGGCAAGTTCTGCACCTTCTATGTTATTGAATTCTTCTATGAAATAATTAAAATAATCATCTTGACCATCTTTAATTCTTTCATCTGCTGCATCTAGTGCATTATTAAAATTAGGATCTGTAGAATCATCTGCCATTCCAGTTAAAAGGTCTCTTACAGAAACTTGAAGAATAACGTTGATACCACCTTTAAGGTCAAGACCTTTTTTAAGTTCCTGATTTTTGGCATCAGCATAGTTGGTAAAACCACCCCAGACATCCTTAGATGCAACAGAGTCTAAATATTTTTTTTGAGCAATGCTCTTTAATGAAGCTGCATTTTCTGCATCTTCAGCTACTATAGAGTTAGCATAAACAGCTGCATCATCCTCTACTTTATTAGTGATGAATGTGTAAGTAAGCTGGTAAATACTAGCTAGTGCAAAAATGACCGCGAAAAAACGGATCAATCCTTTATTTTGCATGATTTGTTTGTTTTAAAAGTTAAATATTAAAGTCGGCAAATATGAGATTTACCTTTTATATGGACAATACTTTTGTACATAAATAAATAGAAATAACAGCCTTATGATTAAGACGTTAGGAAATCGATTTGTTTGAAAATCAAAATTAGGAAACTGGTCCAGCACGTACTTCTGGAATTTGGAAAGAAATAGTATAAAATGTGAGGACTAACTGGCTATTAACCTTCTCTGCAACACTAAAAAGATCATTAGAAAGAAAATTTGTAAACCTAGGTAAATTGGATACATGAACCTGAGAACCACGATTAAAATCTTGCTTAAGCTCAAAATAGCTTTTGTTTTGTGAATCTAATCCTGAAACAGCATCGTCGCTTATCTCATAAATATCAATTTGATAGTCTACAAAATCGTTTTGAAAAGGATTACTACCAGTTTTCTTTTTGAATCTTAAAGATTGGGAAAAATCATTTACAATGTCGATATCAAAAAGCTGATTTTTCACATTGTGAATAGTAATCTTACTATAATAGGTAACCTTTAAAGATCCGTCCGTATTTTCAGTAACAATAATATGTTCTGCTCCTATATCTTCTAATTGCTTCTTTACTTCAACAATAGCATGTTCATAGTCTATAGAACTATTAGATTCAGAAAAAGTTAAAACAATTTCTTGATTAGGAACAACTATACTTTGTTGATCAATAACAAAATAAGAAACAACAACGATTAGGACGCCTATGTACCATTTAAAATTCACGTTCCAAATATAAACCATTAGCACTGTATTTCATTAAAACTTTGAAATTAAGCATTGAAGAAATATCTTATCCTAGATCAGAATATAATAAGGACTAGTTATTTTTAAGGCATTTCGCTTTCGCGAAAGCGATAACTACCTAAATCATCAATCCATTATAGAAAAAATTAGAACCGTAAGGATTTAAAAAAAGCCACTCCAAAGGAGTGGCTTTTTGATATAATCATATTGATTTTAAATCAATTCATTTGTTTTCTTAACACCTTCAGAGCTTTCTTTAAGAGCATCTTTCTCTGCATCACTGAGGTTAATCTCTACGATTCTCTCAATACCGTTTCTACCCAAAACTACTGGCACACCTATACAAAGATCAGATAGTCCATACTCACCATCTAATAGAACACTACATGGGAAAATTTTCTTTTGATCACAAGCAATAGCTTGAACAAGACCAGATACTGCAGCACCTGGTGCATACCATGCACTAGTACCTAAAAGACCAGTAAGTGTTGCTCCACCTACTTTAGTATCTTGAAGTACTTGATCTAATCTTTCTTCAGATAAAAATTCACTTGCTGGTACAGAATTGCGAGTTGCAAGACGTGTCAATGGCACCATACCTTTATCAGAGTGTCCACCTATTACCATTCCATCTACATCAGAAATAGGCGCTTCAAGAGCTTCAGCAAGACGATACTTGAAACGAGCGCTATCTAGAGCACCACCCATTCCTATGATACGATTTTTAGGAAGACCTGTTACTTTATGTGCCAGGTAAGTCATAGTATCCATTGGATTAGAAACCACAATTAAAATCACGTTTGGAGAATGCTTAACAAGACTCTCTGATACAGATTTTACAATCCCTGCATTGATACCTATTAATTCTTCACGAGTCATTCCTGGTTTACGAGGAATCCCTGATGTTATAACAGCGATATCGCTACCGGCAGTTTTTGAGTAATCATTTGTCGCGCCTGTTATTTTTGTATCAAAACCGTTTAAAGACGCGGTTTGCATCAAGTCCATCGCTTTACCTTCAGCAAAACCTTCTTTGATGTCTAATAATACTACTTCACTTGCAAAGTCTTTAATGGCGATATACTCTGCACAACTTGCGCCTACTGCGCCTGCTCCTACTACGGTAACTTTCATGTAATTGAGATTTAATTTTAGTATGATTTATAGTCCGATTAGACCGTTTTCAAAAATAAGCAAAAGACGTAGTATTTAACATAAATTATCCTTAAAACTAATCTGTTCAACTTCTAGAATTTATTCAAAGTAGTAGATATGTTTAAATAATGTAAGAAACATTATGCTTAAGAAGTTCTTTGGTAAGCGATTTATTTTAGTAAGAATACTTGAGATAGCGATATTAAAGAAATAGGAAATAAAAAAGCCTTTGATTACTCAAAGGCTTTTTAACTGGCATAATTGACTTAATTATGCATCAATATTTGCATAAATTGCATTTTTCTCAATAAACTCTCTACGTGGTGGTACTTCATCACCCATTAACATGGAGAATACACGATCTGCCTCTGCAGGGCTTTCTATGCTAATTTGTCTTAAAGTTCGAAACTCTGGATTCATAGTAGTGTCCCAGAGTTGATCTGCATTCATTTCACCTAGTCCTTTGTATCGCTGTATAGCTGCTCCACTACCAAAACTTTCTGCGATTGTATCACGTTCCTTGTCAGACCATGCATAACGTTTTTTTGCACCTTTCTTTACGAGGTAAAGCGGCGGCGTTGCGATATAAATGTATCCAGCTTCCACAAGCTCTTTCATGTACCTAAAGAAAAAAGTAAGAATCAAAGTAGCAATGTGTGAACCATCAATATCTGCATCACACATAATGACTATTTTATGATAACGCAGCTTTGAAAGGTTCAATGCTTTAGAATCTTCTTCAGTTCCTATAGTTACACCTAATGCCGTATATATATTGCGTATTTCTTCATTCTCAAAAACTTTGTGCTGCATCGCCTTTTCTACATTAAGAATTTTACCTCTTAATGGCAAAATAGCCTGAAACTCGCGATCACGACCTTGTTTTGCTGTTCCACCTGCAGAATCTCCCTCAACTAGAAACACTTCACAAAGTGTAGGATCTGTTTCAGAACAGTCCGAAAGTTTACCAGGTAATCCACCACCGCTCATCACGGTTTTACGTTGTACCATTTCGCGAGCTTTACGAGCCGCATGGCGCGCTGTAGCTGCAAGAATCACTTTTTGAACTATGGTTTTTGCATCATTAGGATGCTCCTCAAGATAGTCCTCTAACATTTGAGAAACTGCCTGAGAAACCGCACTAGTAACCTCACGATTCCCTAATTTAGTTTTAGTCTGTCCTTCAAATTGTGGCTCTTGAACTTTTACAGAGATAATTGCAGTAAGACCTTCACGGAAATCATCTCCAGAAACGTCAAATTTCAATTTATCTAACAATCCAGAACCATCTGCATACTTCTTTAATGTTGAAGTTAAGCCACGGCGGAAACCAGCAAGATGCGTTCCTCCTTCATGTGTATTGATGTTATTTACATAGGAATGTAGATTTTCAGAATAACTATCGTTATAAATCATCGCTACTTCTACAGGGATACCATTCTTCTCACCTTCCATGGAGATAACGTCCTCAATAATTGGGCTGCGAGTATCATCTAAGAAACGTATAAATTCCTTAAGACCTTCTTCAGACTGAAATACATCTGTGATGTTATTTCCTTCTTCATCTTGTCTTCTAGCATCGGTTAAAATGATTTTTATTCCTTTATTAAGGAAAGCAAGTTCACGTAATCGATTTGCCAGTGTTTCGTAATTGTACTCTATTGTTTGTTGAAAAATAGAACGGTCAGGAGTAAAAGTTACATCTGTACCTCTTTTATCCGTATCACCTATAGCTCTTACAGGATACATGGCTTTACCACGCTCATATTCTTGCTCCCATATTTTACCATCACGGTAAACGGTTGCCTTTAAATGATCAGAAAGTGCATTTACACAACTAACACCAACACCGTGAAGTCCACCAGAAACCTTATAAGAATCCTTATCAAATTTTCCTCCAGCACCTATCTTAGTCATTACCACTTGTAATGCAGACACTCCTTCTTTTTTGTGAATATCAACAGGGATACCACGACCATCATCTGTTACGGTGATGCTATTATTTTTATTGATTTGCACAGTGATATTATCACAATGTCCCGCTAGGGCTTCATCAATAGAGTTATCCACTACTTCATAAACTAAATGGTGTAAACCTCTAACTCCTACATCACCAATATACATGGATGGACGCATACGCACGTGCTCCATTCCTTCCAGCGCTTGTATTTGATCTGCGCCGTAATTCCCTTTATTTTCTTCGCTCATAAATATGTATGATTTTTACTCTAAAATGCATTACACACAAAGATAAGTAAACACTAATGTTTATAGGTGTTTAGCCTTTAAATACACCTTTAAGTTATTAACAAATTATTAATAGCTAAACGGCACTAATATTGCACTTTTTAAGTTTAGAACTCAAACTTTTACATTTTATGAAAAATCTAATTTTAACAGCTCTAGTAATTGTGTCTTTTTTTAGTGCTACAGCGCAAGATCAAAGTTCATTATCATTTTCTAGTCTAGATCAGAGCCCGCTAGATGTAGTGATGTATCGCGATGCAAATCAAACAGCAATTGCTCGTGTCATCTACAGTCGTCCTTCTAAAAAAGATCGAGAGATTTTTGGTCAACTGGTTCCTTACAATGAAGTGTGGCGCACAGGTGCAAATGAAGCCACTGAAATTGCTTTTTACAAGGATGTAATCATCAATAATAAAATCATCAAAGCTGGCAGCTATTCTATTTACACTATTCCAGGTGAAGATCAATGGAGTTTTATTCTCAATACAGAGACCACGCAGTCTGGCACAGAACACGATCCTGAAAAAGATATTTTAAAATGTGATATGCAAACCATTCCATCACCTCAAGAAATAGAATCTTTTTCCATTAGTTTTATGGAGCAAAGTAATGGAGCGATTCTTTTTCTAGGTTGGGATGAAACTATCGCTAGTCTAGAATTTGAAATTGCAGGATCTTAAAACTATAAATAATAATTACTGTTGCCGCTTTTGCAGAAGCAAGAGTTCAAAAACTAAGGAGACACCTTTTTAACAATTGCCTAGCATAGCAGAATTACTTATTGAATATCATACACCAAAACTCATTGCGCATACGATGCACAACTAGGGTATATTTAAATACTTATGTGTTTGTAAAGACACTTGCCATTCTGGATTTGCCATAACAAATTCCGTAATTAATGGAATCATTTTTTCTCTAACCGACCATTCTGGTTGTAAAAACAACTTGCATTTTGAAGATACTTTTTCAGATTCCGCTTTCGCGAAAGCGAGATCATGACGATTATAAACGATCACTTTTAACTCATGCGCTGCTTCATAACATTCTTGAAGAGGCATTTTTGCTTTTTTAGGTGACAAACAAATCCAATCCCAACTGCCTGAAAGCGGATATGCACCACTAGTCTCTATATGAACATCTAATCCAGCATTTTTAAGACCTGAAGTTAACGGCTCCATATTCCAGGTTAATGGCTCGCCACCAGTAACCACTATGGTTTTACTATATTTTGCTGCATTAGTAACGATATGACCTACTCCTGTAGGTGGATGCTTTTCTGGCGCCCAACTTTCCTTTACGTCGCACCAGTGGCAACCTACATCACAACCACCTACTCTAATAAAATAAGCGGCGCGACCTGTATGATAGCCTTCACCTTGAATTGTGTAAAACTCTTCCATTAAAGGTAACATGGTACCTTTTTCTACCTGTTGCTGTATCGTTTTTTCTAGCATGGTGCAAAGATACGTTTTAGCAATTGTTTTCATTAAGTCAGATAGGTTTAAAACGATCATAAAGATGCAATGAATGAGCTGAATTTTAAATACGTTTTCAAAACTGTATTTTTGTTCTTTATAAAATCGCTATATGTCTCAACGAGAAGATTTTTTCAAATACATTACAGAAGGTTACCACCCTAAAGGTGAATCTATAATAATGGGCGCTGCCATCCTTGATGGTGAAACTTTAACAAACGCCCATGTAAAGATTCCTTTAAAGACAATGAACCGTCATGGATTGATTGCTGGAGCAACTGGTACCGGAAAGACTAAAACCCTACAAATCATTGCAGAACAGCTGTCACAGCAAGGTGTTCCTACCTTATTAATGGATATTAAGGGTGATCTTTCTGGAATCGCGGCAGAAAGTCCTGGACATGAAAAAATAGACGAGCGTCATAAAAAAATAGGCCTTGAATTTAAGAAGAGAAAATCGCCTGTAGAAATCATGACCATTTCTAAGCAAGATGGGATCAAAATGAGAGCTACGGTTAGTGAATTTGGACCAGTACTTCTGTCTCGAATTCTGGACGTAACAGAAACACAAGCTGGAATCATATCTGTGGTATTTAAATATTGTGACGACAATAAATTACCTCTTTTAGATCTTGACGATCTTAAAAAGGTACTGCATTATGCTACTGGAGCTGGGAAAGAAGAATTTCAAGCAGAATACGGACGTATTTCCACTTCTTCTACTGGTGCTATTCTAAGAAAATTGATCGAACTAGAGCAACAAGGCGCACAACGATTTTTTGGGGAGCGTAGTTTTGAAGTACAAGACCTAGTGCGGAAGGATAAAAATGGTCATGGCTATGTAAACGTCATAAGACTTACTGATATTCAAGATAGACCAAAATTATTTTCTACCTTCATGTTAAGTTTACTTGCAGAGATTTACTCTACTTTCCCTGAAAAAGGTGATAGCGACAAGCCAGAATTAATTTTATTTATAGATGAAGCACATTTGATATTTGACAATGCGAGTAAAGCATTACTAGACCAAATAGAGAGTATTGTAAAATTGATTCGTTCTAAAGGAATAGGTTTATACTTTGTAACTCAAAATCCCACCGATATCCCAGAAGGAGTATTAAGCCAGTTAGGTCTAAAAGTACAACACGCATTAAGAGCTTTTACTGCAAAAGATAGAAAGGCGATTAAATTGACTGCTCAAAACTATCCAGAAACAGATTACTATGACACTGCAGAAGTATTAACTTCACTAGGAATAGGAGAAGCTTTAATAAGTGCATTAGATGAAAAAGGGCGACCAAGTCCTCTAGCAGCAACGTTATTGAGAGCACCAGAAAGTAGAATGGATATTCTTACAGATAGAGAATTGAGTGATCTAATTGCAGATTCTGAGCTTACAGATAAGTATAATGAAGAAATCAATAGGGAAAGTGCAGAAGAAATGCTACAAGAAAAAATTGAGAAAGCAAACGAAGAAGAAATAAAAGAAAAAGCTGCAAAAGAAAAAGCTAGAACTACAAGATCTTCTAGATCTAAAACTAGCACAAGACAAAATCCTATTATCAAAGTTCTCACTAGCGCATCCTTTATTAGAGGCGTAATGGGGATTTTGGGAAAAGCACTTAAATAGGTCACAGTTAAATAACTGAAAACAAACTCAAAATAGTTATTACAAAACTCGAAAAGTTAGTAGAGCAATTGTAATTTTACATCTTTAAACAGGAACATGAAAAAAGTAATAGCATTAGTAGCGGTAATTATAGTTTTAGCAAGTTGTACCAAGGAACAGGATTCATTTGAATGGAGCAAAGAAAGAGTTGGACATCTTACTAAGGAAATGAAAGTGTATCAACTAGACAGCCTGTATGCAAACGATAGTATTGTAAAAAGCATTAAAGGAGATGAATTTAGTAATGGAGCAAATAAAATAGAAATCTTTGAAAAAGGTGGCGCTCATTTATTAACACTTACTCCTAGTGAGGCTCTTGATAGTACAGCAACTATAGAAAACATCATCATACATGATGAACGTTTTACTACAGAAAAAGGGATTACTAAAAACAGTACTTTCAAAGAGATTAGTGCTGCATATAAAATAAGTAGTGTGGATAACATGATCGATGACGCAGTAATTTGGGTCAACGATGAGAACTTTTACTTTACTATATCCAAAGATGGATTGCCTACAGATGTGAAATTTGACATCAGCGCTTCTATTGAAAAAACAATGATTCCAGCTGACACAAAACCACAATACATGTTTATTTCTTGGTAATTAAATTATTTTCATGAAAAAACTTTTAGAAAAAGCCATACCTAAACTGTATGGCTTTTATTTTAACTTCATTCACCTATTTTCCAAAGAAAAAGGAGCTCGTATAGCACTTGATGTTTTTAGTATTCCTAGAAGAAGTAAAGTCTTGGAGCATCAAAAAGAATTTCTTTCTACTGCTAGAACACAACAAATAGCTTTTGAAGATGGATTATTCATGCTTTATCATTGGAAAGGAAGTGGTCCCACAGTTCTATTAAATCATGGTTGGGAATCCAACAGCTTTAGATGGAAGTATTTAATAGAACCATTACAAAAACTAGATTATAATATTATCTGTATTGACGCTCCAGCTCACGGAAATAGTGATGGGACATTATTTACGGCAGTTAAGTATTCTAGAATTATTAAAGCAACTATAGATTTATACCAACCAGAAATAATTGTAGCACACAGTGTTGGTGCTATGGCGACCATATTTCAAGAATCGAGCAATCGTCATGATTGTATTAAAAAAATTGTGCTATTAGGAAGCCCTAACAAACTAGAAGTGATCATGCAAGGTTACCAAAGTCTTACTGGTTTCAATAATTCTGTTTATAATAGTTTGAATAAATTACTTAAAACTAAGTTTGGTTTTCATATTGAAGAATTCAACACGGCAGATTTTGCTAAAAAAATAGACACTCCAGCTCTCATAGTTCATAACCCTAATGACATAATTGTTCCTTATGAGGCTATGGAAGAAATAGCTGCAAAAATGCCTCAAGCAACAACTTACACGTCGCAAACTGGTGGACACAGTCTATATACTCAAGAAGTAATTGATGAAGTGATTACTTTCCTAGAAGAATCTTAATTACATTTTCATTAACTGAACCATAGAACTAACTTTCCTATATTTAAAATAAAAAATGGGAAGACCTAGTATTAAAAATGAAGATCAATACGACGCTTTATTAAATCAAGGTTATAGCAAAGAAAAAGCTGCTCGTATAGCAAATACTAAAAATGCTGGAGAAAAAGGTGGAAAAGCAAGTAATTACGAAGACAGAACTAAAGAGGAACTATAAAACCAAGCAAAAGAGCTAGAAATAAAAGGTCGCTCTAAAATGAATAAAAAGGAGTTAATTAAAGCGTTACGCAACAATTAAAATATGTCCAACCAAATTCCAACAACCAAAATACGCCAGATTTTTATACTGGTTATAATTTCTAGTATCCTTTTTTTAATAGGAACGAATCTCCTTCCATATTTAGGTGGCGTTCTAGGCGCTGTTACTTTATATGTTCTTTTAGAACCTATTCAAAATTGGCTAGAAAAGAAAAAATGGAAATCTTCAATAGCTGCATCCTTATTGATAATACTTTCTTTTGTTGTTATCTTATTACCTATTACAGGTATAGGTTTAATGATGAGTTCTAAAGTAAAAAATGCAGTTGAAAACAGTAAAGAAATAACAAAGACTATAAAATCCCAAATTGCCAAAGCAGAAGAATTGGTAGGGATGAATATTTCAGAGCGTATTAATACAGACGATGTGAGTAGTTGGGCTTCAGAAAACTTACAAAGCCTAGCAAGTTCTAGTCTGACCGTATTTATTGCAGTCGGGATTATGTTTTTTCTTTTGTATTTTATGTTAGTAGAACGTAAAAAATGGCTTAAGGCATCTCTTGATTATATGCCTTTGAAAGAGAAAAACATCAAAACAATAGGCGAAGAAAGTATCTCATTAGTAAAATCAAATGCTATAGGTATACCTCTGGTCGCATTACTTCAAGGATTTGTTGCCTTAATCGGCTACTTCATTTTTGGAGTAGAAAACCCTTTTTTCTGGTTTGTCATAACAGTTATAGGAAGCATGATTCCTTTTGTAGGAACAGCATTAGGTATTCTTCCTGTTTGTATTTTAATGTTTGCCCAAGGAGATACCACAGCTGCTATAGGTATTTTAATATACGGTGCGGTGGTAGTAGGTGCGACAGACAACCTTTTTAGATTAGTCGTTCAAAAACGATTGGCAGATGTTCATCCTCTAGTCACTCTTATAGGTGTGGTGGTAGGAGTTCCTATTTTTGGATTTATCGGACTTATTTTTGGACCGTTGCTCGTAAGTTTATTTTTGCTGCTCGTAAAAATTTACAAAAACGAATACGGAAAAGAAGGTCAAGCGATATAGTAATGTTAAATGACCTAATTATTTTTTAAGATTCCTTATTTTTAACCCAAATTAAAATTGATGAGTAAAGTATTTAAACTTCAAGATAAAATAGACGAAAACTACATTGAACAACGCAAATTGTTCATTTGGGGAATGGTAGATGATAAAACAGCTAGACACTGTGTAGACAGACTGTTATACCTAGATTCATTAAGTAATGAAGAAATCACTTTTGTGATCAATAGTCCAGGTGGCTATGTTACCGCTGGATTCTCTATTTATGATACGATGCAAGAAATCAAAAGTCCCGTGAGTACCGTTTGTAGCGGTCTTGCTGCGTCGATGGGTTCTTTACTACTCTCTGGTGGAGAAAAAGGACGTCGCATGATTCAAAAACATGGTCGCGTGATGATTCACCAGCCTAGCGGTGGTGGACGTGGTACAAGTGCAGACATTGAAATTACCGCACAAGAGATTTTGAAAACAAGAGAAATCCTAGCAAAATTATACGAAGAAAACTGTGGGCAGCCTTTTGATAAAGTAATGAAAGATTTTAACCGTGATTTCTGGTTAGGAGCTGATGAAGCTCTAGAATATGGTATCGTAGACGGCATTTTATAAATTAGATAACAGTATTATATGATAAGCCAGCTTATATTTAAGCTGGCTTTTTAGTATTCTCAACTTAAATAGAAACCATACCATAAAAGCTCATGGATCGATAGTCATAACTTTTTTTTCAAAATCGAGATGATATTGCAAAAAAACGTACTTTACTACCGTACAGATGGACATTTACCTAATAACAAAACTGATATAAATGAAACTAACACCATTTCACCTTGCTATTCCTGTTAAGGAAATTACTACCACACGTGATTTTTATAGCGATATACTAGGCTGTAAAGAAGGACGCAGCTCTGACCATTGGGTTGATTTTGATTTCTTCGGTCATCAACTCGTTATTCATGTGACTGAAGAGGCACAAAAAGCAGTTATAAATGCTGTAGACGGTAAAGCTGTTCCTGTTCCACATTTTGGAGTTGTATTAGAGTGGGATGTTTTTCATGCTTTCGCGAAAGCGGTAAAAGAAAAAGGCGTAGAATTTATTATCGAGCCGTATATAAGATTTGAAGGACTGCCAGGCGAGCAAGCCACCATGTTCTTTCAAGATCCTAGTGGCAATTCACTAGAATTCAAATCGTTTAAGGATTTTGATCAGATTTTTGTTTCTTGAGAATATTTAGAAAAAAGACAGATTTTCCGGATGAGAAGTACACATTAGACGCCGTGAAAGAAACTACTGTAGAAGATGTAGATGAGGCTATCGCCAGGGAAGAAAGTATAAGCCAAAAAATAGCTAATGCAGGGTTTCTCAAAAAATATGCTAAGCTAGGACAGATCATGTTTATGATGATTAAAGACTATCGTAAAGGCATCTACACGAAGATGCCTTGGTTTATAATAGCTGCAATCACAACTGGTTTATTATATGTTTTTATGCCTATAGATCTTATTCCTGATTTTATTCCTGGATTAGGGTTTCTAGATGATCTTACTGTACTGTCTTTTGTAACAGGATGGATTGAAACTGATCTTCATAAATACCTGGATTGGAAGTTGAAGGAGAAGGCTTATTTAGAAGAATAAACCTTTTCCCCATTAGAATAAGTAGCAACAACTTTCATCTCAGGAACTTTTTCAATAGATACTTCCATTAAATCTTCATCGAGCATAACAAAGTCAGCTGCTTTTCCTATTTCTAGACTTCCTTTTTCATTTTCTTCAAAATTTGAATAAGCTGCCCAAATAGTCATTCCTTTTAAGGTTTCTTCACGAGACAATGCCTGACTAGCAATAAAACCATCTTCTGGATAACCGCTGGTATCTTTTCTAGCTACCGCCGCATAAAAGGTTAAAAACGGATTTACTTGTTCTACTGGATAATCTGTTCCTAGAGCTAGCATTTTTGATTGATTCAAAAGTTTTTTATAGGCATAAGCTCCTTTGATGCGCTCTTCTCCTACTCGATCTTGCGCCCAATACATATCACTTGTCGCATGTGTAGGTTGTACAGATGGCAATATGTTTTCTTCATCAAACAAACCAAAATCTGCTGGATCAACTATCTGAGCGTGTTCTATTCTCCATCTTCTATCTTTTTGATCGTTCAATATTTCTTTATATCCTTTAAGAACCACATAATTAGCACTATCACCTATTGCATGTGTATTCATTTGATAATCCGTTGCAGCGATGCGTTTTGCTATCCCTTCAAAATCTTCTACACTACTTAACAAAGCACCATAATGATTGTGTTTATCTGTATACGGTTCTTTCATGACTGCGCCACGACTTCCCAAAGCGCCATCTGCATAGAACTTTACAGATCGCACATTCAATCGATCTGTTTTTATGATTCCTTTTTCTAGGTAATAATCTAGGTTTTCTGGCGTATTGCTGATCATCGCATAGATCTTCATCTTTAAAACTCCATCTTGCTGTAAACTATCGATCAACTCTATTGTAGATTTCATTAAACCAGCGTCATCCACTGTTGTTATCCCATAACTGAAGTTGATGTCTTGAGCATCCATTAAAGACTTTACAGACTCTTCTCTAGAATCTATTGGAAAAACCGCTTCTACTAATTCCATAGGGTTATCAACAAGAATTCCTGTTAATTTCCCATCCTGTTGTTCAATAGCTCCACCAAATGGATCAGTATCCGCATCGATTCCTGCCAGTTGTAATGCAGCATCGTTAGCAATCATTGCATGACCATCTATCCTAGTTAATGCAACTGGAATATCTGGGAAAAGTTCATTTAGTTGTTGATTGGTTGGAAATTCTTTTATTTCCCAATCGTTTTGATCCCATCCACGACCTATGATAAATGATTTGTTGTTCTTATTTTGAAAGTCTGTTACTCTTTGAATAACCTCATCATAGCTTTTTGTTCCTACTAGATCAACTCTTTGTAACTGTTGACCTAATCCATAAAAATGACAGTGTGCATCGATTAATCCTGGATAAATAAATTTGCCAGTAGCATCAATGGTTTCTGAAGCTTTAAAGTTTTGGTTTTTCAATTCTTCTTGAGTGCCTGTAAAAATGATTTTACCATCTTTTACTGCAAGTGCTGTTGCTGTGGAGAAGTCTTGATCTACTGTATAAATAGTTGCGTTTTCAATAATTAAATCTGCTGTGGAAGTTTCTTTTTCCTGACAAGAAACGATCAGTAAAATAACGAGAAGTAATAGGAGTTTTTTCATTTTTTAAAAATAGGTTAAAGGAGTAGTTCATGCAACTGTAGATAATGAACGTCGATCAAAAAAAACATTTGTATTCATTTACAGATCCAAACTTGAATCTGCACCTATAAATGGTATAGTTTAATGGTAAGTGCTTGATGGACAGGTTTAGACCATACTACACAAATAATTAGCATGTCAAATCTTAGAATACTTGAAAAAAAACTCGTTCAATGCAGCTTGAACGAGTCTTAATTTAGTTCCTGTTTAAGGTGGTTTTACTATTCTCGCTTTCGCGAAAGCGGAATTTTAAAAATCAAATTTATAAACAGCTCCACCTAAAATCTGTAAATCTTGAACTGGATAATCTAGAAAATATTCATAATTACCACCAGTTAAATTCTGACCTCTTAAAAAGGCTGTCAATTTAGGATTGATTTTATAATTAACATCAATATTAAGATCTACAAAAGAATCGAGTGGTTCAAATCCTGCTCCTGCTCTAAAAGCTTCTCGCTGGCCTACATAATAAAGTGTTGTACCAACATTCCATTTATCATTGATCTGATAGTTACCCACAAGATTTGCTGTGAATTCTGGTAAATGAGATGGAATATTAAAAAATGCATCACCATTCTCTACATCGTAACTGAAACCTTTTGCACTTAAAGTCAGATTAAAAGCGGTATTCACGTCATAACTTAAGGTTGCTCCATAAAGCACAGTATTCATATCGCCATATTGAGTATAGAACACATTACCGTATTCGTAAGCTGCTACTTCTGTCCCAGTAATCATTGCAGAACCAGAATCTTTATTGTAGAAATATCTATTATTCTCAATTCTATAACCTCCAAAAACTTGATAACCAAAATTCTCTGAAAGCTTTCCTTTAAAACCTAATTGCGCGTCCAATGATCTATCTGTGGGCGCTACTGTAATGGCTGGTGCAAGAAATACATTCTCGTCTGCAAAGTCTTGAAGCGAGTTCATATCCAGTCCACCACCTATTCTTACATAAGGGATAAATTTCTCTTCTACCACTATATAACTAGCAGTAACATCTGGATATATAAACACTTCACTATCGGATAGATCACCGCTAGTACTGTTTAAATAGTTAACTATTGCTCCCAATCTTACTTTATAATTATCCCCATAAAGATTAATTGCAGGATTTAATCCACCTTTTAAATAACTGTAATCTTCTGGTGCTAGAATCAAGCCTTGTGTATCAAAACTACCACTCAAATAATCTATCTCTAAACCTAAAGCAACTTCTGTCTCTAGAATATCAAATCCTAGCTGTGGCAACGCACTAAAACGAATCTCGCTAGCATCAAAACTGGATGATGTGCCTCTAAAATTAAGGTCTACATCTTTAATAACGCTATCAAAGAAAGTCGCTTTACCGCCTAAACCATAGGATAAATAATTGAACCCTACATCTGTATCTTCTGTCAATGAATTTGCTGCAAACTCATAGCCACCGTATAAATTTGCCGCTTGATGTCTTGCACCAGCAGTAATACCCCAATTCATACCTCTAGTGCGTTTTCCATAAGACACATCTAGTGAAGTATCAGAAAAACCATCGTCTGCAACTACATCATTGATGCCACCTTGAGAAGAATTGTGATTAAAGAATACACCTACATCGCTGTCTCGATCGATTTCAAAATTAGCACCAAATTCTCCTAAGACATTTAGGTAATTTCCTAAACCTAATCGAGCATAGTTCTTAAAGTATTGAGCTCTTTGCGCTGGCCTCAATCTAGAAAGACCTGCTTTTGCTGGAGTAAAAGTACTTGCTACTGGGACAGAAAAAATACTATAAGTTACTGGTTTCTTATTCACTTTAGTAGTGTCACTAAAGGTAGGATTGCTTTTTACTTTGAAAGCATCACTAATCGTAGGATCATATGGTTTTACAACTGTAATCGTACCACCGTTTAATCGATCTTCCTCTTCTTCTGTGGTTTGTCCTATCGCGACGGTTGCACTTAAGGCAACAGCTGCAAAAATGGTATGTTTTATATTAAAAATCATTGTCTATTAGTTTTGACTTGTCGGTACGACAGATGAGTTTGTTTTTGCAGCTTCTGTTTTAATAATGGCTAGCTCTGCTTTTGCTTCTGCCACCACTTCTGGATATTGTTTGAAGTTATTGATTACTGCATCAAGAATAGTTGTTGCGTTGAGTGTTTGATTTAACGCATAGTAACTTTTTGCCATGATTACGAGACCTTTTGCGCTCCATAATTTATAACCTCCATAGTTTTTACTAAGACTATTTACAGTGGTGATGACCGCATCGTGTTTTCCTTCTTTATTTTGAAAGTAGGCTTTGTAAAAAGTAGCTTCTGCAGCGAGGCTTCCTGTCGCAGTTTGTAGTACTGTTTCATAACCAGTTTTTGCCGCTACCTCATTTCCTTGTTGCCATGAAGATCGAGCGATAATAATCTGTGCATCAGACTTTACATTATTCTCAATACTTGTATCGCTTAAAACTTTATTTGCATATGCTACTGCTTCATCGTAATTCTCTGTTTCATAATAGGCCTTCATCAAATTCGATTGTGCGTAAATAACATTTTGAGGAAAATCTGCTAACTGTTCCAATTGCTTCATTACTGGTATAGCTTTTACATAATCCTTTGTTCCTAGATGAATTTCACTTAAACGAGCTAATGCTTGTTCTGAGAACTCACTTCTTTCTTTACTTATCACATATTCATAATGAGGAATACTTTCTTCTTTTTTATTTTGAGAAAATTGAGCTTGTGCCAGATAAAAATGAGCTTTTAAAGCATGTTTTCCATTAGGAAACTGCTTTAAATACTTTGCCATTTCCCGGGCAGTTCCATTCATGTCGCCTTGAATAAAAGGCTGTTCTGCACTTTCATAAGCAGTATCATCTAACTCGTTATCGGTTACTTCAACTCCATCAAGACCTCTTACCCAAACAGCATAGTCGTTAGTGCGCCCTAAATCGATATAAACTTGTCTTGCACTACTTATGGCTTGTACGGCTTGTGGTGTTCCAGCATATTTATCTGTAACCTGTTTAAAAACGGTTAATGAAGCCTCTAGATTTCCGTCATTATACAATTGTAATCCTTTACGCATCATTGCTTGAGAGGTATAAATGCTGTTAGGATACTGATTGATCAATAGGTCATAAGTTCTTATACCTTTAGGAACCTGATTGGAATTAATATAGGTATTACCTAATTCATAAATTACATCATCACGATATTTAGAAGTTTTAAACTTTGTGATAAATTCTTCTAAATCTTGAATCTTACGATCGTTCTTTTGAACAAATCCATAAGAAATGGCTTTTTGAAATGCTGCATAATCTGCATTAAAACCATTCATTTCAATGGCTTGATTATAAGCTTCCATTCCTGGCCAGTATTTCTTGGTTACAAAATTTGCATCACCTATTCTCAAATAAGCATCATTTAATCTAACCGCATCTTTTTTTGCACTAGCTTGTTTTGTGAATGCAGTAAAAGAATTAATAGCTTCGTCGTATTTTTTAAGTTTAAACTCTGTATAACCCATGTCATAGTGATACAGGTCATCTTCTTCAATAGAAACCTTTAGTTTATTTACTTGCTTAAAGTTTTCATAAGCGCCTGTAAAATCATTGAGTTGATACATGGCTTCAGCTTTCCAGAAGATCGCTTTTTTCTTTAACGCTGCGTCAGTAATATTTTCTACTGCTTTATTTAAGTTTACTAAAGCATCTTGATAATCTCCAGAAGTAAATAAATTCAACCCATGATATAGAGCTACTTTTCCATAAACAGCTTCATTACCTTTAATTCTTCCATCTTCTAATAGTTCCAGCGCTTCCTTATAGTTTTTTGAAGAAAAATAGGAGTCTATAAGAAATGCACTCATTTCTTCTTTTTTATCTGTATCTGGATATTTTTCTAAATAAGCGAGTATAACTGATGGTACACTATCATATGGATTACCGTTCTCATAACTTAATTTTGCATAATTATAAGAAGCGTCTTGTGATATTTGAGCATCCAGATCCATTTCACTAGCTTTCTTAAAAGCATTAAGTGCGTCTTCATTTCTATCTAGCTTAATGTAGCTTTGACCTAGATGGTAATACGCATTTTGTGCTGTTGCATTAACGCCATCGATAATTTTGTTAAAAGTCTCAACAGCTTTTTCAAAATTCTCTTGCTTATAATACGCGTATCCTAATTGATAGAAGTCGTTGTTATTCCATTTACCACGAGTACCTTTATATTCTTCAAGGTATGGTAGCGCCTCATCATACTTTTGTTGATTAAACAAGGACTGGCCTATGATGCGATTTAACTCTGACTGTTCTTTGCGATTCGATTTTTCTAATTGAGATTTTGCTAATTCAATCGCTTTATCAAACTTCCCTAGTTTGTAATTCAAATCTGCTTGATAATAAGAAAGTTTTTCATCTGCTTCTGGAGAGTCTTCTACTTTATCAAAAAGATCACTTGCTTCTTGAAGTTCGTCATTTTCATAAGCGATATAACCTAAATAGTATTTTGCTTTACTTCCGTATTCTGGATCGTCACTTACACGATTTAAGAAAGATTTTGCCTCATCAAACTTTTTAGACTGCACAAGAGTATAACCTGTATTGAAATAATAACGGCTGGCTTGCTTTCGCGAAAGCGTGCTCTTATCCACCTTTTGATACCACACAGCAGACTTTCTATAATCTCCATTATTAAAATAGTAGTCGGCAACATCAATTATAGCAGAGTTTTTCTTAATTGAAGTAGGATATTCTTCTACAAAATTCTCTACTAATTGGTCTGCATTACGTTGATTAAGACGCACAGCACAGTTTGCGATATAATAAGATGCATTACCTTTAACAACCTCATCATTAGACGCTTCTAAAACCTGAGTGAAAAGTCTTTGTGATGCCAGATATTGATCTTCTTGATAAAGATCTACCGCCTGATTGTAAGTTGCGAGAGGATCGGTCAATATTTTGGACTGTTGTGCGTTTGTTATTGTAGTAAAACTGAACACAAACAACAATGCCATTGCTAGTTTTCTCATAATACGAGTGATTCTAATTGTTAGAGTAAAATTATGATTTCCGTTCTTAGAACGACTTAAAACATCATTAATTATTCATAATCTTATCCACATCTTGATTCACATCTATTTACTACTTTAATCACTTGAAAAATTGTTTATTATAAAATTTATTGTTGTTAAAAAATAAACTGTAACGATGCAATACTTTATTTTTTTGCCTTGACAAATTTTCAAATAAATCCTTTTATCTTTACGGTCTTACCCTAGTAAATAGGTATAACTTTACCGAAAATCATTTCATTTATGTCACATCACGTTTTATCACTAAGCAAAGTAGATGTCTTCCAGAAGGATAACTTAATTCTAAAAAATGTTAATTTAGAAATTGAAAAAGGAGAATTTGTTTATTTAATAGGTAAAACCGGTAGTGGAAAAAGTTCTTTAATGAAAACTTTATATGGTGATATACCTCTTACAAAAGGAACGGGAACCATTGTTGATTTTGACCTTGCCACTTTACGCGAAAAAGAAATACCGCACTTACGTCGTAAACTAGGCGTCGTTTTTCAGGACTTTAAATTATTGACCGATCGTACGATCAATGATAATTTAAAATTTGTTCTCAAAGCAACTGGCTGGAAAAATAAAAAAGAAATGACAGCTAGAATAGAAGAGGTTCTCGATAAAGTAGGAATGAAAACAAAGGGCTTCAAATACCCACATGAATTGTCTGGTGGTGAACAGCAACGTGTCGCCATAGCTAGGGCGCTTTTGAACGAACCACAATTAATTATTGCTGACGAGCCTACTGGTAATCTAGATCCACAAACTAGTGTTGAAATTATGGAGGTTCTTCAACAAATCAACAAAAATGGAAATACCATACTCATGGCTACTCATGATTATGCTTTAATATTGAAATACCCATCTAAAACATTAAAATGTGATGATGGCGAGATCTTCGAAGTCGTACAAAAAGCCGTTTGAGTCACGAGTTACACATAGTAAGTTTTGACATACCGCTACCTTCAAATTATGGAGGCGTTATTGATGTGTTTAACAAATTAAAAACACTACATCAACATGGAATAAACATCACATTACATTGTTTTCAATATGGCGATAGAAAACCAAATAAAGAGCTTAACAATTATTGTAAAGAGGTCTTTTATTACAATCGTAAAATAGGTTTTTATGGCATATCTGCAACACTACCTTATATTGTTTATTCTAGGAGAAGTGAAAAATTACTGGAGCGATTACAAAAAACAAACGCCCCTATTCTATTTGAAGGTTTGCACACTTGCTACTATTTAAATCATAAATCTCTAGAGAAAAATTTTAAAATAGTACGTTGCCATAACATTGAGCATGAATACTATAACAAACTGTCAGAACACAGCTCCAAAACTAAAAAAATCTATTTTCTTCAAGAGGCATATCGATTAAAAAAGTACGAAGCTGTTTTAGAAAACGCTCAGGTGTTATTATCCATTTCAGATGATGATCAATCCTATTTTGAGTCTTCTTATTCTAAAACCGAATGTATTAAAGTACCAGCTTTCCATACAGATAATAAAGTATCTAGTGTATTAGGTAATGGTACCTATTCTCTATTTCATGGCAGCCTTAACGTAAGTGAAAACGATCACAGTGCACAATATCTTGTTGAAGAAATTTTTAATGATATTGATTATAAGTTAGTCATTGCAGGAAAAAACCCCTCTTTTAAGTTGCAAAAGCTATGTGCTAAGAAAGATAATATTACCCTAGTAAATGATTTAGAATGGGATGAGTTAAATACACTCATAAAAAATGCTCATATACATTTGATGCACGCCTCTCAAAAAAGTGGTTTAAAACTAAAACTTTTGAAAGCTTTATTTTTGGGGAGACATGTTATTGCAAATGAAGATATGGCAAATGAAAAATTAATTTCAGACCATGTTGTAATAGCAAATGATACTGCCTCGTGGAAAAAAGCAATAGCTAACTTGATGAACATACCATTTGATCAAGAGATTCTTTCTAAACGTATACGTGTGATGGAAGAGTTTAAAAACGAGAAAATTGTAGGAAAAATTATAGAACAACTAAAACAATAATTATTAAAACACTAGTCCACATTCCATTGTATAATAAAGCGACCACGATAGTGAGAACTTTGAATAGTGTATTTGATCAGAATTATAAAGATTTTGATATCCTAATAATTAACGATGGCTCTACCGATGAAAGTCTTGAATTAGTTAAAAACATTAACTATCATCGCATCATTATTCATTCTCAGGAAAATAAAGGAGTAAGCGCTACTCGTAATAATGCCATTCTATTTGCAAGAGAAAATAATTATAAGAGAATTGCATTTCTAGATGGTGACGATTTTTGGTGCTCTAACCACTTATCTACTTTATGCGCCTTATTTGATAAATTTCCAGAAGCACATATTGCTGCAACCAATTATCAATTAAAAAGATCTCGCAAAACAATCGATACCGTATTGAGTAATTTTGAAAGCACAGAAGACCAGCTTTTGAAAAGCTTCTTCCATCATAATTACTTAAACAGCATTTTTACCTGTTCCACATTAATGATTAAACCTGAAATAGTTGATAAAACAGGCTTATTTAATGAGTCATTGACGCATTTTGAAGATATTGATTGGTTTGTTAGAATAGGGATGAAAAGTAAAATAGCATTTAGTTTTAGAGTAACAGCAGTAATTGATGAAATTGCAGATAATCGCTCTGACCAGGTAGAAATGAAATACAGAAAACTACCTGATTTTACTGATTATGAAGCAGAGGCTAAAAATCATTTAGGTCTTGAAAAATATATAGATCTCAATCGTTTTGCTATCGCATTAGCTTATCGCATGGAAAATGATATACGTAACACAACCCTATATCAGCAAAAAATAAATTTGAAGAATTTAAGCCTTAAGCAACAACAACTTTTAAAGATGAGCAGCTTACAACTTAAGTCTTTAAAACGTACCCAAAAAGTTTTGGGAAACCTAGGATTACATTTACGAGCTGGTGATTGAGTAAAAACTCTTCTTTTCTCTTATGTAATCTGCTTCCTCAAATTCATGAGATGCTAAAACTAAACACATCGCACCGCTAGAAAAATCTGCAAGCTCTCGCCATATCATGGTTGGTATTAAAAGTCCTTTATTAGGTTTATTAAGCGTTATTGTTTGTTTCTCTTTACCATTATCTAATTCTACAGTAAAACTACCAGATACCGCAATCAACAATTCCATACACTCTTTATGCGCATGTCCACCACGATGTGAATCGCTGGGAACATCATATAAATAGTAAACACGCTCAATTTTGTATGGGATAGTATCTTTTTCCAGTACTGCAAGATTGCCTCGTGGATCTGTAATCTTGGGAATATCTATTATTTTATAACTCATATTTCAAAAATACTATTGTTTAGGGTGATTTATACGATGTCCTTCAAAACCACTCACATAATCATTTGCTCCATGTTGAAAAACCATAAATTTCTCCCATAGTTTACTTAACGATTTTACATAACCTTTACGCCAAAGAAAAAATACATACTTGAATTGATAATAAACCGCAGTGATGATATTTCTCCTTCCAGCAATAGCGCCTCGAGCATAAATAACTCGGTTTGAAGCAACGTCATCACTACTGGTATGTGCTTCATGTTGCACAATAGTTTCTGGCACAAAGCTTATTTTAAGATTCTTTTTTAGCACCTCATCAAGAAAGATATAATTCTCTGCATCCTGAAATTGTGCACCTAATCCAAATCTTTGGTCAAATATTAATCCAGCTGTTAAAATAGCTTCTCTTTTAAAAGTAATTTCTGGCGAAAGCACTTTTTCTATAGCTTTAAAATCTAAGCAGCTAAACGTATCTGGATAATTATAGAAGTCCTGCCCTTTATGGGTTTTTGTTTTGAAGGTGAGCACATCAGATGTATATTCCTGGTGCGCTTCTATAACTTGGTCCACAGCATCTGAAAGAAGTACACAATCATCATCCAGTATCCAACACAAATCTTTAGTGCTGTGTTTTATAGCTAGATTACGACTTTTACTCAAACCGTATTCTTTATTGTTGATTACTTTGATGTGTTGTATTTCAGAAGTTAACTGATGATCAAAAGATTGATTAACAATAATTAGGTTTTCATTGATTTGATCCAGTGGCTTTTGAAACATCGTCTCAAGAAATAACAAATCACTACGATGCATCGTCGCGATTAATATTTCAAGATCGTTCTTTTTGTATTTCTTATTTGCCATTAATAAACTGCCTACTGCTTATCTTTACCTCAAAGATACTTCTATATGCGCATATTGCTGGTAGGTGAATACAGCGGTTTTCATAATTCCTTAAAACATGGGCTCGAGTACCTAGGCCATAAAGTAACCATATTAGGTGACGGCGATGGTTTTAAACGCTATCCTGTAGATATAGATTTAAGTAATTCTTTCTTTGAAAAACACTGGTTATTACGCAAGTTTAAAGTCGCCTGGTGGAAAATGACTGGTCACAATCTAGAAGACAGATTGAAGTTGTTTCGCTTTCGCGAAAGCGAGAACCAACTCAAACACTTTGATATCGTTCAATTTATTAACTCAAATCCATTTAATTGTCACCCAAAAATCGAGCGTAAAATGCTTGATTTCTTATTAAATCATAATGAAAGATTTTTTCTGGTTGCCTGTGGTGACGATTATGAATATTCTAAATATTTGGTAGAAAAGCATCAAGGATATTCTATTCTTGATGCTGTGAAAAGTGGTACACAACATAAAAATAAATTTTATTTTACCTATAAATATCTTGAAAACCATTACCGGAATAACTATTTAAAACTTCTCGCTGATTCTGAAAAAATAATCCCTAGCAATATCGATTATGCTATGGCACTCACTAATAATCCTAAAGTTACTGAAATTATTCCCGCAGCTATTAATTGTGGGAAATACCATCTGAATATTAATGCACAACTAGATCCTATTGAAATTTTCATGGGAATCAATCGTGCTAACTACTGGAAAAAAGGAATCAATTATTTTGAGAAAGCGCTAGCGATTATCTCAAATAAATATGGTGATCAAGTTAAAATAACTATTGCTGAAGATTTACCCTATGATGTTTACATGAGTCGTTATAGTAATGCTCATATATTGTTAGATCAAGTCCTTTGCTATGATCAAGGCTACAATGCTCTCGAGGCAATGTTGCAGGGTAAAGTTGTTTTTAGTGGCGGTAGTTCTATATACCTAAAAGCTCATGGATTAGAATCTGTGCCAGTTATAGACGCACAACCAGATGTAAATTACCTTGTTGTACAGCTTTCTAGACTAATAGATCAACCACAATCCATTATAGAATTAGGAAAAGCAGCAAGAAATCACATATTACAACATCATGAAAGTGTCATGATTGCCGAAAAATATTTAAAATTATATCAATCTTAATTTTAAGAGAATGTCACATTTTAAATGTTCATGAACTGGTCATGAATCGTATAGATAAATATTTTGTTGTAATACAGGTGTAAAAATAAGCAGTACAAACTTTGTCCCAGCTCATGCAAGAAAATCACAGATTTATTAAATGAATTCATTTAGAAAATACTGCAGATGACTACGCTCCTATTTCTAACATCGTAAAAGAACCTTCTATTTCTTATGGACAGGAATATGTAAGTTTACTGGCTCGTCAAGGTAAAATTGACGCCTACAAAGAAGGACGTGTATGGTATACAACAGAAAAAGCTGTAAAAGACTATGTGGCAGGAAGGAAGAGGAAAAGGAAATTGAATTGAGTCTTTGGCTCTTTGGGTTCATCTAAAAAGCTATAAAAATCTTTTCAGAGTTTTAGAGCTTTTTTATAATTTCAAGTTCGAATTCAAATTCAAATTGGTTATCTGTTCTTCCATTGAATATCCATTCCAGAAAAGTCGTTTGCCGTTTTTTCTTTTGCTTGTTTAGGAATCATAAACTCAAACTCTAAGGCAACTTCTAATCCGTCATCCAGATAAAATAGCATGGTTTCTTCTCCTTCATAATCACAGATTACAACGGCATGAATTTCATGTACGTCAAAGTAATCATCTTTTACTTCTTGAGGTTCTACAAACTCAAAATAATGTAATACTTGCGCTCCTTTAAAATAATCTATCTGATCTAAGTAGAGGTCTTTTTCCATATGGCAAAGGTAAGATTAAAGGAATGAAAAAAACCAGCTTCCCAGCTGGCTTTAAAATTCTCATTTAACGATTTCAAATTAAACCGTACGATTTACATCAAACCCTTCTAGTAAATGAGCTACTCTTTGAACAAACTGCCCACCTAGCGCTCCATTTACAACTCTATGGTCGTAACTGTGTGATAAAAACATTTTCATTCTGATACCTATAAAATCTCCTTCTGGAGTTTCTACTACTGCAGGAACTTTTCTAATCGCTCCAAGAGCCAAAATACCTACCTGAGGCTGATTGATAATAGGCGTTCCTAGAACAGACCCAAAAGTACCTACGTTAGTTACCGTATAAGTTCCTCCTTGCGTATCGTCTGGTTTTAATTTTCCATTTCTGGCTCTATTTGCAAGGTCATTTACTGACTTTGCCATTCCTACTAGGTTCAATTGGTCTGCATTTTTGATTACAGGAACAATTAAATTACCATCTGGAAGTGCTGCTGCCATTCCTAGGTTGATATTTTTACGCTTTATAATTTTGTCGCCATCTAGAGCGATATTCATCATAGGAAATTCTTTTAAGGCTTGTGCTACCGCTTCCATGAAAATAGGTGTGAACGTTAAGTTCTCGCCTTCTCTAGCTTTAAAACTGTCTTTATTTTTCTTTCTCCAGTTCCAGATATTAGTTACATCACACTCAATAAAACTTTGAACATGCGCACTAGTTTGTACCGATGCCACCATATGGTGCGCAATCAATTTACCCATGCGAGTCATTTCAATGATCTCGTCGCCACTATTAACAGAAACTGGTGCTGCCGTAGGAACTTGTTTAGGAGCAGCAGCATGTGATGCCGGTGCTGCAGGAGTTTTGGCAGCAGTAGAAGTAGTCGCTACTTTACCTGCTTTCTTATCTGCAACGTATTGTAAAATATCATTTTTAGTAACGCGAGCATCTTTTCCTGTACCAGAAATAGATTCTAATTCACTTAATGATATATTTTCTTCCTTTGCGATGTTTTTAACTAGAGGAGAATAAAAGGCGTCGCTATCAGAAAAGTTAACACTTTCCGTAGCTGTATTTATTTCTTTCTCTACTTGTGATGCTGCTGCTTTTACAGCATCATTAGATGTAGTTTCCGGTGATTTTACTTCACTCGCTTTTGCGGAAGCGGAATCGCCACTATCATCACCATCAATTTCTATAATTGCAATAGTCTGCCCTACTTGAACGACATCATCTACCTGAAATAAGATTTCAACCAGTTTACCGTCCACCTCGCTAGGCACTTCACTATCTACCTTATCTGTGGCGATTTCTAACACAGGTTCATCCATTTCTATGGTGTCGCCTACATTTTTAAGCCATGATGTAATGGTCGCCTCAGCAACCGATTCACCCATTTTAGGTAATTTAAGTTCAAATTTTGCCATAACTAATAAGGTACTATAACGTTTTTAATTATTTTGCAAAAGTACTCAAAATTGAGTTTACAATTGCGAATTATTCACTGATATGGGAATACTTTAAGAATCGGTTATGAATATCGCAACGATTCCATCAATTCATCACATATATTTTATTTCTCCACGACTATTACTACTATCACTTCCTATATAAAAATCTCTTTTAGGTGATAAAAACCTATGTTTTAACTCTTTGGTATGCGTCATAAAATCTATTATCTCTTTAATCGTGAGTGTCTTTGTATCCCATAAAAAAGTAGCATCTTCAAAAGTACAATCCCAAACTTCAGAATGCTTCACTCTTTCCATTTTTATGGGTAAATCCAAGTGTTTGTCCTCAGTAACCAGATACAAATTATCAAATTCCTTTACTTCGTATTCTATAGAAGGAGTAGATTTTAAAGCAACCATTCCTTTAATCATTAAATCAATTGCGTTTTTCTCTAATACAGATTGTTTGAAATATTTATCATAAAACAACCCCATCGCACCATAAAATCGCTCTAGATAAACTTTATCTTTAATCGTGCTTTCACCTTTAAAATGAATGACTTTTTGATCACCTAAGTAATAGTTTTCATAACCCTTTAAAATCGCCGTGTAACTTAAATCAATGTCTTCACCGTACATAAAATACCGCTCGTCAAAACCACCACAATCCTCATAGACTTCTTTCTTACAAAACATAAAAGCACCGACCAATACATCTACTTTACCTCTATCGTTTTGACCAACCTCATTGTAGTAATAATTACGATCATTGCCTAGCATCTTTTGTCGCGCAACTTTGGGCGTAGGAATGTGTCGTTTACTTTCTGGCAAGTATTTTCCTGTGCCATCAATAAGTTGAACTCCCAAAAATCCTAATTTAGGTTGTGCTTGTGTGAAAGAGAGACATTCTTTAAATACCTCTTCTCCTACAATCGTATCAGGATTTAAAATGCAGAGATATTCTCCTTTTGCCTGTGCAACAGCAAGATTATTTCCTTTGGAAAAACCGTAGTTCTCTTCATGCGCAATGACTTTGACTTGGTCCTTAAAAACAAAATGAAGCATTTGTAGACTAGAGTCTGTAGAATTATTATCGGCTACAATAATCTCTGCATCAATATTTTTTGTTGCTCTCAAAACGCTATAAATGCACAACTCTAGAAAGGCTGCTGCGTTATAGTTGAGTATGATGATGGAGAGTTTCATTTAAAATCAACAGTAATGTCATCTTTAACTTTAAGAGCATCTAACATAGGAATCATATGGCGCTCTTGTATTTCAAAGTTATCTAAAATGTAATGTTGAAAATCTTGGTAAGTATGCTTTTTCATAAGATTCAAATGAGCTTGAGCAGCATCATATTTTTCGTTTGCAGATAAAGCCCATATGTACTCTATATTAAAATCAAAATTACTAATATCACTTTTTAACTGTGACTCATACTCGATTAACGCTTGATCAAGAATAGCCTCTCCTTTGATAATTTCCTTATTTATTAAAAGAAATAAGCCTCTTTGAATTTTGTACAACGGCCTTTCTGGAAACATCTCTATTAACCTAGCGTTTGTGTCTAATAATCCTTTTATATCTTTCTTTTCAGCGTAAATTCCAATTTTATTATTCAGTGCAGTAAAATTTTGATCGTCTAGTTCTAATGCTTTATCAAATAGTAAAAGAGCGCTATCTAGTCTTACGTCATTATCCAAACTAAAATCCATGTAAACTTCAAAAGCTTTTACGGATATCTCTTCAGCTTCAAATTCATTCTGATTTGTGTTGCAAGAAAACAACAAAACGGCAAGGATGCACAACAAAGCACTATTAACTTTCATACCCTAATTCTTCAAAGAATTCTCATAAGGAACACGATGTAAAATACTTCTTCCTAATGTTACCTCATCAGCAAATTCTAGTTCGTCACCTACTGCTATTCCTCTTGCTATGGTAGATGTGTTGACTTCTAGTCCATCGAGTTGTTTGAAAATGTAGAAGTTGGTCGTATCGCCTTCAATAGTTGGGCTCAATGCAAAAATAATCTCTGTAACACCTTTGTTTTTTACACGATCTACTAATGATCTTACTTTTAAATCTTGTGGACCTATTCCATCCATAGGGCTTATTTTACCACCTAAAACATGGTATAAACCTCTATACTGACTCGTATTTTCAATCGCCATCACGTCGCGTATATCTTCTACGACACAAACGATCGACTGATCGCGATTTAGGCTAGCACAAATCTCGCAAATTTCTACATCGCTCACATTGTGGCAATTTTTACAAAAATTAAGGTCGTGACGCATTTTGAGTAATGCATCACTAAGTAAGTCCGTATTTTGTTCTGGTTGTCGCATTAAATGCAGCACCAGTCGTAAAGCGGTGCGCTTTCCTATCCCAGGTAGTTGTGATACTTGATTAACGGCTTCTTCTAAAATTTTTGAGGAGAAATTCATGAATGGTAAAGATAGAAAAGAGTTGTGAAAAGTATCAGGTACTTAGTACAAAGTATTGAAATGATTATCCGCTGTCAAATGCAATTGTAAATCCAACTACATCTCCATAAAACCAGCATCACAGCCTGCATTGTTCTAGCGGACATTTCCTCCAAAGGAGGAAAACCATTTTAAATTGTATTTCGATATTTTCTAGCACATATTGCTGTAAAACGATATAACAGATTAAACAATTTGTGTGCGTTCAGGATGAGATCACGTATAAATCACTACCGTGATTTTACGAGATTTAAGCTTCACTTAAATGAATCATCGCAAAAACAGCATAATTAATCATGTCCTGATAATTGGCATCGATTCCTTCAGAGACTAATGTGGCTCCTTCGTTGTCTTCAATTTGTTTAACACGTAATAGTTTTTGTAAGATCAAATCGGTTAAAGAACTTACTCTCATGTCTCTCCACGCCTCACCATAATCGTGGTTTTTATCCATCATTAATTGTTTGGTAATTGCGACATGATGATCGTATTGCTCAAGAGATTCTTCTAGAGACAAATCTGGTTGTTCTACCACTCCTTTTTCTAACTGGATAAGCGCCATGATAGAATAATTAATAATACCTATAAACTCGCTTTCCTGTCCTTCATTCACCTTAGATTCAGAAAGTGTTTGTAAACCTCTGATGCGTTGGGCTTTTATAAAAATCTGATCGGTAAGTGATGGCAATCTTAAAATGCGCCATGCGCTACCGTAATCTTTCATTTTTTTTGAAAACAAATCACGACATTGAGAAATAACGGCATCGTATTGCTGGCTAGTTTTGGACATAAGGGCTATAAATTTTGCGTAAATTTCGCATTTAAACTTAATTATTCCTATTTAATGGCAACTATAAATTGCGCAGGCGCACTTATCGATCTCTCTACACCTCATGTAATGGGCATTGTCAACTGTACTCCAGACTCTTTTTACGATGGTGGCAAATTAAAAAATGATACTGCTATCTTAACCCAAGTAGAGAAAATGCTAGATGATGGCGCCACTTTTATTGATGTCGGTGGTTATAGTTCACGACCAGACGGCACTGATATTACTGTAGAGGAAGAACTTTCTAGAGTTCTACCGGTTCTTGATTTGATTACAACTCGTTTTACGATTAAAGGATTGTCTTGTGATAGCTTTCGCGAAAGCGTTATAAAAAAAGCAATTGATCATGGTGCTACTATCGTGAATGATATAAGCGCTGGTCATTTATCTGAGGAAATGCTACAAACTGTTGGAAATGCCAAGGTTCCTTACATCATGATGCATATGCGTGGCAATCCTCAAACCATGAAGTTCATGACGGATTATGAGCATATGATCGTAGAAATAAATCATTATTTTTCAGAACGTATTGCCGCGGCGCGATCTCATGGAATCAATGATATAGTGATTGATCCAGGTTTTGGTTTTGCAAAAACTCGAGAACAAAATTTTGAATTACTTTCCAAGCTTCATTTATTGCAAGCTCATAATGTACCTATTCTAGCTGGTGTTTCTCGCAAGTCTATGATTTATAAAACTTTAAACACTACTGCTCAACAAGCGCTAAATGGCACCACAGCTTTAAACATGGTGAGTTTAATGAATGGTGCAAAGATATTACGCGTTCATGATGTGAAAGAAGCGATGGAAACTATCAAGCTCTTTAACGAGTTAACGATAAATTAATTCTATTTTTACTACATGGAACTTCCAGGATTTAGAATCATTGATCTTATAGACATATTGCTGGTCGCAGCGGTAGTTTTCTACTTGTACCGATTAGTTAAAGGAACTGCAGCGCTCAATATTTTTATTGGGATTTTTATCATTTATTTGATTTACCAGCTCACTGTTTTTATGAAGATGGAGATGTTAAGTCAGGCTTTAGGTGCTGTTACCGGCGCTGGAGTGGTGGCATTGATAGTTGTTTTTCAGCAAGAAATCAGGCGGTTTTTACTGATGCTGGGCTCTACTCAATTCACTTCTAGAAAACGTTTTTTGAAACAACTGCGTATTTTTCAAGAAGAACAAGATAGCAATCATACAGTAGTAAACGAAATTGTCAAAGCTTGTGAAAAGATGAGTCAGACCAAGACAGGTGCACTTATAGGTATTAAAAGAGATGGCTCTCTCGAATTTGTTAAAAATACTGGAGATCAACAAGATATTCTTGTTAACTCTTCTATTATTCAAAGTATTTTTTATAAAAACAGCACGTTGCACGATGGTGCTATGATTGTGGAAGGAAATAAAATAACCGCTACAAGAGTAATTTTACCTGTTTCTGAAAATAGAAAAATACCACAACGTTTTGGATTGCGACATCGAGCAGCGTTAGGATTAACTGAAAGAAGTAGCGCAATTGCATTGATTGTAAGTGAAGAAACAGGACAAATTTCTCTTGTTCATGAAGGCGAGTTTGAAACCTATACGGACACAGAAGAGCTTGCCAAAAAGATCAAATCTCATCTCGCTTAATGGAACGCTATTGTAAGAACTGCAAAAAGATTTTTTGGACTAAATAATGAGACTACTTTTACTAAATCATTGATTTCAATCATGGTAGGCATCGGACTGATGATAGCGTTAGGAATAATTATATTGATATTAGGAATGTTAATAGCAATTATTCTAAAAGTGACAGATATAGTTTAAGCGACTTCTTGTTGCAAAAACTGAACCTCGTAAAGATTTTTATAATAGCCATTTTCTTTCTCAAGAAGCTCATTATGTGTTCCCATTTCAACAATCTCACCAGCATCCATTACGATAATTTTATCGGCTTTTTTGATGGTAGCTAGTCGGTGAGCGATGACTATTGATGTACGGTCTTTAGTGATGATATCTGTAGCGTCTTGAATCAACTGTTCACTATAAGCATCTACAGAACTGGTTGCTTCGTCAAGGATTAAAATACTAGGATTAGAAACATAAGCTCTTAGAAAAGCAATCAACTGGCGCTGTCCAGAACTTAACATCACACCTCTTTCCTTTACATTGTATTGATATCCATTAGGCAAGGTCATGATAAATTTGTGGACACCTATTTTCTTTGCAGCTGCAATTACGTCTTCTTCTGTAATATCTGGATTTTGAAGTGTAATGTTGTTTAAAATAGTATCTGCAAATAAGAATACATCTTGTAGCACTACTGCTATTTGTGATCTTAATGATGCTAATTGGTACGATTTCGCGGAAGCGGAATCAATCAAAATATCTCCACTATTTATTTCATAGAAACGTGATAACAAATTGATAATCGTAGATTTTCCTGCACCTGTTGCACCAACAATAGCGACAGTTTCACCAGCAGAAACTTTAAAACTAAGATTCTTCAGTACCAATTCATTCTCTACATAACCAAAATCTACCTCTTTAAACTCAATGTTACCTTTTAATTCTGATGCGATAAGATCACCTTCATCCTCAATTTGAGACTGCGTATCTAGAATCCCAAAAACACGGTTTGCAGCAACCATTCCCATTTGTAACGTGTTGAATTTATCTGCAATCTGACGTAATGGTCTAAAAAGTTTTTGTGATAAATCAATAAACATCACGATCACACCTACCTCAATAGCCTGAGCAGTTGCACCGGTGTTCAATACCACACCTATGTAAACAATTAATCCTATGGTGATGCTTGAAGCCATCTCTGCAATGGGAAAGAAAATAGAATTGTACCATACGGTCTTTACCCAAGCGTTTCTGTGCTTGTCATTAATTTCTTTAAACTGCTCATACTCAATTTTCTCACGATTAAAAATCTGTACGATCTTCATTCCTGTAACTCGCTCTTGTACGAAAGAATTAAGATTACTCACTTGTGTGCGTACTTCTTCAAAGGCCACTTTCATAGCCTTTTGAAAAACTCTTGTAGCATAGAGAATAAATGGCATTACAATCAATGCAATCAAGGTTAATTTCCAACTAGAATAAGCCATAAAACCTAAAACCACAACCATTTTTAATAGATCTGAAATAATTACAAAGAGACCTTGAGAAAAAATACTAGCAATAGTTTCTATATCACTCACTGCTCTAGTAACTAATTTACCTACAGCACTTTTATCAAAATACTGCATCTTGAAACCCATCATGTGATTGAAAAGTTTCAGTCTTAAATCTCTAATGACTTGTTGTCCCAACCAGTTAGCATAATAAATAAAACTAAGTTGTAGAAGTACATCTGCAAGAAGAACAGCAATCATTAAAACTATGACACCGGTAAAGCCACCGTATTCAATTCCCCATATGGTATTTGTACCATTAAAATCTTGAGGCACGATGTGATTATCTATGGCAACTTTAATTAGGTAAGGCATTCCTATCGCTACAATAGCAATTAAAATAGCACTTAAAGCTACAAAGTAGTAAGTTAATCGGTAGGGTTTTGTAAAAGACAATAGCCTTTTAAAAAGTCCCATATTAAAAGCGTTCCCAGTAGTTGAAGCCATATTTATTTTAGTAAATGCGCAATTTTAGAACGCAATTCTTCTTCATTTTGTGTGCCGATTACATATTGTTTATCGGTTGTTTTTATATGCAGGCCTTTAGATCCTTTTACGTTATAAATAGTTCCATAATCGGTCCAAAGACGGATACCCCAACCACCTACAAAACCATAATCAATTACTTTTGCAGTTTTAAGTTCTGACCAGTTCCATTTCTTTGTGATAAAAGGTACATATTCAACTATAATTTCAGTATCAGTAATAGTTGTAGTCATCTTTAGGGCTAAAAATAAAACCAAAAGACCTAGCGATATAACAGTTGGGATAATTTTATCAGTAGTGAATTGATCTGCAATATTTTCAGTCCAGTTGAATTGGAATATCGAAATCAAAAAAACTCCAACAACGATTAACCATAACCACCATTGTGTGAACTTTTGAGTTTCTTTAAAGAGAATTTTATCTATCATAAATACAATTCTTCAGGATAATGAATCTGAGTAAGAAATAAACCACTAGATGGCGCACTTGCTCCTGCTTCTCCTCTATCTTTTGATGCGATAATATCGTGCATACTTTCTACTGTTCTCTTTCCGTAACCTATTTCTAATAGCGTGCCGACTATAGCTCTTACCATATTACGTAAAAAACGATTTGCCGTAATATGAAAAATCACTTTATGTTCCTTTATTTCAAAACGCGCTTCTGTAAGATCGCAAATGAACGTTTTCACATCGGTATTTACCCTTGAAAAACACTCAAAATCCTTGTATTGTGGCAAAATCGCTGCAGCTTGTTGCATCAAATCAAAATCTGGTCTTCTAAACAAAACATAAGCCTGATTGACTTGAAAAGGATCTGGCCTTAACAAAAAATGATATTCGTAAGATCGTTTAGTCGCATGAAATCTTGCGTGTGCAGTTTCTACTACTGGTTTAATGTCATAAACAGCAATATCCTTAGGAATCCATCTATTCAAACGATAAATCAAATGTTCTAAATCTACATCACCTAAATAATCAAAATGCGCTACCATAAATGCTGCATGGACACCAGCATCTGTTCTTCCCGCGCCTTGAATTTTTATTTCCTGACGTAACATTTTTTGCAAACCGTCTTCCAGTACTTCTTGTACAGAAATACTTTGTGGTTGTCGTTGCCAGCCATGATAATTAGTACCATCATAAGCCAGTTCCATAAAATAACGTTGTGATTCTTGCATCGGGACAAAGATAAGAGTTATGAACTTGAAAATGAATTTGAAATCGAACTTGAAAATGAGGTCAGAATTGAAAAAATGTAATGGTTTTTGATAAATGACTAGCTCGTTGATCGCTGCGCTCACAACATTCCTGACAAAGGAAGAACGACTTTTCTCTCATTCATAGATACGGACTTCAGTACGCATCTATGAATATCAAAAGTGTTTTTTATCTTTTGTACCTGGACTTTCTGAAGGAAAAGCGAGTTGTCTTTTGTCTAGAGCCAAGTCCTTTTCATATCGAGATAGAACTGTCCAACTAGAAAACTCAACGACTCAACGACTCACAGATCAAACACTATCTTTGCAACATGAAAATATTACTACTTTCAGACACGCACAGTCACATTGATGATTTTGTACTTAAATATGTTCAACAAGCTGACGAAGTATGGCATGCTGGCGATATAGGAGATCTTAAAGTTACGGATCAAATTGCTGCCGTAAAACCTTTACGCGCTGTTTGGGGAAATATAGATGACGATAAAGCAAGGATGCAATTTCCAGAACACAATAGATTTAATTGTGAAGGAATGGATATATGGATAACTCATATAGGTGGATATCCAGGAAGATACAATCAGCGCGTACGTCCAGAAATTTATGATAATGCTCCTGATATATTTATTTGTGGACACTCGCATATTCTTAAAGTAGTCAACGATAAAAAGATAAATTGTTTACACATGAATCCAGGAGCAATAGGTATGCATGGATTTCATCAAAAACGTACCATGTTGCGATTTGAAATTAAAGATGGTAAGATTGGTAATCTAGAAGTTATTGAAAAAGACCGTAAATAATTTTCATTAGTAAAGTTCATTTTGATCTTATAATTCAAATTTCTTTTTGTTGTCTGAAAAAGTGGTGGAATAAAATCCGCTTTCGCGAAAGCGAGACAGAAAGAAAAAACCTCAATAAAAACAAAATCCTGCAAGGTGGCGCCTCACAGGATTTTTCACTAATATTACTAAGATTATTGCGTTTATCGTAATCGATCTGCAGATTTTACGAGTTGTTCATCCTTTCTTATTGCCTTGTTAGCCAAGACCAGTAAAACGATAGATAGGATAGGAATGAACATCCCAATGCCTTTCTCAGAAACCGCCGTTTCTCCAGACATCATTAGCGCTCGATATACATAAACTCCTAGTATAAAAAGATTAAGCATCAAATTTAAACGGTTGATCACAGTTTGCAGTTGTCTATTCTTAAAAATAAAAATAGCTATTAATGACATTACTGCGCTTACCATAAAGATACCAAAGTATAAACTTTCGTCCATACCTACAAACTCATTTCCTTCACCATCAATAAAATGTTCTACTGCCCAAATAAGCCCACCAGAAACAATAGCGGCAAGAAGTAAATATAAAGTTTGAATGCGTTGTATCATTATTGCCTTTTTAAAAGCAAAGCAAAAATATAACAATACACGTTAAAAGAACAACAGATATTAATTTTTTAATGTATCATTGCATCGCTAATAAGTTAACTTACTCTTTATAGGTTATCTAGCGGTATAAAATTTTTCTTATAAGTTTTAGACCTCATATTCCCCTGATAAATATTATACATTTCAAATAGATACATGTTTCAAATAGCTGATTTAAAATCTAAAAAACTTCCTGAATTACAGGAAATTGCAAAAGGACTTAGTGTTCCTAAATTCAAACAACTACGTAAATTAGATCTAGTCTATAAAATATTAGACCTACAAGCAGAAAACCCTGACAAGGTAAAAAGCCTAGATATAGAAGTTACTGATACTGCCCCTAAAACTGAAAAGAAAAAGAAAGAAGTTAAGGAAGTAAAAGAAAAAGCTGCTACAACTAAAAAACAAGAAGAAAAAAAAGAGCACAAACCTAGAGTTTCAAAAAAAGAAACAAAATCTGAAGAAAAAGACGATTTTGAAATCACAGAAGAAACATTAAAAGGCCGTAAAGATCCTAGCAAACCTAATCCTAGACCTCGCAAAGCAAAAAAGGTAATAAAAAAGCCTAGTAAAGAAGCTAGCGATAAACAAAAAGACTCTGCCCAAAACACGTCTACAGATACTGCAGATGCCACAAAAGAAAACGGTAAGGATACTGTTAGTGATAGAAACGACAACCGCAATAGTCGTCAGAAAACACAGCGAACTAATAATTCACAAAACAACGTTCCTAAAGGAAATAAAGATAATCGCAACCGTTACCGCGATCCTGATTTTGAATTTGATGGAATCATTGAAAGTGAAGGTGTACTAGATATGATGCCAGATGGTTATGGTTTCTTGCGCAGCAGTGACTACAACTATCTAGCAAGTCCAGATGATATATATGTATCACAATCACAAGTACGCCTTTTTGGTCTGAAAACTGGAGATACCGTTTTAGGTATGGTACGACCTCCTAAAGAAGGAGAAAAGTATTTTCCTTTGATTAAAATTTCACAAATCAATGGATTAGATCCTCAAGTAGTGCGCGATCGTGTGTCCTTTGAACATCTCACGCCACTTTTTCCAGAAGAAAAATTTGATCTTGCAGGTAGACGTGCTAGTATTTCTACTCGTGTAATGGATCTTTTTGCTCCTATAGGTAAAGGACAGCGTGGTATGATAGTAGCGCAACCTAAAACTGGTAAAACCATGCTGCTTAAAGATATTGCAAACGCAATTGCTGCAAATAATCCAGAAGTTTATCAATTGATATTATTAATTGACGAGCGTCCAGAAGAAGTAACTGACATGCAACGTAATGTAGATGGTGAGGTTATCGCATCTACTTTTGATAAGGAAGCACATGACCATGTAAAGGTGGCAAACATCGTTCTTGAAAAAGCAAAACGTATGGTAGAATGTGGTCACGATGTTGTGATTTTACTAGACTCGATTACGCGTCTGGCTCGTGCTTATAATACGGTGCAACCTGCAAGTGGTAAAGTCCTTTCTGGTGGTGTAGATGCAAATGCGTTACATAAACCTAAACGATTCTTTGGTGCTGCTCGTAACATAGAAGGCGGTGGATCGCTATCTATTATTGCTACTGCTCTTACAGAGACCGGTTCTAAGATGGACGAGGTTATCTTTGAAGAATTCAAAGGAACTGGTAATATGGAATTACAACTGGATAGGAATATATCTAACCGTCGTGTTTTCCCAGCTATCGATTTAACCTCATCTTCTACGCGTCGTGATGACCTTTTACATGATGAGCAAACAATGAAACATATGTGGATTTTACGCAAATATCTTGCAGACATGAATCCAGTTGAAGCAATGGAGTTCATTTCTCAGAAAATGAAACAAACTCGTAATAACGAGGAGTTTCTTGCAACAATGAATGAGTAACAAATCTCAATTAATAAAAATGCTCTATCCTAGCAGATAGAGCGTTTTTTTATATAGTGTCAACTGTTCTTAATGTTTTTGCTTTCGCGAAAGCGGATTTAATTCCATCTTTTTATAAAACAGTAACTTTACCCTTGTACGTATCAATAAGCAGTTGTGTGGTCCGTACAATAAGTTACCTTTAAAAGTAATTAATAAAAAATATATACAATGAGTGACGTAAGTTCACGTTACTCGATCATAATCTATACAATGAAATATCTTTTTTTATCACTAGCATTTACTATTTGTTCATTTTTATCAGCGCAAAACCAAGAATCTGAAACAAAATCAATAGACACGCAATTCAAGGAATTAATTGAATCATCAAATAGTTTTAAAGAATACAAAGTAGTTAAAAAGGCTAAAATCCATGATTTGCGCAAAAACACTAATGAACACATTGAAGAACTTAATAAAAATATAAGTTCGTTACAAAATGATATTTCTGAAAAAGATAGTAAAATAAATACTCTAGAAAATAAATTATCTAGTGTTAACAATAGTTTATCTGATGTAAACGCAGAAAAGGACTCCATGAATTTTTTAGGAATACAAACTAAAAAAGGAGTTTACAATATGATCGTATGGTCTATTGTAGGTATTTTAGGTTTTCTATTTGTATTTATGAGTTTGAGATTTAAAAATAGCAACGACACTACTAAAGAAACTAAAATTCAACTTCAAACTACAGAGGAGGAATTAGAAGAATTGAGACGTAAGTCCATAGAAAAGGAACAGAAGCTAGGAAGACAACTTCAAGACGAGCGTAACAAAGTATCTAAACTTAAAGGAGATAAATAGATCTTAATTAATAAATAGAATAATATCAAAATCGGTGATCTAAATTTGAACATCGATTTTTTTATATTTTAAATTATTTGCAGTACCTAAATACATTTTATCTTTCTATCGTTAAACCTATCTCAACTCACAATATTTTAAGACTTCCCTTATTGCTTTGTTACTATCTTAAAGAAAAAACAAATAATTATGGAAAGTGTAAAAACTGAAAAATATTTAAATGCATTATTAGAGAAAACTTATGATGCACAACGTGGTTATGCTAATGCTGCTGAAGTTACAGAACATGTTCAATTAAAAAGATGGTTAGCACAACAAGGTGCAAGACGTACAGAATTTGCAGCATCCCTTGCCGGAGAAATAAAAGGTATGAATGCAACTCCAGAATTAGATGGATCTGTAGCTGGCGATTTACATAGAGGATGGATGAGCATTAAAGCAGCCTTAAGTCTTAATAAAGATGAATCCATTTTAGAAGAATGTTTAACCGGAGAAAAGGCAGCAATCGAAGAATATAATGATGTGTTATCACATAAAAATGAACTGTCACCAACATTAGTTACCGTACTAGAGGCACAGAAAGATGAAATAAAAGCAACTATTAATAAGGTCAATACATTAGAAGATTTTGCTGAGGATCATGACATATAGAGTATATAAATTTTAAGAAGCCGCTTATTCAGCGGCTTTTTTTATGGTCATAATTTCCGTTTTAACTTATTTTAACATGATGCGATAAACACAATAATTACCTTGCTTACTTAAACTAATTCTTTTTATTTATGAAATTAAAGAACATTATAGTTGTGGCATTCTTTGTTACAGCTTTCATCTCTTGCAAGAATAATAGACAAGATACAGAACTGATAGAAACTAGTACTTCTCAGGAAATAAGTATTCCATTTGAAAAACACGTCTTAGATAATGGACTTACCGTTATATTTCACATAGATAAATCTGATCCAGTTGTTGCTGTTGCACTTACAGCACATGTAGGAAGTGCTAGGGAAAAAGAAGGAAAAACTGGATTTGCTCATCTATTTGAGCACCTTTTATTTTTAGAATCTGAAAATTTAGGTAAAGGTGGACTAGACGCTATGAGCGCAAGAATAGGTGGATCAGGGGCAAATGGATCTACTAGTCGCGACGTAACTAATTACTATCAAACCGTGCCTAAAGATGCACTAGAAAAGATGATCTGGGCAGAAGCAGATAAGCTGGGCTACTTTATCAACACTGTTACAGAACCGGTTCTTGCCAAGGAAAAACAAGTTGTAAAAAATGAAAAAAGACAAAGCGTTGATAATAATGCTTATGGTCATGAGTCTTATGTAGTAGGTAAAAACCTTTATCCAGCAGGCCATCCATACAACTGGCAGGTAATAGGCTCTTTAGAAGATTTACAAAACGCTTCTCTTCAAGATGTGAAGGATTTTTACAACGATTGGTACACACCTAATAATACAGTTCTAACAATAGCTGGTGATTTTGAAAGTGATCAAGCTTTAGAATGGGTAAAGAAATATTTTGGCGAAATTAAAAAAGGAAAAGAAGTTACTAAAACAAAAGTACAGCCCGTAGAATTAGTGAATACTAAGAATCTATATTACGAGGATAATTTTGCACAGACGCCACGTTTGGGAATGACATGGCCTACTGTTCCTAACTATCATGAGGATTCTTATGCATTAGATATTCTAGGAACTTATTTGTCTAATGGAAAAAAAGCACCGTTAAATAAAGTCGTTGTAGAAGGAGATCAACTAGCAGATCAGGCTTATGCATATAATTACACTTCAGAACTTGCAGGACAATTCGGTATTGTAGCAAGAGCTTATGATGGTGTTGACCTGGATAGTATCCTAATTAGTGTTGAAAAGGCCATGACTTTATTTGAAGAAAACGGTATTTCTCAAGAAGATCTAGATCGTATTAAAACCGGTCAAGAAACCGATTTTTATCAGGGATTATCCAGTGTTCTTGGAAAAGGATTTCAATTAACACAATATGAAATTCTTGCTGGAGACGCAGGCTTTTTAACTCAGGATGTTAAGAATATGCAAGCCGTATCTAAAGAAGATGTTCTACGAGTATATAATAAATACATTAAAGATCAACATTATGTAATGACTAGTTTTGTTCCTAAAGGAAGTGCTGATCTAGCTGTAAACAATGCACAGCCTGCTCTAGTAGTTGAAGAAAAAATAATAGAAGGTGCAGAAGAATCTTTTGATGCAAGTATTGCAGCAGAATATGAAAGGACTCCATCTAGTTTTGATAGATCCATAGAGCCTGCTTATGGAGCAGCACCTCAGTTAGCTATCCCTAATGTGTATCAAGAAACCTTATCTTCAGGTATAAAAGTATTAGGAATTGAAGATAACGAAGTGCCATTAGTACAGTTACAATTAGAAATAAAAGGTGGCATGTTACTGGAAGACATGAATAAAATAGGAGTGTCTGGAATGCTTGCCGAATTAATGAATAAAGGAACAGCTACTAAAACACCTGCTCAATTAGAAGAAGCTATTGATCAACTAGGCGCTTCAATAAATTTTACATCAGGAAAAAGTAGTATTTCAGTTAATGCTAGTTCTTTGTCACGTAATTATACTACTGTGATGAAATTAATTAATGAAATAGTATTAGAACCTAGATGGGACAAAAATGAATTTGATTTGATTAAACAACAAACTTTAAGTCAAATACAGCAACAACAAGCAAGTCCTAGAGCCATAGCTGGAAACGAATTTGATAAATTGATGTTTGGCAACGATCATATTCTTGCCCAAAATAATTTAGGAACAAAAGAAAGTGTAGAGAATATTACTTTAGAAGATTTGAAAAATTATTATCATAAAAACATTTCTCCTCAAATCACTAGTTTCAAAATTGTAGGAGACATAACTAAAAATGAAGTTACCTCATCATTAGAAATACTAGACAAAAATTGGACCAGTAAAGAAGTGGTTATTCCAGAAATTGCTTCTGTAGATAAACCGGACACGTCTAAGGTATATTTTTATGATGTTCCTAATGCAAAGCAATCTATTTTGAAATTTGGTTATCCAGCTTTAAAATCTACAGATCCAGATTACTATAAAGTACAAATTTTGAATTATCGTTTAGGTGGTGGTGGTTTTGCATCACAATTGACACAGCAATTGCGCGAAGGAAAAGGATACACTTATGGGATAAGATCTAGTTTTGATGGTTCACCTGAATCTGGTTCATTTTCCATTTCCAGCGGTGTAAGATCTAATGTTACTTTTGAATCTACAGCTTTAATAAGAGACATTTTAAAAAATTATGGCACATCATTTACTGAAGAAGACCTAGAGGTGACAAAAAGCTACATGATAAAGTCTAGTGCTAGAGCATTTGAATCTCAAGGAGCAAAATTAAGAATGCTTTCTAACATCCAGGAAGATCAATTGCCAGTAGACTATGCTCTACAACGACAAGATGAAGTGAAAAACTTAAGTATAGAAGACATTAAAAATCTTTCAAAGCAATACATACATTCTGATAGAATGATTTACTTAATCGTAGGAGACAAAGCAACACAGTTAGGCAAACTTGAGAAGCTAGGATTTGGCAAACCAGTTTTATTAAATTAAAAACATCAAACAAAAAAATGGCTTTCCATTAATGGAAAGCCATTTTTATATGAATAATTCTAGAATTATTTAGCTGGCATTAATACAGCATCCACTACATGAACAACACCATTAGATTGCTTAACATCAGCAGCAGTCACGGTAGCTGTTCCACCTTTTGCGTCCTTAATCATTACCTTTCCGTCTACCACCATAGCCGTTAACATTTCTCCGTTAACAGTGGCAAAAGATGTTTTTCCTTTACCTTCTTCGATCATTTTCATAAGATCACCAGCCATAACATTACCAGAAACAACGTGATACGTTAGAATACCGCTAAGTGTTGCTTTGTTTTCTGGTTCTAAAAGAGTTTCCACAGTACCAGCTGGTAATGCCGCAAAAGCTGTATTAGTTGGAGCAAATACAGTAAAAGGCCCTTCACTACTTAAAGTTTCTACTAATCCAGCTGCAGATACAGCTGCCACAAGAGTAGAAAGATCTTTACTAGTTGATGCGTTCTCCACAATATTCATATCAGGATACATCATCGCACCATTAAGATTCATAGCAGTGGCATCTCTTTCCATTTTTGCTTTTTCCACCATTTCAAGAGAATCTGCTTTTTTTTCAGCCATTTCTTGTTCCATCTTCAAATCTGCAGCTGCATTTTCAGCCTCTTCATCTTTACAAGATACCAATACTGTAGAAGAAGCAATTGCCGCTATAAATAATGTTTTTGTAATTTTCATAATTATTTAATTTTGTTATTTACCTCAAATCTATGGTAATAGAAACCATAAATATGTTATGAATATGTTAGTTTGTTGTGGAATTATCAAAACATTAACTCTTATTAAATGAATATAAGAGCAAGCATAGTAATTCATATATCTAAGTCTTTTTACCTTTCTTATAACAAAGAGTTAAATGGATTCTTAACCCTTATTTATCTAGTCTAGGAAGTATTTTTTGATTTTCTCCTAGCATGGCAAAAAACTTATCTAGATTTGGCATAATTACAATTTTAGTTCTTCGGTTTTTTGCCATATTATCTTCAGAATCATTAGAAACCAAGGGATCATAACTAGACCTACCAGAAACTATTAGTTGACTTGGTTGCAGGTTAAATTTAGACTCTAACCTTCTTACAATCGCAGCACTTCTTTCTGCACTCAAGTCCCAGTTATCTTTGATGTAACTTCCTTTTTTGACCGTAGGATTATCTGTATGACCTTCTACAAGAACTTCTAACGACAGCTCAGATTTTACAACACTTGCAATACGTTCTAGGATATTGTCTGCATCATTTCTCACGCCATCATTTTGTTAAACAATGTAACAATTAAGTTAACTGACACTCATTATCAACACTTAAGAAAAAATAATTAATAAACAACAATACATTTTTCTCAATTAAAGTAATCGACCACGATTTAAAGAACATATCAAATGTCCCTAATTCAATTCCATATTTATTGTTCTTCCGCTTTCGCGAAAGCGGAATGTTATATTTAAAATTGACTCAAAATAATTAGGAGAAATTAAAAAAAGTTGCATTGATTTATGATAATTAGCTATATTAGTGCTAAATTGTTATATTTATGCTAAATTACTATAGCTTATGAAAATTTGCCCTAGTTGTTCTTCTGGAAATCAGATAAAAAGTGGTGTGATTAATGGAAGGCAGCGCTATAAATGTAAGGATTGTAATTACTATTTTACAGTAGACAAAATAGGTAAAAAGATAGACGATTACTACGTTAATAAAGCACTACAACTTTACTTAGAAGGATTGACATACAGAGAAATAGAACGCATACTAGGCATATCGCATGTAAGTATTTTAAACTGGGTAAAAAAGTATAATATCAAGCGACCTAGTAATACAAAATATCATCCCACTTATAAAATTCTAAACGCAACAGAATTAGGCGAGTACTTCTCAAACTCTCAAAATATAAAAGGGGCAGGCGCTGTAGTTACTGAACTAGGTGATAAGTTCATGTTGATACAGTGGGAACGTTTTAAAGATTAAAACTATAGTAATTAACAAATAAATATATTAAATTTTAATTAACATAAGATTTTGTTGAGGTTAGCAGTGCGGTTAGAAATTGATTTCTAATCCATTTAAGTCAACTAATTACAAACTCTTATGAAAAACAAGTACTCCTTTTTACTTTCTTTTTTATTCTTGGCTACCTCAATAGGAATGGCTCAAGGCTCTTCAGAATATACTGGCGGCATGAAAGTAAAACTTAATGAAGATGGAAGTAAATACTTTCGAATCATTTCCTGGGCGCAGTTTTGGGCACAACATTCAGATAATGAATCGCTCAATAGTTTTGGAAATGAAGAAAGCGATTTGAACTTTTCTATACGTAGAGCACGTGTATTGATGTATGCACAGATCTCTAAGAAATTTTTGATTCTAACTCATTTTGGACTTAATAGTCAGAATGCAGGAAACTTAAGTCCAACTGGGCAAAGCTCTCAATCCCAATTATTCTTTCATGACGTATGGGGAGAATGGTCACTAGATACCAACCATGCTATAGGTGGTGGATTGCATTACTGGAATGGAATCTCTAGAGCAAATAACCAAAGTACTTTAAACATGTTAACGCTGGATAATAATCGCCAAAGTTGGTCTACCATAGGATTGAGTGACCAGTTTGCACGTCATATGGGTGTTTACATGAAAGGTAAATTTGGCAAACTGCAATACCGTGTATCTGTAAATGAGGCCTTAAATAATGGATTAGACGTAAACGGTATTCCAGCAGCAGATGATGCGACTTATAATGGTCGTGCTATTTTAGGTGGTGCAGATGCAGGAAAGAATTTTGCAGGATACTTCGACTATCATTTTCTAGATCAAGAAAGTAACTTTTTACCATATAAAGTAGGTTCTTACATAGGTGGCAAAAAAGTATTCAATGTAGGAGCAGGTTTTTTCTATCATCCTAATGGTTCTGTATCCTTAAACAACGCAGGAGGTTTTCAAGGAGAAGATGTAGCAATATTTTCTGTAGATGCATTTTATGATGCGCCTATGGGTGAAAATGGAAGCGCCATTACCGCTTATGCACAATTCCAAAGCAATGATTATGGAACCAATTTCACCTTAGGACAGACCTATGAAACTGGCTCTATGTTCTATACGCATATAGGTTATCTATTACCAGGACAGTCAGATAAAATGATTAAAATCCAGCCTTATGTTTCTTATAACAATCGCAGTATAGATGCGATAGATGATAACGCGAGTCGCCTAGGAATAGGTGGTAATCTTTACTTCAGCGGTCATCATTCTAAACTATCACTGGAATATTCTAACCAAAAATATGGCAATCTAGATGCAGTAGGAACTGTGACTGTACAAGCCATGATTTACCTATAACATTTAAAAACAATCAATTATGTCAGATAAAAAATCTAACGCTTCAGCCTACTGGAAAGAGAATATAAAATACCTCTTCATCTTACTAGGCATCTGGTTTGTCGTTTCATACGGCGCTGGAATTCTATTTAAAGATACTTTAGACGAGTTCAGGCTTGGTGGTTTCAAACTCGGATTTTGGTTTGCACAGCAAGGTTCTATTTATGTCTTTGTGGTACTCATCTTTGTTTATGTACGTATCATGAATAAGCTGGATAAGAAATACGGCTACGACGAGAAGTAATAGAAATTAAACCTTTATGATTTCGCTTTCGCGAAAGCGAGACAACAACAAAAACAATAAACAATAAATAATAAACCTACTGCTCTAAAAAGAGTAGTCAATTAAACAAAATATTATGGATGTTCAAATGTGGACTTATATACTCGTAGGAGTAACCTTTGCCCTTTACATAGGGATTGCAATATGGACTCGTGCAGGTTCAACTAAAGAATTTTATGTCGCTGGTGGTGGCGTTTCACCACTTGCAAATGGTATGGCAACTGCTGCTGACTGGATGAGTGCCGCTTCCTTTATCTCTATGGCAGGAATCATATCTTTTGCCGGTTATGACGGCTCTGTTTATCTTATGGGATGGACTGGTGGATATGTGCTACTGGCTTTATTACTGGCACCTTACCTCAGGAAATTTGGGAAATTTACTGTACCTGATTTTATAGGTGATCGTTATTACTCAAAAACGGCTCGATTAGTAGCTGTATTTTGCGCACTACTGGTTTCATTTACTTACGTAGCTGGTCAAATGCGTGGTGTAGGACTCGTATTTTCTAGATTCCTAGAGGTCGATATCAATACAGGTGTGATTATAGGAATGATTATCGTTTTATTTTATGCCGTTCTAGGTGGTATGAAAGGAATCACTTATACGCAAGTAGCACAGTATTGTGTACTGATTTTTGCTTTTACCGTTCCAGCGATTTTTATATCTATACAAATGACTGGAAATCCTATCCCTCAACTAGGAATGGGAAGTACACTTGCTGATGGTTCTGGAACTTATTTACTAGATAAACTGGATGGACTGAGTACAGAGTTAGGTTTTGCCGCATATACAGATGGTTCTAAATCTACTATTGATGTATTTGCAATCACACTTGCTTTAATGGTAGGAACTGCTGGATTACCTCACGTAATTGTTCGTTTCTTTACTGTAAAACGTGTAAAAGATGCTCGTAAAAGTGCTGGATGGGCATTATTACTTATTGCTATTCTTTATACTATGGCACCTGCTGTTGCCGTATTTGCAAAAACAAACATGATAGATAACGTAGTAGGTAAATCTTATGAAAACCAGCCACAATGGTTAAAGAATTATGAAGACCTTGGACTTATCGCATGGACTGATAAAAATGGCGATGGTATCATTCAATACAGTCCTGGAAGTGCATTCATCGGTGATAAAAACACTCCATCTTTTAAAGATAAAGAGCGCACCGCACTAGGAAATCGACAAACAACTAATCCTAACATGTCTACGGCAAATGAACTTTATGTAGATAATGATATTATGGTACTGGCAAATCCTGAGATCGCAGACCTTCCAGGATGGGTGATAGCACTAGTTGCCGCAGGAGCATTAGCAGCAGCACTTTCTACGGCAGCTGGATTATTACTAGTAATCTCCTCTTCTGTTTCTCATGATTTAATTAAGAAAGTAGTTAACCCTAATATTTCTGAAAAAGGCGAATTAATCGCTGCACGTTTAAGTGCTGTAGGAGCAGTTTGTGTGGCAGGATATTTTGGTATCAATCCGCCGGGATTTGTGGCTGCGGTTGTGGCACTGGCCTTTGGACTAGCAGCAGCATCATTTTTCCCAGCTATTATTTTAGGGATTTTCTACAAGCGCATGAATAAAGAAGGTGCTATTGCAGGTATGGTAGTAGGAATCGTAACCATGTTATTATATATGGTAAAATACAGACTAGGCTGGATGGACGAGACATTACCAGGTAAAGAAGAATGGTGGTTCGGTATCTCGCCTGAAGGTTTTGGAACCATTGCCATGCTCATCAACTTTGTAGTTAGTCTAGTGGTATGTCATTTCACATCGCCACCACCGCAAGATGTGCAAGATATCGTTGAGAATATACGTATCCCTAGCGGGGCTGGAGAGGCTACTGGTCACTAAGTTTCCACGCAGGTGGAAATCTCAATAAGATGGAAATCTTCTGAATGAAAAACATTCATAATAAAATGTTCATATAGTTATACTGCAAGCTGCGCTTTACCTAAAAGCGCTGCTTGCTTTATTTCTTAAGGCTTGCAATAATTACGGTTTTGCAAAAGCGTGGATAACCATAAACCTAAACATCATAAAGTCTAAAAAGGATTAAAATAATTCCTAATTTAAGGCCATGAAAAAAAGACACCAGCAAAAACTCGTTATACTTTCCATAGGATTAATCCTATTCCTTAACATACCTATTATTTTTATTTTTAATAGTGATGCATCGGTTTTAGGGATTCCTGTGTTGTATGCTTATGTGTTTTTTGTGTGGTTAGTGAGTGTGATTATAACTTATACTGTTATCAATAGATATGCCTAGTTATGCCATCATATTAGTAATTATAGGATACCTGTCGCTGTTATTTGCTGTAGGGATTTGGGCAGACCGTAAATCCAAATCTAAATGGGTGCATAATCCATGGGTTTATGCCCTATCGCTGGCAGTATATTGTAGTGCGTGGACCTACTATGGTAGTGTAGGAATAGCAGCTACCAGTGGTGTGAGCTTTTTAACCACGTATCTAGGGCCTGTGATTGCATTGCCGTTGTGGATTATCATTATGAAACGTGTGGTGCTTATTTCTAAACAATATCAAGTTTCTAGTATAGCAGATTTTATCTCGCTGCGCTATGGAAATAATCGTTCTATAGGAGCTATAGTAACCGTGATTTGTGTAGTAGCTGTACTGCCATACATCGCCTTGCAACTTAAGGCCGTTTCTGAAACTTTTGATATTTTATCTGATGGAGTAAAGAGCACATCCATTCTTACAGACAGTACTTTTTATATTGCTGTATTGCTCGCTGTTTTTGTAGCACTTTTTGGAACACAAACATCAGATGCGTCGCGCAGGCGCAGTGGTCTCGTTTTTACCGTTGCGGTAGAAAGTGTTTTAAAATTAGTTTTCTTTTTAATCATAGGTATTTATGTGATCTTTTACTTGTTTAACGGCACGACAGATATTTATAATCAGATAAGCGCACTAGATGGTTTTGAAGAACTAGCCACGTTCACGAATATAGAGTCCAGTATCAACTGGTATTTTATGATAGCGCTATCGTTTTTTGCGATATTCTTATTGCCTAGACAGTTTCAGGTAAGTGTGGTAGAAAACACCTCTACCAGTCATTTAAAAAAGGCCAGTTGGGTTTTTCCACTGTACTTATTACTGTTTAATGTGTTCGTGATTTTTATCGCTTGGGCAGGAAAATTATTACTTTCCAGCGACCTTAACCCAGATTATTACACTTTATATATCCCTTTACAGCAAGGTCATCAGTTATTAGGGTTGATGGTCTTTTTAGGTGGTTTATCATCTGTGATTTCTATGGTGGTGGTAAGTGCGCTGGCACTAAGTACCATGATAAGTAACAACTTAATTATACCTTACGGATTTATAAAATTACTTAATAAAAGCAATCCTGAGGATAACGCGCAGCGTATTAAAAATGTGCGTCGTGTTTCCATATTCATACTCATTATAGGCGCTTATTTTTTCTATGTGAATTTTAATATCGAGTTGTCATTATTCAGTATAGGTTTAATTGCTTTTGTAATTATTGCACAACTTGCTCCAGCATTTTTTATAGGATTGTTTTGGAATCGAGGCAGTGCGATAGCTGCTAAAATGGGAATCCTAGCTGGTTCGATAGTCACTTTTTACACGCTTGCCATCCCATTTCTCAATGAAGTTTTTATCGATGGAAGCACTTTTGTAAGTGAAGGTCCAGCAGGAATTGCATTATTGAAACCCTATCAGCTTTTTGGAATTGATTTTATGCCACCAGTAACGCATGCGTTTTTCTGGTCCATGGTTTTTAATTTAATGTTTTACCTCATCTTCTCGGTAGTTTTTAAAGGAAACTATAGAGAACGTAACTATGCAGAACTTGTTGTTAACGCATCCAGTTATGGAGAACTAGAAGAAAATGCCTTTGTATGGCGAGGAGAAGCTTATGTGGCTGAAATTAAAAAAGCATTAGTGAGGTTTCTAGGAGAAAAACGCACCGCTAGGGCGCTAGATATTTTTTATCGCAAGTACGAGCTCAATCCACAAGAAGAAAAAGCCGATGCCCGACTGGTCAACTTTTCTGAAAAATTACTCACCGGTTCCATAGGTGCTGCCAGTGCAAAACTGATGATAAGTAGTGTGGTAAAAGAGCAACCAGTAACCTTGCCCGAAGTACTTAAAATACTAGAAGAAAATAAGGAAACTATAAGTGCAAACAAACAATTACAACAGCAATCACATGATTTAAAGCGCTTAAGCGATAGACTTAAAGATGCAAATCTTGCTCTAGTAGAAAAAGACCGCCAAAAAGACGAATTCCTAGATACTGTAGCACACGAGTTAAAAACGCCAACGGCATCCATAAGAGCCACCAGCGAAATACTAGCAGATGATGACGACATGCCTAAAGAATTAAAGCAAAAATTCTTAAATAATATTGTTAATGATGCTGACAGACTAGCCGTACTTATCACAAATATTCTGGACTTAGAAAAACTATCCAGTGGTCGTGATATTATGGATAAAAAGCAACACCTTTTAAAGGATACACTGGTTAAAGCGGTAGATGGAATCTATCAGCTTGCTTTACAAAAAGGAGTGCATATAGAAATAGAAACGGTAGAAAATGTAAGTCTTATTTATGACGAAGACCGCATATTACAAGTCTTTACTAATTTGTTGAGTAACAGTCTCAAATTTGTTCCAGAAAATACCGGAACCATTAAAATACAAACCCAACAATATGGCGATGAAATAGTAATGTCTTTTGAAGATAACGGTAAAGGAATACCACAAGAAGACATGCAGTACATTTTTGAGAAGTTTTACCAATCAAATAATCAGAACATTAAAAAACCCATAGGCAGTGGTATGGGACTTGCCATAAGCCGTCATATTATGGAAAATCACAACGGCACTCTTACCGTAGATGAAGAATTTCAAAATGGCGCACGATTTATAGTAGCATTAAAAACAGGAGGATTATGAAGAAGTTATTGATAGTAGATGATGAACCTAACATAGTCATGTCGCTGGAATATGCCTTCCAGAAACAAGGGTATAACGTATTTATAGCTCGTGATGGTAGCGAGGCGCTAGTGATTATGGAACGAGAAATACCAGATTTGGTGGTTCTTGATATTATGATGCCACAAGTAGATGGTTATGAGACTATTGAAATTATAAAGAAGAATCCCGCTTTCGCGAAAGCGAAAATCATATTCCTATCTGCTAAAAGTAAAGCAGCCGATATAGAAAAAGGATTGAGTCTAGGCGCAGATTTATATTTTACCAAGCCATTCTCAGTGAAGAAACTGATTGCAGCGGTGGATAATTTAATACGTATATAATCATGGATTACAATTCATTTTATTTGAATAGCATCAACAATCCCGAGCAGTTCTGGAAGGAACAAGCAAATGCTATTGAGTGGTTTCATAAACCACAAACTATACTCTCTAAAGATGCAAACGACTATTATCAGTGGTTTGAAGATGGAAGGACTAACTTGAGTTATTTATGCATAGACAAACATATTAAGGATGGTTATGGAGCGCAAAATGCGATTATTTATGACAGTCCAGTAACTGGTACAAAAGAATATATTACCTATGATATACTCCACGATGAGGTAGCTAGACTTGCTGGCGGACTGCAATCTCTAGGACTAGCAACAGGAGATACGTGCCTGATTTATATGCCTATGATACCGCAGGCTATTTATACCATGCTGGCTTGTGCAAGGTTAGGTGTGATTCACTCAGTAGTTTTTGGCGGTTTTGCACCACATGAGTTAGCGATACGTATAGATGATTGTAAACCTAAAGCAGTAATTACCGCATCTCATGGAGTAGAGATAGAACGTGTAATTCCTTATAAACCTTTTGTAGATAAAGCAATTCAAGAAGCCGCTTATCAGCCAGAACATGTCATAGTATTTCAACGTGAAAATGGACCGTCTAGTGCGCCTAAAACCTATGACATAGATTATAACAAGCTCGTGGATAAGGCGACAAAAGTAGTTCCTGTTGCTCTTAAGTCCACACATCCATCTTATATTTTATATACCTCAGGAACAACGGGAACACCTAAGGGAATCATAAGAGATACCGGCGGTTATGCTACAGCGCTCAAGTTCTCTATGAAAAATGTGTACGGAGTAAATGAAGGAGAAACGTACTGGGCAGCTAGTGATGTAGGTTGGGTAGTAGGTCATAGCTACATAGTTTATGCACCATTAATAAATCGCAATACCACTATCTTATTTGAAGGGAAACCCATAAAAACTCCCGATGCTAGTACTTTCTGGAGAGTGATAAGCGAGCATCAAGTTAATGTTATGTTCACTGCTCCTACTGCCATAAGAGCGATAAAGAAGGATGACCCTAATGGTGGTTTTATTAAAAAGTATGATATTTCATCCTTAAGGTATCAATTTCTAGCAGGCGAGCGCTGTGATGCGGCAACACTAAAATGGACTCAACAACATCTTAACATTCCTGTCATAGACCACTGGTGGCAAACAGAAAGTGGCTGGCCCATGCTGGCAAATATGGCTGGTGTGGAGCTCTTACCAGTACCATCTGGTAGTGCTGGAAAACCAGTTTGTGGTTATGATATACAAGTGCTTGATGAAAACGGCAACCCTGCAGCAGCAAATGAAGAAGGTTACATCAGTATTAAATTACCATTGCCTCCAGGAACATTACTCAATATATGGGGTAATACAGAGCGTTTTAAGAAAGGATATCTAGAGCGTTTCTCAGGCTATTATTCTTCTGGTGATGGTGGTTATAAAGATGAAAACGGTTATGTTTTTATTACTGGTCGTGTAGACGATATTATAAATGTTGCTGGACACAGACTCTCCACTGCCGAAATGGAAGAAATCGTCTCCAGCCATCCAGATGTGGCAGAGTGTGCGGTTTTTGGCATCTATTGCGATTTAAAAGGACAACAGCCACTGGGATTAATTGTTCTTAAAACCGATAGTTCTAATCCACTAAGTGAAGTGCCACAACAGATTATTAAAAACGTACGTCATGAAATAGGTGCTGTAGCCTCCTTTAAAAATGTACTAATTGTAAACAGGTTACCTAAAACACGTAGCGGTAAAATATTAAGAAAACTACTGCGCAACATCGCAGACGAACACGAGTTCAAAATTCCTTCTACCATAGATGATGTAGAAATCATTAACGAGATTATGACGGTTTATAAAACACACCTTATAGGAATACATCAATAAAAAATTAATTGAAAATATATTATTATGAGTAATTACCATATCAAACACCTTGAAGAATACTGGCAAGTTTATAGAAAATCAGTACGTAACCCAGAAAGTTTTTGGGAAGAAATCGCAGAGGAACATTTCCTGTGGCGCAAGAAATGGGATAACGTTTTGAGCTGGGATTTCTCTAAACCTGAAGTAAAGTGGTTTGAAGGTGCAAAACTGAATATTACAGAAAACTGTATAGACAGGCATCTCGCTACCAGAGCAGATAAAACAGCGATTTTGTTTGAACCTAACGACCCTAGTGAAGGTGCGCAACATATCACGTATAAAGAATTACACGAGCGCGTCTCTCAATTTGCAAATGTGCTTAAAGAGCAAGGCATAGAAAAAGGAGACCGCGTTTGTATCTATTTACCTATGATTCCAGAGCTGGCTATTTCTGTACTGGCATGTGCCAGAATAGGAGCGGTACATTCTGTAGTTTTTGCAGGATTTAGCGCTACAGCACTAGCAACTCGTATCAACGATTGTGATTGTAAAATGGTGATATGTAGTGATGGAAGTTACCGTGGTAAGAAATCTATAGACTTAAAAAGTATAGTAGATGAAGCACTAGAAAGCTGCACAGGAGTGACTACTAACCTAGTTGTAAAAAGAACAGGCGGCGATGTAACTATGAAAGAAGGTCGTGATATCTGGATACAACCTTTATTAGATAAAGCTAGCAAAAACTGTCCAGCTACCATAGTAGATGCTGAAGACCCATTATTTATATTATACACTTCTGGATCAACCGGTAAACCTAAAGGGATGGTTCATACTACTGGTGGTTATATGGTTTATACGGCTTATAGTTTTAAGAATGTATTCCAGTATCGAGAAAATGATGTGTACTGGTGTACGGCAGACATAGGCTGGATAACTGGTCATAGTTACATCGTTTACGGACCGCTGGCAAATGGCGCTACAACCGTCATGTTTGAAGGAGTACCATCGTATCCAGATTATGGACGTTTCTGGGAAATTGTAGAAAAGCATGAAGTCACTCAATTTTACACAGCACCTACTGCGATACGAGCACTGGCCAAAGAGAATATAGATTTTGTAAATAAATATGATTTGTCTAGTTTAAAAGTTCTAGGTACTGTAGGAGAACCTATTAATGAAGAGGCATGGCACTGGTATAATGATAATATAGGTAAAAACCATAGTCCTATAGTAGATACCTGGTGGCAAACAGAAACTGGCGGAATCATGATAAGTCCGATTCCTTATTCTACACCTACCATACCTACTTTTGCGACCTTACCATTACCAGGAATTCAACCTACGTTAATGGATGAAAACGCAAACGAAATTAAAGGAAATCAAGTAGAAGGACGTTTATGCATCAGATATCCGTGGCCATCTATGGCACGTACTATTTATGGGAATCACGAGCGTTATAGGGATACATATTTTAGCGCTTATAAAGGAATGTATTTTACAGGAGATGGCGCACGTCGCGATGCTGTAGGTTATTATAGAATTACTGGTCGTGTGGATGATGTTATTATAGTGAGCGGTCATAATCTAGGAACCGCACCTATAGAAGATGCTATAAATGAACATCCAGCAGTTGCCGAAAGTGCGATCGTAGGTTTCCCACACGATATTAAAGGAAACGCACTTTATGGCTATATCACCTTGAAAGAAACTGGTGAAGGACGCGATCATGATAATCTACGCAAAGAAATTAATCAGTTGATAACAGACCGCATAGGTCCTATCGCAAAGCTGGATAAAATTCAGTTTACCAATGGATTGCCTAAAACACGTAGTGGTAAAATCATGCGCCGTATTTTAAGAAAAATAGCAAGTAAAGAAACTGGCAACTTAGGTGATACTAGTACCTTATTGAATCCTGAAGTGGTTCAAGAAATTATGGATACCGCATTGGTATAAAATTTAGATGGTTATTATCTCGCTTCCGCGAAAGCGGAATTGATACAAATCCTGCTTTTATCTTAAAGCAGGATTTTTTATATGTAAAAGTTAGAATTACTATGTGTAATGTATCAGGCACTAAATGAAATGAAAACATATATTTTAAACTCTTTACGATCAACGATATAAAAGTTTTCTCATAAAGATTGATTATCAAGCTAAATTTCCATTCGTTACATTTGAACAAATTAAACAACTCAATATGAAAAAGCTCCAAGTATTAGCTATACTATTATTCGCAATTACCACTATTTCTTGTGCAAATAAAGAACCAAAAAAACTTCAACAAACAGATGAAGAAGACATAGCCGCTGTAGAAGAAGTGGTGCAAAAACTTTTTGATGAAGTATGGGCTGGTTATGATGAAAATGCCATCACAAAATATCAAACCGATGATTTTTTATTATTAGAACACGGCGAAGTATGGAATAACGATACCATTGCAAACTGGTGTTTAAAAGCACAAAAACGTGTTTCAAATACTAAGCGAATAAATAATTTTGAACGCATCGGCGCGCGTGTAAATGGAGATAAATTATGGCTGGCCTATCACAATACAGGAACATTTAAAAGAGATACACTTTCTTATAACCGCGGTTGGTTAGAAAGTGTAGTCGCTGTAAAACAAGATTCTGTCTGGAAACTAGAATTAATGCATTCTACGAGAATGCCAGTGGAGTAATCCATTTTCAAGGCTTACAGGCTATTCAAGCGATTGCCGTGTAAATGTCGGGCAAAATGAGTTGGAAAAACTTTGAATCACCTTTGATGATCAAGTACTATTGCAAGGTCAATTTAAAACAACAATTATGAATCAGCCAGAATTAGGAAATTACATCGCAGCGTTGAGAAAAGAGCAAGGACTTACACAAGAAGAACTTGTAGAAAAGTGCAATATCAATGTACGCACTATACAGCGTATAGAAAATGGAGATGTAACTCCACGCAGTTATACGGTTAAGAATATATTAGAAGCTCTAGGAAAGTCGTTTGATGAAGTATTCCAAGGAACTACGTCAACCGATAGCACTCAAGTAAGAAAGGATACTGAAAGTGTAAGTCACACTTACAATAGCAATAAGCTATTATTATCAGGAGTTGGAGGAATACTGTTATTCATTTCCTATCAAATGATGACTATTAACGACGTCATCCACTCTTTTACTTTTAACAACATCTTGCCCTATTCGGTTTATAGCATTTTTGGTTTCACAAGTATTATATCAGCATTGCTTTTATGCCAAGGCATTTACCACATAGGCAAGGTAAGAGAAAATAGTTTGCTTAAAATTGCAGCAGTACTTGCAGCAATTTTGTACAACTCTTCAACTGCTTTTTTGCTTTTCTTTATTGATTATGAAACAAATTTTTATAGATCTACTGATATTATCTTAGGAATTGCGGTGGTAGTAATGACTGGAATAGCCTATATCATGTTAGGAGCTGGATATCTAGCGCAGCGTAAGGAAGAAACAGGAACAGATAAGTACATGGGATTTATTGCTTTAATTGCTGGTGCGATGACCATAACAATTATCCTTGCACCTATTGCTATTTTATTCATGATTGTATTTGATATTTTTCAAATTATTTATATCATAAAATATGCAGATAAAAGCAAAAAGTCCCAACTAGGTAACTAGTTGAGACTTTTTTGTATTTTAATGTAAATTTCTTGTCAATTTAAGAAGCATCAACTCCTTGTCTAACGGTTTCTAATCTATTATTAAACTCTAACGTTCTTATTGGGAATGGAATATTAATATTCTTACCATCAAATGCTTTCTTTAATCCGATTACAGCATCACTTAAAGCCTGATGCTTTTGTTTTGCTTTTGTAGCATCTGTCCAAAAACGAAGCATAAAGTTGATACTACTATCGCCGAATTCATTATAGAAAAATTCAATTTCTTCATCGCCTTTTTGTTCAAACATACCACCTATAGTATCGATAGCTAGTTCTTTTACCATTTCAAGATCACTCTCATATCCTACCCCACAATTTAAGGTAACCCTTGTACGCGTTGTGAGTGTCCAGTTTTTCATAGGATTATCAATGATTGTTTTATTAGGAATAACCACTAGATTGTTATCTGCCTCTTTGAGAATAAACTTGTCCAGTTGCACTTCCACCACCTGACCAGAATAGTCAGTTGTTTCTATCCAGTCACCTACTTTCACTTGTTTACGGAAGGAAAGTACAATACCACTAATAATATTAGAAAGAGATCCTTGTAATGCAAGACCTATAACCAGTCCAGAAATACCAGCACCAGCGATAATTCCTTGTACAGCGTCATTAAGTTGTAAGACACTCATCGCAATAAAAATACCACCTAAAACAACTAATATGGCTACTGATTTACCAGCGAGACGTTTAACACTTTCCTGCGTTTTATTTGCCATTAATTTACGAACACCACGATCCACATATTTAGAAACAAAATAGGCGATTATAAGAACTACTATTGCAATTCCTAAATTAGGTAACATGGTAATAAAAGAATTGTACCATGATGCGAGTTGTTCCCAGATCAAAGTACCACTATCTTTTAATTCTGTTGCTTGTTTTTCTACAGCTTCTGCTGCTTTTTCTGTTTGTTGTAAAATTGTCATAAGCATAAAAATAGACAGCATATTGTATTAATCACAAGCCATTAACAAGGTTTAACTAATTTATTTTTATTTTGAATTAGTTTTCACACAAATACAATTCATTTTTAACTTTTAAACTAGAACTACTTAGTTTATTTAAAATCATCAGTTTAATTCTATGATGAACTTATGTTTTTCGCTTTCGCGAAAGCGAATTTTCAACAAACCTTATCTTTATAGAATGAAAAACAAGCTATCACTTCTCATTCTATTGTCATTATTATTTATTTCTTGCAAAGAGAAAAATTCAGATATCTTAATACATGATCTTTATCGTCAAAATTTGAATGAAGACCTTATTTATTTTAGGGCTGAGAATAAATTAATTCGTAATGAAATAAAGAATCTAGCCATTGATAATCCAGAACAGTACGCATCTATATTTGTACAATCTGAAGAATTTCATGATAAAACTTCTTCATTTATAATAGATTTTCAAAACATTGAATATGAAATAAGTAATATCATAATTAGTGATTCTTCATCTGATATTATAAATCATGCAAGGAAAATAATGTTCACAAACGACACTTTATCCACAATAGGCAAGAAATACAAAACAGCCATTGAGCAATATCTAGTAAGCACTAAAGATCAATTGTTTTTCTTTCCTAAAACAGAAAAGCAAGCTTATATTAAATTTAATATGCAGTCCATAACCAATCGAGAAGGCTTAGAAATAGATTATTTTGAGTATCATTTTAAAAAAATGACCACAGATGAATTGATGACCATTCTCCTACAATTTGAAAAAAATGCGTTAATGGTAGAACATTCCTTCTATCATGAATTAATCTATTCACAGTAGTTTTAAAAAGCAAGCGATTCTATAAAACTTAGATAACTAAATAGACATCTCACTATCATAATACTATCTTTGCATTATGGAACATAAAGCAGGATTTGTAAACATAGTCGGTAACCCTAACGTAGGTAAAAGTACATTGATGAACTCACTCGTAGGAGAGCGACTTTCTATCATCACATCAAAAGCACAAACGACACGTCATCGTATTTTAGGAATCGTAAACGGTGAGGACTTTCAAGCCGTAATAAGCGATACGCCTGGAATTATAAAACCAGCATATAAACTTCAAGAAAGTATGATGGAGTTTGTAAAAAATGCCTTTGAAGATGCAGACTGTATTCTTTACATGGTAGAACTGGGAGAAAAAGAACTTAAGAACGAGGCTTTTGAAAAACGTTTAACCTTTGCAGAGGTTCCTGTTTTTGTATTGATCAATAAAATCGATAAAGGTGATGCTGGTCAACTGGAAGAAGCTGTTGCTCACTGGAAAGAACGTTTACCTAATGCCGAAATTTTTGCAATAAGTGCTTTAGAAAACTTTGGAGTGCCGCAATTACTTTCTCGTATCGTAGAAGTATTGCCGGTTTCACCAGCTTTTTATCCTAAAGATGCTTTAACTGACAAGCCAGAACGCTTTTTTGTCAACGAGAGCATCAGAGAGAAGATCTTAATGCATTACAAAAAAGAGATTCCTTATTCTGTAGAAATTGATACCGAAGAATTTTTTGAGGATGAAAAAATCATCAGAATACGATCGGTTATTATGGTAGAACGCGAGACCCAAAAAGGAATCATTATAGGTCATAAAGGATCTGCTATTAAACGCATAGGTACAGAAGCTAGAAAAGATTTGCAAAAGTTTTTTGGTAAGCAAGTTCATATAGAACTTTATGTAAAGGTGAACAAAAACTGGCGTAGTGATGAAAAACAGTTGAGGCGTTTTGGCTACAAAGGAGATAACAAATAAAATATAGCCTGGACTTTAAAGTCACATTTTCAAAGTAGAATTTTAAATTATAGAAGCCTTTTCTCATTTATTTGGGAAAAGGCTTTTTTGTGTTTTCGCTTTCGCGAAAGCGGAATTTTCACAATTTTCAAAATAAAACTAAATTTTTAGACAACCTTTTTAAAAGAGTCTCGTCTTTATAAATAGAAAGCATGTAAATTGTGAAAGTGATACAACTTTATACTAACGAGAAAAAGCTGATTCAAAAGGCTGCTAAAGGAGATAGAAAGTCTCAAAAGCATCTTTTTGATAAGCACGCACCAAAGATGTTGAGTGTGTGCCGTCAGTATATCTCGCCAGTAGAAACAGCAGAAGAAATCATGCTGAATGGTTTTTTTAAGATATTCACAAAATTAGATAGTTTTTCCCACGAAGGAAGTTTTGAAGGTTGGGTGCGCAGGATCATGATTAGAGAATGTATTGATCATTTAAGGAAAAAAGATCCTTTTAAATTTAAGGATGAGATCAATGAAGAAAAAGTAGGTTGTGATGATAGCGACATAGATGACGAAACAGATGTACCACTGGATTTAATACAAGAATGTATTGATAGCTTACCTAACGGTTACAAAACTGTATTTATCATGTTTGCAATTGATAATATAAAACACAAGGAAATTTCTCAACTATTAAACATAAGTGAGAATACCAGCAAAACTCAATATCGCAAAGCGCGATTGATGTTACAAGAACAAGTACAAAGAATAAGAAAGCAACGCTATGAAGCTTAATCATATAAAAAACTCTTTTGATAATCGTAAGATTGAACCTAGCGCAGGAGCCTGGGATCAACTTGTATCACGATTAGATCAAGAAGAAAGGAAAAACAAGAAGCCACTTATTTACTGGCTGAGTGCGGTTGCTGCAGTGTTGATTTTTGCAATGTTCGTATATCCGGTGGTTACTAACGATATTGAAGCTGAAGAGAAAATAAATGAAGTAGTTGTAGAAGATTCACAAAATAAGCCTGCTAGTTCTTATTCTAAAGAACAAGACATGATTAACCCTACTAAAGTTATTGATTCTACATTAAATACGACCATTAGTAAAGAGGCCTTTGCATCTGTCACTAACAATAAAGAAGCGCAAACTTCTATATCTAAAAGTAAAAAGTTAGAAACTATAGACAAGAAACAAAAAACAGATCTTATAGCTACTACGATTGAAAAACCTATTACTAATTTTAAGGAAGAAAAATTGAATAGCAATAGCTTATTAGACGATAACTCTGTAAATCCAGAGCTTATGAATTCTATTGCTCAAACTACATCAAAGAAATTAACCGCAGAGGAAGAGATGGAGCTTTTACTAAAAGAAGCTTATAAAAATCTACCTGAAACCGAGTATGTAGAAAAATCGATGAATGTTGATCAACTCATTAGAGAGGCAGAATGGGATGCTGAAACCGACCGACGTAATAGAGTCAATGATTTAATCTTTGATAAACTAGGCAAACTTAAAGCAGAAGCTCTTACGTTGATAGACGGGAATAACTAATCTAAATTTATAAACCTATAGAAACAAGCTGTTTACAAAAACGGACAGCCATACTTATATCTAAAAACAACTAAATCATGAAAACAAACAAACTAATCACTATTGTATTATTACTAATTCTATCTTCAAGCAGCCTTTTAGCTCAAGAAAATTTTAATGATGAATATGTCGCTATAGAAACAAGAATAGAAGCCGAGATAATTAAAATGCGGGAACAAGCTAAAACTAATGAAGAAAAACAAAAAGAAAAACTTAAAGTAAAAATTGAAGAGATCAACAAACAGCTAGATGCTAAAAAAATCACACTAGAAGAAGCAGATCTACAAAAAAAAGAGGCCGCAGAGAATACTGCTCAAGGAATTATTGCTTACAACAAATTAATAGAAGCTAAAATTGATTACATGAAGGCTAGAAAAATAGTTCAGGAAAATGGAGAATGGTCGGTAACACTAAATCCTATTGACAATGAGGTAACCATATTTAACGGTAATAATAGAAAGTATAAAAAACACCATCGAACAGAGTTTAGTTCCATATTGGCATTTGGTTATAACTATTGGTCAGGCGATAATCTTACTATAGATGATTTTAGCTATAAGAATAATAACTTCTTTCAGTTTGGAATTCGACTGAATACTTTACTTGATAAGAATAATGGTTTATTGCGATTAAATTATGGACTAGATATGATTTTACATTCCGCAGAATTAAATGGCAATAGAGCAGTCACAATAGGAGGATCAAATACTCAAATTGCACCTATAGGGTTTAACGTTGATAAAGCACAATTTACTCAACTACAATTAGTAGCTCCTTTACATATAGAAATAGGTGGTAGTAAAAGAAAGGACTATGAGGACGGTAGAGTTCGATTTGACACTTATAATGAATGGAAAGCTGGTATAGGAGGCTTTATAGGATTTAACCTCAGATCAACACTCAACTATAAATTTGAACAAGATGGTCGTAACATAAGACAAGATACTTCAAATGCATTCGATACAAACACATTAGTATATGGAGTAGACGCATATGTAGGTTACGGCAGTCTAACCTTATTTGGACGCATGAATTTAAATAATATATTCAAATCAGATTCAGTAGATGTGCAATATGTTAGTTTTGGAATTGCATTACAATAAGATATCTATTGAAATTAACCAGAAAAGCTCTTGTTTCTAGAGGTGTTTTTCTAATGGTAAAAAAATAGTTAATTATAAAAGCGCTGTTCCTTTTAAGAATAAATTTAATTAAAAATAAAATACACATGAAAAAAATACTACTTATTTCGTTTGCACTTATTAGTGCTTTCTCATTTGCGCAAGAAACAGAAGAGCAAGAAGAACTGGATAAAGCACCAGTAGACTTTTTAGATATTTTTGATCAAGACCGTAGAGATAAAGAATTTGTAAGAACGACTACTAATTTAGTACTAGCTTTTGGTTTCAATCAAGCTCTAAGTAATAGAAACGGTATAGGAGATTCGTATCGCTTTTGGGGTTCTGGAATGTTTGAAGTTGGTCTAGAGTTTACCACACGCCTGCAGCCAGAAAATGATACATTTAGATTTAATTACGGTATAGCCCTGCGCACTAATACTTTGAATATAAATGATGACAAAGCATTTTTTACTAATAATAACGTCACTAGATTAGAACCTATAGGCTTTGATGTAGATCGCTCCTATTTCACACAGGTGAGTGTAGTAGCACCATTTCATGTTGAGTTTGGAAGCAGAAAACTACAAACCTATAGAGATGGCATCAAAAGATATCGAGATGATGACGCGTTTGTAATAGGCCTAGGTGGTTATCTAGGTTTAGTTACTACCTCATCACAAGCTATCAAATTTGAAAGAGAAGGCCGTGATATTACAGATACAAGGACAAATGATTATGAGCTTAACAACCTAACTTATGGCTTGAGTGCTTATGCAGGTTGGGATGATATACAGTTTTTTGCTACCTATGGTCTTAATGATATTTTTAAAGATTCTCCTTTACAGGAACGCTATGTTTCTTTTGGGATTCGTTTAAGGTAAATTTGGCTCAACTTTTATTACATGAGTAAGCTCTTGGGAAACTAAGAGCTTTTTGTTTTGTACGCTTTCGCGAAAGCGAGATTTTAAAAGATTATTAGAATTCAAATAAACAAATAATGTAATCTAATTGAAAATTTTACACTTTTAAACATCACATATATTCCCAAAAATGGTTCTAATTAAGACCAATCATTCTTTTAGAAGAACTAGAATAAGCTTTATATTGTAACGTATAAAAACTAAAAGAATCAAATAAAAAAAGCCTTTCAGAAAACTGAAAGGCTTTTTTTGCGTTGTAATATCTCAACTTATGACATTGCATTTACATGCTTAGTCAACTTAGATTTTAAGTTTCCAGCTTTGTTCCAGTGGATAACATTTTTCTTTGCAAGCTTATCAATCATTGAATAAACATCAACAAGAAGCTTTTCAGCCGCAGACTTGTCTTCAGTTTCCTTTAATTTTTTGATTGCATTACGTGTAGTCTTGTGCTGGTATTTATTTCTTACTCTAGCAGCCTCGTTTCTACGTATTCTTTTTAAAGCACTTTTGTGATTTGCCATATCTTGTAAAACTTGGTTTAATTAAAAACCGATTTAAATTGTAGCCCGTAGGGGAATCGAACCCCTCTTACATGGATGAAAACCATGCGTCCTAGCCGATAGACGAACGGGCCATTTATTTTGCTCGTTAAGCGGTTGCAAAAATAAACACTTTTTTTAATTCTACAACAAAGAATTGAAAAAAAAATAAAAAAATTAATAAGCCTTAGCAAATAACACTCTTTTATTGGACTTTGAACCTGTGTATACGCAAGCGCCTTCCTCTTCTATAGCGTCCATAGGAATACATCTAATAGTTGCTTTAGTCAGTTCTTTAATTTTATCTTCAGTTTCTGCTGTTCCGTCCCAATGAGCAGAAAGAAAGCCGCCTTTAGTTTCAAGCACTTCTTTAAATTCTTCAAAACTGTTAACCTCTGTAATGTGAGTATCTCGGTAATCTAATGCTTTATCATGTAACGCCTTTTGAATCTCTTCTAGGAGATCCTTAACTTTTGCAGCTATTCCATCTATAGAAGTTGTCTCTTTAGAAAGAGTATCTCTTCTAGCTAGCTCTACAGTACCATTTTCTAGATCTCTGGATCCTATCGCTATTCTTAGCGGAACACCTTGTAATTCATGCTGTGCAAATTTTGCTCCTGGTCTCAATGTATCTCTAGAATCAAATTTAACAGTCACGCCTAATGATCTTAATTCTTTGACTATTCCATTTACAACATCTGTAATCGCATTTAATTGCTCTTCATTTTTGAAAATAGGTACAATGACCACTTGATTAGGTGCAAGATTAGGTGGCAATACAAGCCCTTGATCATCACTATGTGTCATAATCAAAGCGCCCATGAGTCTAGTAGAAACACCCCAAGAAGTTGCCCATACATATTCTTGCTTTCCTTCTTTAGAAGTAAATTTTACATCAAAGGCTTTTGCAAAATTTTGACCTAAAAAGTGACTAGTTCCTGCTTGTAAAGCTTTTCCATCTTGCATTAGTGCTTCAATACAGTATGTTTCATCTGCACCAGCAAAGCGTTCACTTTCTGTTTTTAGACCTTTTATAACTGGGATCGCCATAAAGTTTTCAGCAAACTCTGCATAGATATCATTCATTTGCTCTGCCTCCACTAACGCTTCTTTTTTAGTAGCGTGAGCTGTGTGACCTTCTTGCCATAAAAATTCAGCAGTTCTAAGAAAAAGTCTAGTACGCATCTCCCATCGTACCACATTAGCCCATTGATTTATTAATAGCGGTAAATCTCTATACGATTGAATCCAACCTTTGTAAGTATTCCAAATAATAGCTTCACTGGTAGGTCGTACCACAAGCTCTTCTTCTAATTTTGCATTAGGATCCACACGCAGTTTACCTGGGTTTTCTGGGTCATTTTGTAAACGATAGTGAGTTACAACTGCACATTCCTTAGCAAAACCTTCTGCATTTTTCTCTTCGGCCTCAAAAAGACTTTTAGGGACAAATAATGGGAAATATGCATTTTGATGCCCTGTTTCTTTAAACATACGATCTAACTCTGCTTGCATTTTCTCCCATATTGCATATCCGTAAGGTTTAATTACCATACATCCACGAACAGCACTATTCTCTGCTAGATCTGCTTGAACTACAAGTTCATTATACCATTTTGAGTAATCTTCACTTCTACTTGTAAGGTTTTTGCCCATAATATTGTGTTTGGCATAAAACTTGCTCCTTTACTAGAAGTTTGTTAAATGCTTTTTAATGCTTGACAAAACTACTTATTTTTATCAAACGCTATCAAATAAAAACGTCATGAAAAATTTAAATTTAAAAAAGCCTGCTTTTTACAGATTGGCAGCACTGATTCTAATCGCTACTGCTTTTGTTTCTTGCGGCTCTTATGAAAGTGTTTCATACAACGACGGTATTTATGGTGACGATTATCGAGAAAAACAAGTTGAAGAGACAAAGCCTTCAGAAAATTATGAAAATAATTCTTCTTCATATTACGAATCTTTATTTCAACAAGGTGCAGAAAGCCATGGAAATAACTTTGAGTCAGATGAAACTTTTACAGATATAGAATCCTACTCCTCTACAAGCTACGATGAATCAAATCCAGATTATACAGCAACCTATGGCGGTGGAGAGCCTGGATGGGGAACAAACCCTAGTGAAATAGTAATAAATTATTACAATAATGGATGGAATAACGGTTTCGGCTGGGGCGGTTTTGGATGGAATAATGGATTCGGATGGAACAATGGTTTTGGCTGGAATAACGGTTTTGTCTGGGGTAGCCCATGGGGCTGGAACAATGGTTTTGGTGTATGGGGCGGAGGTCCTTGGGGATGGAATAACGGTTTCGGATGGAATGCTGGTTTCGGTTTTTATAACCGTTTTGGTTGGGGCTGGAACAATGGTTTCTATGGCAACAGATTCAATAACGGTTTTTTTGGAAGAAACATCATTAGGGGTTATGCTTACCAAAACACTGGGAGAACTTCAAGAGGTCGCGGTCTCGATTACGCCACTAGAGGAAGAGCAGTTAATACAAGTAGGTCTGAATTTTCTAGAAATTCTGGAAGAAGTAGAGCTGTTAACAATCGTAATTATTCAAGACTACGATCTACTGGCCCTAGATCAACTAGAAACGCCACAAGAAGTACAACGACACGCAGGTCATCATCATATGGAAGAACATCCAGAGCAACTAGATCTAATGGAACAATGAGATCACCTACAAGAACATCGCGATCTTCTGGAACCATGAGATCTTCAGGATCTTCACGCTCATCAGGAACCATGAGATCATCTGGTGGATCAAGATCTTCTTCGGGATCAAGATCATCTAGCGGAAGATCTTCTGGAAGAAGAGGTTAACATTCAAAAAAAATAGAAATGAAAAATATTTTAATTTTAGGCGCGCTATTTGCTAGCGCGTTTTTTTGTAACGCACAATCTATTAACGATGGATTACTTTATACAGGAGAAGACCTAAAAGGTACTGCACGCTATAGAGGTTTAAGCGGCGCATTTGGTGCTTTAGGTGGAGATTTAAGTGCGATAGGCTCAAATCCTGCTAGCTCTGTAGTGTTTTCTAATAATTTTGCTGGTATATCTTTAGGAATCCAAGGCAATAGTAATGAAGCTAATTACTTTAATACAGCGACCACGTCTAACACTACAGATGTTAGCATCAATCAAGCTGGTGGTGTTTTAGTTTTTCAATCTCCTCAAAGTAGAACCATATCAAAATTTGCTTTAAGCCTCAATTATGATATCACTAGAGATCTAGACAACAGAATTAATGCGAGAGGAATTAGTCCTATTTCTGTCTCAGAATACTTTTTAAACAACGCAAATGGAATTGCAGTAGATAATTTTATACCATTTCCTAATGAAAGTAATAGTGAGTTATATCAATTTTTAGGTCAGAATTTTGACTTTGGAGCACAACAAGGGTTTTTAGGTCATAGATCCCGTATTATAAATTCTACCACAGATGATCCTAATGCTCCTGATGGAAATAGTGATTTAGAAAATACCGTTTACACTAGCGCCACTGGGACTGGAAATTTCAATCAAGATTATCTAGTAGAAACTATAGGTTATAACAGTAAAATAAGTTTTAACGGTGCTTTAGAAATTAATAACAAGTGGAATCTAGGAATCAATCTTAATTCTCACGTGATAAGCATGGAGCGATTTACTAGTATTGTTGAAAGTAACTCTAATGCAGATGCCTCTATATCAGATGTAAGTTTTAATAACACTTTATTTACCGATGGTAATGGGTTTTCTTTTCAATTGGGACTAATAGGAGAACTGACCAAAAACATTAGAGTAGGCGCAACTTATGAATCTCCTACATGGTATACGATTGAAGAATCTCAAATACAGGATATAACTACTATAGGATCTAACGGAGGCGATAGAGTATTTGTCAGACCAGATATTGTTAATTTATTTGAACCTTACCGATTGCGTTCCCCTGGAAGCTTAACTGGAAGCATTGCTTATATATTTGGTAAACGAGGACTATTAAGTCTCAACTACAACACAAAAGATTACAGTCAGCTTAGGTTTAGTCCTGATGACAGCGCGCTTTTCAGAGACAACAATAGAGCTGCACAAAATAATCTAGCTAGAGCCAATAGCATAAGAATAGGTGGCGAATACCGATTGCAAAATTGGACTCTTAGAGGTGGTTATCGAATGGAAGAATCTCCTTATAACAATAAAGAAATCATGGGAGACTTAACAGGATATAGCTTAGGATTGGGATATACTTGGGGAAAAACTATCTTAGATATTTCTTACGACCGTTCAGAAAGAGATTTTTCTCAACAATTATTTGACACTGGTTTAGATACGAGAACAGGCGTTTTAAACACCTTAGATAACATAGTAATTTCTTTGAGCTTCAATCTATAATAAGAATTTATTTATTCCGCTTTCGCGAAAGCGATAATTTAATAAGCACTTATTCATGTAAGTGCTTTTTTGTTAAATAAAAGAATTTACATCATGAATCTTACGACGCATTAATTAAGTGTGACATCTGCGATAGAACTATTAAATTGGTTATACTCTTTAAGACAGTTAACCACATTTTTTAACTCAATCAGTATTGTTGCATGATTTAAGAATAAAAGAGCCTAAAATAAGAAAAGCACTTCCTAACAGAAGTGCTTTTTTAATGAAGAAATAATATAAACTACCTTTTCATAGCAAAGTGACCAGAAGCCTCGCGCTGCTGACCATTAAATGCATATTCTATTTTGAACCAATAGTCGCTACTAGGCATAGGCTGTCCATTATAAGTTCCATCCCATCCTGCACCGTCAGGAGAAAGCTGTTTAATAAGCTTCCCGTATCTATCAAAAATATATAATTTTGTTCCTGGTAAAAGATCACCACCTATTATATTCCAAGTATCGTGAATACCATCTGCATTAGGTGTGAAATAATCTGGATAACCAAAAACAAATATATCTATAACAATCTCTCCACAACCACTCCTTTCTGCTATAGTAACCGTATGTGGCCCAGGAGAAACATCATCAAAAACACCATTATTAACATAAGGACCATCATCTAAACGGAACCAGTATAAATCTGGACCTTCAGCAGTAACAATTACCTGATGATCTTTATCAAATGGATCGGTTGTGATGTCGATATCAAAAACATCTGGAACACTAGAAATTCTAACATTTGTAGTTTCTGTATTTTCACAACCTGTTGAAATTCTAGTCGCAGTAACTTCATAATCACCTGCATCTACAACATCTATAGCTGCAGTAGATGGTGCTATTGCAGCGCCATTTAAAGTCCATTGAAAACTAAATTCAGTATTATTTAAACCTGTATCTAATGTTACTGCACCATTTACTAGGTTTCCATTTTCATCCCTGCATAAAACATACTGATTTAATAATTCAGGTAATGGCAATGGATTAAAAATCAAATCTAATGTTGTAAAACTGAAACAATCCGTATTATCATCATCTACTCTTACAATCAAAGTTGTATTTGCCGAGTAGGTAAAATCATTGGTAATACCATTTGATTGATTATCTGCATCTGACTGGTTTAAATAATAGACTACTGTAGAGCCAGCTTGCCCTGTTGTAACCTCAGCATTTGCAGTACTAACATCTACCGTGCTATTTCCAGAACCATCATCACAACCTTCTATTGGTGTAGGAATTATAGCAATAGGAGCATCCACTGGTTCAATGACGAATTCACCTAATGAAAAACAACCTGTATTGACAAACTCTAATCGGTACGTAATAGTTTGAGAAGCACTGGTGTTATTATAACCTGAAATATCTAAAGCATTTGTATCAGCTAATGCATTTGCCTGAGAATCGTAATAAGTAACTGCAGCACCTGTCTGACCATTAATTATTTGATTAGTAACCTCTGAAAAAGTGAAACTTGCGACACCATCTCCATCTTCATCACATTCTTCAACTGTAAAAGATGGTATCGTATTAGGGACAGGATTTACAATCAAATCAAATGTTGTAAAATCTGAACATAAAGTCAAAATATTTTGAACTGTTACAGTAATAGTTTCTGGACTTCCATTGTTAGAATAAGGAGAGGTTATAACACCAGAAGCATTACTATAAGTGATTGTGTATTCAGCAGGGTTTAAACCATTGAGAATTGTTGCATCATTTTGGGTCAAATCAAAAATTTCTACTCCATCGCCACTTGGATCATCACATAAATTAAGATCAGGAGCATCCATAATTCTAGGAGATTCATTTATAACCAAATCAAAAGTAGTAGTTGAATCTTGACAGGTATCGTTGTTCGTATTCTCTATACGTACATAAATAGTTTGAGGATTTGAAATGTTCGTATAACCGTTTGTTGGTAATGGATTACTACCAGATGCGGCATCAGCAGGACTCTCGTGATAGGAAACAAAAAATAATGTTGGATCTTGTAACAACAAAACATCTGAGGTATACGTATCAAAATTAAATACATCTACACCATCGTTACTTACATCATCACAAACAACTACATCTGCAACTGGATTTGCTACAGGCAATTGATTAATGATCAATTCAAAAGAACCAAAATCAGCACAATCTGTAGCTGCATTATTTTCTATTCTTACAAAAATAGTCTCGCCACCTACAGTAGCATTTGAATACGTTGCCGGATTAACAATTTCAGTTCCTGCAACTCCTGCAGTAGCGTCTGCCTGTGAAGTAAAGTACCTGATGGTATTTTCAGTTGCTGTTTGAGATCCTAATATATCAGCATCTTGAGAGGTTAAATCAAAAATTGCGATACCGTCATTAGTAACATCATCACAAACAAC